>NZ_CP197010.1:0-372500 GCF_051983905.1 Stenotrophomonas sp. STK17_22
ATGGATGCCTGGTCCCGTAGTCTCGAGCGCCTCGAAGCGGAGTTCCCGCCGGAAGACGTTCATACCTGGTTGAAGCCGCTGCAGGCCGATCTGCGCGTGGACAGCCTGGTGCTGTATGCACCGAATGCCTTCATCGTCGACCAGGTCCGCGAGCTGTACCTGGCCCGGATCCGCGAACTGCTGGCCCATTTCGCCGGTTTCAGCGACGTTTTTCTTGAAATCGGCTCGCGCCCGCGTCCCGTGGAGGCGCAGAACGCGCCGGTTTCCGCGCCGTCTGCGCACGTGTCCAGCGAACCGCAGGTGCCGTTCGCCGGCAACCTGGACAATCACTACACGTTCGCCAACTTCGTTGAAGGCCGCAGCAACCAGCTGGGCCTGGCCGCCGCCTTCCAGGCAGCGCAGAAGCCGGGCGACCGCGCGCACAACCCGCTGCTGCTGTACGGAGGCACGGGCCTGGGCAAGACCCACCTGATGTTCGCCGCCGGCAACGCCATGCGCCAGGCCAATCCGGGCGCGAAGGTGCTGTACCTGCGTTCGGAACAGTTCTTCAGCGCGATGATCCGGGCCCTGCAGGAAAAGACCATGGATCAGTTCAAGCGCCAGTTCCAGCAGGTGGACGCGCTGCTGATCGATGACATCCAGTTCTTCGCCGGCAAGGACCGCACCCAGGAAGAGTTCTTCCACACCTTCAACGCGTTGTTCGATGGCAAGCAGCAGATCATCCTGACCTGCGACCGCTATCCGCGCGAAGTCGAGGGCCTGGAAGCGCGCCTGAAGTCGCGGCTTGCCTGGGGCCTGTCGGTCGCGATCGAACCGCCGGACTTCGAGACCCGCGCCGCGATCGTGCTGGCCAAGGCACGCGAACGCGGTGCCGAGATTCCCGATGATGTTGCGTTCCTGATCGCCAAGAAGATGCGCTCCAACGTGCGCGACCTCGAAGGTGCGCTCAATACCCTGACCGCCCGCGCCAATTTCACCGGCCGCGCGATCACCACCGAATTCGCCCAGGAAACCCTGCGCGACCTGCTGCGCGCCCAGCAGCAGGCGATCAGCATTCCCAACATCCAGAAAACCGTTGCCGACTACTACGGCCTGCAGATCAAGGATCTGCTGTCGAAGCGTCGGACCCGCTCGCTGGCCCGCCCCCGCCAGGTCGCCATGGCCCTGACCAAGGAACTGACCGAGCACAGCCTGCCCGAGATCGGCGACGCCTTTGCCGGTCGCGATCACACCACGGTGCTGCATGCCTGCCGCCAGATCCGGACCCTGATGGAAACCGACGGCAAGCTCCGCGAGGACTGGGACAAGCTGATCCGGAAGCTGAGCGAATGATGCACGGATGCCGATGAGGCGTCATCGCACAAAACGGTGCAGAATCCGGTAGCAAGCGCGGGACACGTTGTGGATAAAAATGGCTTCTGAAATCGCGTCGAATTTATCCACAGCTTTCCCCACCCCCTGGGGGTCGGTAATACAGAGGGTTTCGAGGTATGAAATCCTTTTACTTACAAAGACTTAGCGTTGTTTTCCAGCGATTCTGTCTCTACCAGCACCACCAAGCTTTTGATTTATTCCACATTTTTTAAAGCATAGGGGCACGGAACCACATGCGTTTCACACTGCAGCGCGAAGCCTTTCTCAAGCCGTTGGCACAGGTCGTCAACGTGGTCGAACGCCGCCAGACCCTTCCGGTTCTGGCCAATTTCCTGGTCCAGGTGCAGAACGGCCAGCTGTCGCTGACCGGTACCGACCTGGAAGTGGAGATGGTGTCGCGGATCGCGGTTGAAGATGCCCAGGACGGCGAAACCACCATCCCCGCCCGCAAGCTGTTCGAGATCATCCGCGCCCTGCCCGACGGCAGCCGGATCACCGTCTCGCAGACCGGTGACAAGATCACCGTGCAGGCAGGCCGCAGCCGCTTCACCCTGGCCACCCTGCCCTCCAATGACTTCCCGTCGGTTGACGAAGTGGAAGCCACCGAGCGCGTGGCCATCGGCGAAGCGACCCTGAAGGAACTGATCGAGCGCACCGCGTTCGCGATGGCCCAGCAGGACGTGCGCTACTACCTCAACGGCCTGCTGTTCGATCTGCGCGGCGATGCCCTGCGTACCGTCGCCACCGACGGCCACCGCCTGGCACTGTGTGAAACCGATCTGGCCAAGCCCAGCGGTTCCAAGCGCCAGATCATCGTGCCGCGCAAGGGCGTGACCGAACTGCAGCGCCTGCTGGAGAGCGGCGATCGCGAGATCGAGCTGGAAGTCGGCCGCAGCCACGTTCGCGTCAAGCGCGACGATGTCACCTTCACCTCCAAGCTGATCGACGGCCGCTTCCCGGACTACGAAGCGGTGATTCCGATCGGCGCCGACCGCGAAGTGAAGGTTGATCGCGAAGCGCTGCGTGCCTCGCTGCAGCGTGCCGCGATCCTGTCCAACGAGAAGTACCGCGGCATCCGCGTGGAAGTTTCGCCGGGCAACCTGAAGATCAGCGCGCACAACCCGGAACAGGAAGAAGCCCAGGAAGAGATCGAAGCCGACACCACGGTCAGCGATCTGGCCATCGGCTTCAACGTGAACTATCTGCTGGACGCCCTCTCCGCGCTGCGCGATGAGGAAGTCATCATCCAGCTGCGTGATTCCAACTCCTCAGCGCTGGTGCGTGAATCCAGCAGCGAGAAGTCGCGCCACGTGGTGATGCCGCTGCGTCTCTGACAGCAGCCTGTTCCACGTGGAACCAAAGACGCCCGGGATATTCCCGGGCGTTTTTTTTGCAGGTTCCACGTGGAGCATCGGAGATCGCCGAATCTCTACGTCTGGGTGAATGCCTTGCTCGAGATTGCTGCTTGCCGATTGTTCTTGGTTGCCCCTCCGATGCAATCGGCCCTGCGCGGTAGGAATCCAGGTTGCTGACTTGGGCGCTGCCCAGCCAACTTCGGTCGAGTACGGCAGTTCCGGGTCTTCGGCCTGATGCACGTTCCCCGAACTTGCGGGAGGGGTGAAGCAGATCGTGGGTCGCAACGCTGCGGTTGCTTCATCTGCAGACGCCACTGTCCACAGGTCTCGTTGGGGTCGGATCGGGGCCGGCCTAGCTTCTAAATCTGGGTATAAATCTAAAGCATGGTGGTGATGGTAGGCCCAGATTTCGTGGAGAAATTCATTATCTAGTTGATTCTGAAGAGATTTATGCACCTGAAACCCCCTGTATAGAGGCCCCTCAGGCTGGGGGGGAACCTGTGGATAGTTTCGCAGGCCGGGCAAAAGGGCTTTTTTATCCACAGCTTGCCCATACATTGTGTATAAGTCATACAGACCTGCTGTGGACAGCGTGAAACGGCGGGCTCGAATTCCTTGAAATCTGTGGAACCCTACAGGGCATCGCATCCCAGATTTCAAGAAATCTGCGCGGTGTTCGCGCAAACCACCGTCGGGGCACCTGGCGATGCTCGCGGAATGAGGCTGAAATCGCTGAAATCTGAGGTCCGGTACCCTGCGCCGCCGCTCAGAATTCAAGGATTCCCGGGCGTATCCAGACTCAGGCGAGCCCAGGTGAGGGAGCGCCACCACGTGGAACACGCGTAGGGTTGCCAGACAGAGGCTTCAGCACAGTGGCGATGTCTGGCGCGGCACGGCTGGCTTGACCGATGCAGTAAGCTGATGGATTCCCTGCCCCTCTACCGCCTTGTGCGGATGGTCTTTCGCGCCCCATGCAGATCCGCCGCCTCGCCTTGCATCAACTGCGTCGTTTCAGTGCGGTGGACCTGTCGCCCCAGCCGGGATTGAACCTGCTGACCGGCGACAACGGTGCCGGCAAGACCAGCGTGCTCGAAGCCCTGCACTTGATGGCCTATGGCCGCAGCTTCCGTGGCCGGGTGCGCGACGGTCTGGTACGCCAAGGCCAGGAAGCGCTGGAAATCTTCGTGGAATGGGACGAACAGCGTGCCCATCGCCCGCCCCACCGCCGAAAAGCCGGCCTGCGCCACAGTGGTCAGGACTGGAAGGGGCGACTGGACGGCGAGGATGTCGCACAGTTGGGTAATCTCTGCGCAGCGCTGGCCGTGGTGACGTTCGAGCCCGGGAGCCATGCACTGGTCAGTGGTGGTGGTGAACCCCGCCGCCGCTTCCTCGATTGGGGCTTGTTCCACGTGGAACCGGATTTTCTGTCCCTGTGGCGTCGCTACTCCCGGGCGCTGAAGCAGCGCAATGCCCTGCTCAAGCAGGGCGGGCCGTCGCGGATGCTCGATACCTGGGATCACGAGCTGGCCGAGGCAGGAGAACCACTGACCAGCCGCCGCCAGCACTACCTGGAGCGTCTGCAGCAGCGCACGGTCGCCTTGGCCGCCAGCCTCGCTCCACAGCTCGGTATCCAGGGATTGGAGCTGAGCCCCGGTTGGCGGCGGCATGAGCTTCCCTTGGCCGATGCCCTGCTTCTGGCCCGGGAACGTGACCGGCAGGCCGGGTATACCTCGGTGGGCCCGCACCGCGCGGACTGGAGTGTGGATTTTCACAGCATTCCAGGTCGTGATGCGCTGTCCCGCGGCCAGGCCAAGCTGACGGCGTTGGCGTGCCTGTTGGCACAGGCGGAGGACTATGCGGAACAGCGAGGCGAATGGCCGGTGATCGCATTGGACGATCTGGCCTCGGAGCTGGATCGTACCCATCAGGCGCGGGTATTGGAGCGTCTGCTCAATGGGCCCGCACAGATATTCATTACCGCCACCGAAACCCCAGCGGCGCTGCAGGAACTGACCCACATTGCCCGGTTCCACGTGGAACATGCACAGATCGTGGCTGTGCCATAGTGGGCACACCAGGGCCGCTCGACCCCGGCTGGTATAATTCGGGTTGGAATCCTTTCATTCTCGGCGCATCGCCCCAAGCGGTGCCCGACCTGCGGAGCCTATGGCAAGCGCAATGAGCGACGAACAGAACACCCCGGCAAACAACGGCAATTACGACGCCAACAGCATTACCGCCCTGGAAGGCCTGGAGGCTGTCCGCAAGCGTCCCGGCATGTACATCGGCGACGTGCATGACGGCACCGGTCTGCACCACATGGTGTTCGAGGTCGTCGACAACTCGATCGACGAAGCGTTGGCCGGCCACGCCGACCACGTTGCAGTGACGATCCACGCCGACGGCTCGGTCTCGGTGTCCGACAACGGCCGTGGTATTCCGACCGGCAAGCACGAGCAGATGAGCGCCAAGCTCGGTCGCGAAGTGTCTGCGGCCGAAGTGGTCATGACCGTCCTGCACGCAGGCGGCAAGTTCGACGACAACAGCTACAAGGTTTCGGGCGGCCTGCACGGCGTCGGCGTCAGCGTGGTCAACGCGCTGTCGCAGAAGCTGCTGGTGGACGTGTTCCAGAATGGCTCCCACTACCAGCAGGAATTCAGCAACGGCGCAGCCGTGACTGCGCTGGCCAAGCTGGAAGCCACCACCAAGCGCGGTACCACCGTGCGCTTCTGGCCGTCGACCGTCGCCTTCCACGACAACGTGGAATTCCACTACGACATCCTGGCCCGCCGCCTGCGCGAGCTGTCGTTCCTGAACTCCGGCGTCAAGATCGTCCTTGCCGACGAGCGTGGCGATGGCCGTCGCGATGACTTCCACTACGAAGGCGGCATCCGCAGCTTCGTGGAGCATCTGGCCCAGCTGAAGACCCCGCTGCACCCGAACGTCATTTCAGTCACCGGCGAGCACAACGGCATCGTCGTCGACGTGGCGCTGCAGTGGACCGACTCCTACCAGGAGACGATGTACTGCTTCACCAACAACATTCCGCAGAAGGACGGCGGTACCCACCTGGCCGGTTTCCGCGGTGCGCTGACCCGTGTGCTCAACAACTACATCGAGCAGAACGGCATCGCCAAGCAGGCCAAGATCAACCTGACCGGCGATGACATGCGCGAAGGCATGATCGCAGTGCTGTCGGTGAAGGTGCCGGACCCGAGCTTCTCCAGCCAGACCAAGGAAAAGCTGGTCAGCTCCGACGTGCGTCCGGCGGTGGAAAACGCCTTCGGTGCGCGCCTGGAAGAGTTCCTGCAGGAAAACCCGAACGAAGCCAAGGCGATCGCCGGCAAGATCGTCGATGCCGCACGTGCACGTGAAGCGGCGCGCAAGGCCCGCGACCTGACCCGCCGCAAGGGCGCGCTGGACATCGCTGGCCTGCCGGGCAAGCTGGCCGACTGCCAGGAAAAGGATCCGGCGCTGTCCGAACTGTTCATCGTCGAGGGTGACTCGGCAGGTGGTTCGGCCAAGCAGGGCCGCAACCGCAAGAACCAGGCGGTGCTGCCGCTGCGCGGCAAGATCCTCAACGTGGAACGCGCGCGTTTCGATCGCATGCTGTCCTCCGACCAGGTGGGTACGCTGATCACCGCGCTGGGCACCGGCATCGGCCGTGACGAGTACAACCCGGACAAGCTGCGTTACCACAAGATCATCATCATGACCGACGCCGACGTCGACGGCGCCCACATCCGCACCCTGCTGCTGACGTTCTTCTACCGTCAGATGCCGGAGCTGATCGAGCGCGGTTACGTCTACATCGGCCTGCCGCCGCTGTACAAGATCAAGCAGGGCAAGCAGGAGCTGTACCTGAAGGACGACCCGGCGCTGGACAGCTACCTGGCCAGCAGCGCAGTGGAAAACGCTGCACTGGTGCCGGCCACCGGCGAGCCCGGCATCGAAGGCCTGGCGCTGGAGAAGCTGCTGCTGGCCTACGCGGCGGCGCTGGATTCGATCGAGCGCAACGCACACCGCTACGACCGCAACCTGCTTGAAGCGCTGGTCGACTTCGTCCCGATGGACCTGGAAAGCCTGCGCGCTGCCGGCGAAGGCGACGGCCTGGATGCACTGGCCAAGCGTCTCAACCAGGGCAGCCTGGGCAGCCCGCGTTTCACGCTGGAACTGCAGGACGCCAACGACGAGCGCCCGGCCGCTGTGCTGGTGACCCGTCGCCACATGGGCGAACAGCACATCCAGGTGCTGCCGATGTCGGCCTTCGAAAGCGGCGAACTGCGCGCGATCCACCAGGCATCGAAGCTGCTGCACGGTCTGGTCCGCGAAGGCGCGACCATTTCCCGCGGTGCCAAGTCGATCGAAGTCGACAGCTTTGCCAAGGCACAGAACTGGCTGCTCGAGGAGGCCAAGCGCGGCCGCCAGATCCAGCGATTCAAGGGTCTGGGTGAAATGAATCCGGAGCAGTTGTGGGACACCACGGTGAATCCGGAAACCCGTCGACTGCTGCAGGTGCGCATCGAAGATGCTGTCGCTGCCGACCAGATTTTCAGCACGCTGATGGGCGATGTCGTCGAACCGCGTCGCGACTTCATCGAAGACAACGCGCTAAAGGTCGCAAACCTGGATATCTGACACAATCGGGACACGGCCGGTGCGCGGGGAGGCGCGCCGGCCTTCGACTCTTGAACGCAGGTACCTGATGTCCGCATCCGCCCCGGTTTCCGCTCCGCCCCCGGTTCCGCCGGCTTCTGCCGCGCCGCGTGCCGTTTCGCCGTTGGCGGGGTTTTTCATCGACCTGGGTATCGCCGCTGTCACCCTGTTCGGCCTGAGCCTGATCAGCGGCCTGCTATGGGGCCTGTACCGTGGCGTGGTGGTCGGTTACGCGAACGCGCAGGCCGGCGCTGGTGCCCCCGACGCCAGTTCGGTAGCGGCGTCACTGGGCCAGCCGGGCGCGCTTGCGCAGATTCTCATGGCGCTGTTTGCCACCGGCGGCGCCGCGCTGCTGCTGTACTTCTGGCGACGGCCGGCCAATGCCGCCGAGCGCCACGCGTCGCGCCAGGCGCTGCGCCGTCCCTCCACCTGGGGCTGGACCCTGCTGGTGGCGACCCTGATCGTGCTCGGCAGCAATGGCATCGCCTTCCTGGCCAAGCAGTTCGGCATCGAGCCGGTTCCCACCAATCTGGCGCTGATGCAGAGTGCGATCGCGCGCTTCCCGTTGTTCCTGGTGCTGTTCGCGGTGGTACTGGCACCGGCCTACGAGGAGCTGCTGTTCCGCCGCGTGCTGTTTGGCCGCCTGTGGAAGGCCGGGCGCCCGTGGCTGGGCGTGGTACTGAGCAGCCTTGCTTTCGCCCTGATCCATGAAATCCCTGGCACCAGTGCCAACGGCCCGGCCGAGATCGCGCAGCTGTGGCTGGTCTATGGCGGCATGGGTGCCGCGTTCTGCTGGTTGTACCAGCGCACCGGCACGCTCTGGGCCGCGATCACCGCGCACGCGCTGAACAACGGCGTGGCGCTTGCCGCGCTTGTGTTCTTCGGGGCAACGTAGCGCCGTGTCCGCTTGACGAAAGATTAAGCCGCTACGCTACACACTGCGCATATGAACACGGGGGTGGATCCATGAAACAACTGCTGCTGGCCCTTGTCATCACCACCCTAGTCAGCGCCTGCGCGACCACGACCTCTCCTACCGGCCGTCGGCAGATGGTGGGCGGGGTGTCGCAGGCGCAGCTGGACCAGTTCGGCGCACAGGCGTTCGCCGAAACCAAGCAGAAGGAAAAGATCAGCACCGACGGCCGCCAGAACGGTTACGTGCAGTGCGTGGTCAACGCCCTGGTCGCGCAGCTGCCGCCTCAATACCGTGGCGTACGGTGGGAGACGGCCGTGTTCGTCGACAAGGAGCCCAACGCCTTCGCCCTGCCCGGTGGCAAGGTCGGCGTGAACACCGGCATCTTCACCGTCGCCAAGAACCAGGATCAGCTGGCTGCCGTAATCGGCCATGAAATCGGCCACGTCATCGCCCGCCACCACGAAGAGCGCATCACCCGGCAGATGGGTGCGCAGACCGGGCTGGCCGTGCTGGGTGCGCTGGCCGGCGCGGCCTACGGAGAAGGCGCTGCCAGCACCGTCAACCAGCTCGGGGGCATGGGCGCGCAGACCGCCTTCCTGCTGCCCGGTTCACGGACCCAGGAAAGCGAGGCCGACGTGATCGGCCAGCGACTGATGGCCCAGGCCGGTTTCAACCCGGCGCAGGCGGTCGACCTGTGGCAGAACATGATGGCCGCCAGTGGCGGCCGCAGCCCGCAATGGCTGTCCACCCACCCCGATCCAGCCAACCGTATCCAGGAACTGCGACGCGATGCACCGGGACTGACGCCGGTCTATCAGCAGGCGCAGGCGGCCGGGCTGCGGCCAAAGTGCGGATGAGTGCGCAGTTCTATGCTGTATTGCAGCACATAAAACGATTTCTCACGCCATCTGTTTCTGATACGTTTGGCGGCTCAGATTTTTCTGACAGTCCGACTTTGCCGCTATCCGGCGGTTCGATCGAGGTGAACGATGATTTTCCGTAACCACAAAGCTGTGCTTTCCGTCCTCGTCGCGACCGCCCTGACCGGCGCCGTGGTCACCGATGCCTTCGCGCAGTCCTCGCGTTCCTCCGAGCGTGGCAACCGCGGCGGCAAGCAGGCCAAGGCCGAAGCGCTGTACCCGAACGCGACCCGCGAGGAGCCGACCGTCAAGGCATCGGCCAAGCTGGGCAGCAAGCTGCAGAAGATGATCGACAGCTACAACAAGGAAAAGTTCCCGGAGACGCGCACGCAGGCCGACGCCATCTTGGCTGACAGCGCCGCGAACGAGTACGACAAGTCGCTGGCTGCGCAGCTGGCCTCGCAGGCCGCCTACCAGACCGACGACACCGCAGCGGCGATCGCCTACCTGAAGCAGGTCCTGCAGTTCAACGGCCTGGACAACAACGGCCACTTCCAGTCGATGTTGATGCTGGGCCAGCTGGAGCTGCAGGAAGACAAGACCGCCGAAGGCCTGGCGACCCTGGACAAGTACTTCGCCGAGAGCAAGTCGACCAAGCCTGAAGAGCTGATCGCCAAGGGCCAGGCGCTGTACCAGCTGGAGCGCTACCAGGAAGCGATCCCGGTGCTGAAGCAGGCCATCGCCGGCGCCACCGAACCGAAGGACAACTGGAACCAGCTGCTGATGGCGGCCCTCTCCGAAGCCGGCCAGTCCGGTGAAGCGGTGAAGGAAGCCGAGGCACTGGCCGCCAAGAACCCGAATGACAAGAAGGCCCAGCTGAACCTGGCCAGCATGTACATGCAGGCCGACCAGATGGACAAGGCGGCTGCGGTGATGGACAAGCTGCGCAGCAGCGGCCAGCTCACCGAAGAGCGCGAGTACAAGCAGCTGTACTCGATCTATGCCAACACCGAACACAAGGAAAAGGACGTCATCGCGGTCATCAACGAAGGGTTGCAGAAGGGCATCCTGAAGCCGGATTACCAGGTCTACCTGGCGCTGGCCCAGTCCTACTACTACTCCGACCAGGTGCCGCAGGCGATCGATGCGTGGCAGAAGGCTGCCCCGCTGTCCAAGGACGGTGAGACCTACCTGAACCTGGCACGCGTCCTGCATGCCGAAGGTCGCATCCCGGAGGCCAAGCAGGCCGCCCAGCAGGCGCTGGCGAAGGGTGTGAAGAACCAGGCTGATGCAAAAAAAATCATCAACCTGAAGTAAGTAGGAATAACGCCTGAATGCCTGCACAGTTGATGCGCAGGCGCTCAGGATTGGTATAAGCTTGGAGGTTCCTGCGGTGTCATGCACCGCTGATCAGGGATTCCGCCCCCGGCATCCCCGGCCCCACTATTGAGCTCTTGGCGCATGACGGAACAACTAGTCGTTCACCGGTACGAACAACCCGATGAGAAGGGGCTGAGCTGGCCTCGCATCGTCGGCATCGCGTTTGTAATTGCCCTGCATCTGGCCGCGTTCATGATGCTCCTGATCCCCGCCGTGGCTCCCAAGGCCGTGGCTGAGAAGGAGCGCAACGTCATGGTGACCATCGTCGACGCGCCGCCGCCGCCGCCGCCCCCACCGCCGCCGCCGCCGCCGCAGGATACTCCGCCACCGCCGGTGAAGAATCTGTCGCCGCCGAAGCCGTCGCCGGTCCCGCCGCCGCCGCAGGCGCCGGTCGTGGACGTGCCGGAACCGCGTCCGAACGATATCGTCACCCCGCCGTCGCCGCCCGCGCCGCCGGCTCCGCCGACCTCGATCGAGGCCAGCGTGGATATCTCCTCGAAGGCCATGAATCCGCCGCGTTACCCGCCGGCAGCCTTCCGCGCGGGTATCCAGGGCGAAGTGATCCTGATCATTGATGTCGATGCCAACGGCAACGTCACCAATGTCACGGTGGAAAAGTCCAGCCGTAACCGCGACCTGGACCGTGCTGCGATGGAAGCAGCTCGCAAGTGGCGCTTCAACGCCGCTGAATCTGGCGGTAAGAAGGCGGCAGGTCGCGTTCGCGTCCCGGTCAACTTTGCGCTGAACTGATGCGTCCGGGTGGCCACCTGGCCACCCCCGCTCCCAGTTCGATTGTTTAGCTTAGCTACACCCTTTATCACCACACACAACAAAGGTAAGCGTCATGCTGCAGGAAATTTTCATCGCCGCTGCTGCCGGGGGCAATCCGTCCAACGCCCTGTCGCAGATGGGCTTCGAGCACCTGATCCACGAAATGACCACCAAGCCGGGTGATTTCGCGGTTTCCTGGGTCGTGCTGCTGACCCTGGTCATCATGTCGGCCATGTCCTGGTACTGGACCGTCATCAACATCTTCCGCGCCACCCGCCTGAAGAGCGCCGCTGATCGCGTCGTCAGCCTGTTCTGGGACACCCCGAACGCGCAGGACGCCATCCGTGCGATGGAAGAACAGCCGGCTTCCGAGCCGTTCTCGAAGATCGCCCTGGACGCTGCCCAGGCAGCTGCCCACCACCAGCGCGCTGAAGGCGGTGCTACCGGCGGCGTCGGTGAGAACCTGAGCCGTTCGGAGTTCGTCGACCGCGCTCTGCGTCAGGCGGTCACCCGCGAAAGCAACAAGCTGCAGTCGGGCATGACCCTGCTGGCCACCGTCGGTGCAACTGCTCCGTTCGTCGGTCTGCTGGGTACCGTGTGGGGCATCTACGGCGCGCTGATCAAGATCGGTGCCACCGGCTCCGCTTCGATCGACGCCGTTGCCGGCCCGGTGGGTGAAGCGCTGATCATGACCGCGATCGGTCTGTTCGTCGCGATCCCGGCCGTGTTCGCCTTCAACTTCTTCAGCAAGATCAACAGCGCGACCATCAGCAAGTTCGATACCTTCGCGCACGACCTGCACGACTTCTTCGCCACCGGCTCGCGCGTCCGCTAATTGCGGCGCGCGTCACCCAGCGACGAACGTAAGTAGTCACCAAGATCTAGACGGAGCCCGTTATGGCTTTCAGTAGTGGTAACAGCGGCGGCCCCATGGCCGACATCAACGTTACGCCCCTCGTGGACGTGATGCTGGTGCTGCTGATCATCTTCATCATCACGGCGCCCCTGATGTCCCACAAGGTCAAGGTGGATCTGCCGGAAGCCAACCTGATCCAGAAGCCGGAAGATGCTGAAAAGCGTTCCGGACCGATCACCCTGGCAGTCAAGGAAGACGGCTCGATCTACTGGAACGACGAAGAAATCAACAAGCAGACTCTCGAGTCGCGCTTGGCGACCGCCGCCCAGCAGACCCCGCAGCCGCCGCTGAACCTGCGTGGTGACCGCACCACCAAGATGCGCGTCATCAACGACCTGACCAAGGTCGCGCAGGAGCAGGGCATGCTGGACGTCGGCTTCGTCGCGACCAAAGAAAAGGGGCAATAAGCCATGGCATTCAGTAGTGGTGGTGGCAAGGGCCCCATGGCAGACATCAACGTCACGCCCCTCGTGGACGTGATGCTGGTTCTGCTGATCATCTTCATCGTGACCGCGCCGATCATGACGTACCCGATCGCCGTGGACCTGCCGCAGCGCGTGCTCAACCCACCGCCGCAGCTGGTCGAACCGCCGCCGCCGATCGAACTCAAGATCGACGCCAGCAACCAGGTCTCGTGGAACAACAGCCCGATCAATACGAGCGAGCTGCAGCAGCGGATGGAGCAGGAGGTCCAGCGTGACCCGACCAACCAGCCGGAACTGCGCATCGACGCCAGCCCGGATTCCGAGTACGACGTGATGGCCAAGGTTCTGGCCGCCGCGAAGAATGCTCAGATGAAGAAGATCGGTTTTGTGCAGCAGTAAACGCTACACCGCAACACAACAGTCATGACGCGACTGCAGACGCCCCTGGAAACAGGGGCGTCTTTTTTTGTGCCTGCGGGGCCCGTCGGGGTCAGATCCCTTTCCCGCAGGAAAGGGATCTGACCCCATCAGGGAGCACGTGCCCGCTATGATCGGCGGATGCTCGCCCTCTTCGACTCCCTGCGCCATTGGCTCGACGGCATCGCCCACCTTGGCACGATCCTGGCGGTCGCCTATCTGCTGTACCTGTTCGCGCTGGCGGGCTGGATCATGCTGCAGAAGCGCGAGCCAGTGGCCACGCTGAGCTGGATCCTGTCACTGGCGCTGCTGCCCTATCTGGGCCTGTTCATCTACTACCTGCTGGGCCCGCAGAAGGTGAAGCGGCAGCGCCTGCGCCGTGGCCGCGCGCGTTCGGGTATGGAGCACTACAGCGATGTCTGTCCGCCCGATGCCGACTGCACCGAACTGGCCAAGATCGCCCAGGCCACGACAGGACTGGCGCCGAGCAGCGCCACCGAAGTCACCTGGCTGGTAGACGGCGCGGCAACCTACGCGGCCCTGCTGGACGCCATCGCGCAGAGCCGCGATCACGTCCACCTGGAGTACTACATCTTCAACCCGGACCACGCCGGCACCGCCCTGCGCGACGCGTTGGTGGAACGTGCGCGGGCCGGCGTGCAGGTGCGCCTGCTGCTCGACGCGGTGGGTTCGTCGGCCCTGCCCCGGCGCTTCCTGCAGCCGCTGCTCGACGCCGGTGGCGAAGCGATCTGGTTCCACCCACGGCAGCTGCTGAAGCCGTTCAAGCGCCCGTGGTTGAACCTGCGCACGCATCGCAAGCTGGTGATCATCGATGGCCGCCTCGCCTTCACCGGTGGCATCAACATCACCGACGACGAGGATGAAAGCCGCAGGGCGGATGCCTACCGCGACCTGCACATGCGCATCCGCGGCCACGTCGTGCGCAGCCTGCAGCTGGTGTTCGCCGAGGACTGGCTCTACGCCAGTGGACAGGATCCCTCGCGCATGGACATCGCGCGTCTGTGGCCAGCCGACATGCCGCTGCGCGGCGATGGTGCGATCAACGCCCAGGTGCTGGTCTCCGGCCCGGACTCGGGCTGGGAAACCATCCACCGCCTGCACGTGGCAGCCATCCAGGAAGCACACGAGCGCGTGTGGCTGGTCACGCCCTACTTCGTGCCCGGCGAAGCGGCACGGATGGCCCTGACCTCGGCCGCGCTGGGCGGGCTGGACGTGCGCCTGCTTGTGCCGAAGATGAGCGATTCCTGGTTCGTCACCCAGGCCGCCCGCTCCTACTTCGACGAGCTGCTGCATGCCGGAGTGAAGATCTACGAGTACGGCCCGCGCATGCTGCATACCAAGGCCTTCATCGCCGATGACGACGTCTGCATTGTCGGCAGTGCCAACTTCGATCACCGCAGCTTCCGGCTGAACTTCGAGCTGTCGATGATGATCAGCGACCGTGACCGGGTGGCTGCGCTGGCCGAACTGCTGCAGGGCGAATTCGACCGTTCCACGCGGGTGCACGACCAGGCCGGTCGTTCGCTGTGGCTGCACCGCCTGCCCGAGGCCTTCGCCCGGCTGGCCTCGCCGCTGCTCTGACGCAGCGCTACACTGCGCCGATCATCCGGGGAGCCCGACTATGTACTGGTTGTACCTGCTGCTGGCGCTGGGCTGTTTCGCCTTCGCGCTGAAGACCCCCAGCCCCGGGCTGATGACCCTGTGCCTGCTGGCCGCCCTCGCCTTCCTGCTGGCCTGGGTACGCGGCCGCTATGTGGCCCGTTTCGGTGATCCACAGCGCGATCCGTCCACACTGGTCGATGCCGAAGAACTGCGCCGCCTGCGCGAACAGGCCCAGGCCCGCCGCGGTGACGACCCCAACGATCACGATCCATCCCCTCTTTCCAAGTAGTTTCGTTCCATGACCCAGCTCAGCGTCAACGTCAACAAGATCGCCGTCCTGCGCAATTCGCGCGGCGGTGCCGAACCGGACGTGGTACGCGCCGCCCAGGCCTGCCTGGATGCCGGCGCGCATGGCATCACCGTGCATCCTCGACCGGACCGCCGTCATATTACCGCCGAGGACGTGCTGGCCCTGTCCACGCTGACCCGTGCGCGTGGGGTGGAGTTCAACATCGAAGGCAATCCGTTCGCACCACCGCGCGAGGGTTATCCGGGGCTGCTGCCGCTGTGTGCACAGACCCGTCCGGCACAGGCCACCCTGGTGCCTGACAGCGACGGCCAGATCACCTCCGATCATGGTTTCGACTTTGAGCGGGATGCCGAACGACTGCGTCCGCTGGTGGCCGAGTTGAAAGCGATGGGTTGCCGGGTCAGCCTGTTCGTCGACGCGGGCAACCCGCTGCTGGAGCAGGCGGCCGAAGTGGGTGCGGACCGCATCGAGCTGTACACCGGGCCCTATGCGGAGGCGCATGCGGCTGGTGATGCTGACGCGATGCTGGCGCTGTTCGCCACTGCCGCACGCCGTGCACAGGCCGTTGGCCTGGGCGTGAACGCCGGCCACGATCTGTCGCAGGACAACCTGCGCGATTTCCTGGCCAACGTGCCGGACGTGCTGGAGGTGTCGATCGGCCACGCGCTGATCGGTGAGGCGCTGTACGACGGGCTGGACGCCACGGTGCGCGGGTACCTGGCGCTGCTCTGACCCCTCCCCTGTAGAGTCGAGCCCTGCTCGACTTCGGTCTGGGGCCACCCTGGGTGCAGTCGAGCAAGGCTCGACTCTACGGGTGGCGCTGAACCCTTCAGGCGGCCGTCGCAGCCATTGAGACAACCACGACGTACCCTGCCGCAATGGGTATTGCGATCAAGGGCCGAGGTTCCACGTCCCACCTTGCCGGGCGCTTTGAAAGCACCGTCAGCGAGGCGGTGGACGACGGCTGGGCGGTCGACGAGAGCGAAGAGTTCCTCGCCCCTCGCCTGCGCACCGAAGTGCGCGCCGAAACCGCGCGCAGCATCATCACCCGCAACAACTCGCCGGACGTCGGCTTCAGTCAATCCGTGAATCCCTATCGCGGTTGCGAGCACGGCTGCTCGTACTGCTTCGCGCGACCCTCGCACGCCTATCTGAACCTGTCGCCAGGCCTGGACTTCGAGACCAAGCTGTTCGCCAAGACCAATGCGCCGCAGCTGCTGCGCAAGGAGCTGTCGAAGCCGGGCTACGTGCCGCAGCCGATCGCGCTGGGCATCAACACCGACGCGTACCAGCCGATCGAGCGCAAGTTCAAACTCACCCGCCAGTTGATCGAAGTGATGCTGGAAACCAAGCATCCGTTTTCGTTGATCACCAAGAACGCGCTGGTCGAGCGCGATATCGATCTGCTTGCACCGTTGGCGGCGGAGAACCTGGTCAGCGTGCATTTCTCGGTAACCTCGCTGGACCCGCATCTCTCCGCAAAGCTGGAGCCACGCGCGTCGGCGCCGCATGCACGGCTGCGTGCGATGAAGCGCCTGCATGAAGCGGGCATTCCGGTGGGTGTGATGGTGGCGCCGGTGATCCCGTGGATCAACGACAGCGAACTGGAAGCCGTGCTGGAGGCCGCACACGATGCCGGTGCCAGCACCGCAGGCTACGTGCTGCTGCGCCTGCCACTGGAAGTGGCGCCGCTGTTCCGCGAGTGGCTGGACACCCATCATCCAGATCGCGCCGCACATGTGATGAGTACCATCCAGCAGTTGCGCGGCGGCAAGGACTACGACAGCCAGTTCGGCACGCGCATGCGGGGCCAGGGCGTGTATGCCGATCTGTTGAACAACCGCTTCAAGCTGGCGCGCAAACGTCTGGGCTTCAATGCGCAGAACAGCCACTGGCCGAAGCTGGATTGCAGCCGGTTCCTGAAGCCGTTGCCGCCGAGGAAGGATTCGCCGCAGGGGTCGCTCTTCTAAGACGCGTACAACTACTGTCGAACGCATCAATGACTTGTCGCGCTGGGCTGTGCTTGCCATATCGATGGGCAATGCATGAAAAAGAACACCCATGTCATTGCACCATCCCTTCGCGCCGTCATACACTCGTCACAAACATGAATTCCCGATGACTGAATGAGTCGGTCTCGGATGAGGAGCTAGGCAAACGCATGACGCACGTTGCAACACGGAACACCCTGCAGTCCCGTCTTCTTCTTCTGCCGCTGCTTTCCCTGCCGATGACATTGGCAACCGCGGCGAACACCCTCGAAACCGTTCAAGTCACCGCCACGCTCCCTGTTGGAGGTGGCGGTGCAGGCGGTTTTGGATTTGGCGGCGGCAGTGGTGTCCACCTGTCCGAGTCACAGATGGACAATGGCGGTGGCGGCGGTGCAATTCCGACCGAAACGGCGAAGGAACAGCCGACCGATGACAAGGAGAAGGACTGTAATGGCCGCAAGGGCAATCCTGTCGTGCTCTACAGCGGCAACAAGGTCGAGCCGGAACTCGATTTCGCCAGCCAGGGCGAAATGGGCCTGTTCCTGCAGCGCAACTACAATCATTACTGGAGCGCGACCGGTCTGTTCGGCAATCACTGGCTGAGCAACTTCGACTATTCGCTCGCGTTCACCGATGCAAACCAGCTGGCGTGGGTACAACGGCCCGACGGTCGCCGCATCAAGTATCTCAAGGATCCAGCCAGCGGCCGCTGGTACGAGGACAAGGCCCAGCCCATCGCGTATCTCGCCGCGAACGGAGACGGCACGTTCACGCTTCGAAACGAAAACAACGGGACGGAAATCTACAACGCCGAGGGCTACATCACCCGGCTCAGCAATGAGCAAGGTGTGAGCTGGACGTTCTCCTATACCGATCGCTACCTGCAGAAGGTCACCCACTCCTCGGGACGCAGTATCAGCTTTGGCTGGACCAATGGACAGGTCTCCCAGGTGACCGACCCGGCCGGCAACATCTATCGCTACACCTATACCCCCAATGTGTTCGGGAACGGACGTGGGCGGCTCGCCAGCACGACGCTGCCTGGCACACCTGCAACGAAGATCAGTTACCACTACGAAGATGCCCGCTTCCCGGGTGCCCTGACTGGCAAGTCTTTTAATGACGTGCGCTATTCCACGTTTGCGTACGACGCGGAGCGCCGCGCCATCAGCACAGAGCACAACGGTGGCATTGAGCGGTTCCGCTTCAGCTACGCCGTACGCAGCACCGAACCGGTGCTTCCGCCCCCCGCTCCGACTCGACCCGGCGGTATCCGTGCCGATGAAGAGCGTGGATGGTGCGAACAGCGCACCGGAGGCTCACGGATCTGCTATCAACCGCGCTCGCTGCCTGTTGACTCGCTGCCGATGGAGAGCGCTCTCGGTATGACGGCCGCCGCTGCGCCGAGCCTTACGCGGCCCGTCGATATTGATGTCACTGTGATCAACCCTCTTGGTCGTAGCACCACTTACACGTTCAAGGACGGAAAGATGGTATCGACCAAGGGTGATCCGTCGCCGAACTGCCCTGCCAGCTACAAGGAGCAGAGTTATGACGCCAACGGATATCCGGATCTGGTCCATGATTTCCAGGACAATCTGACCAACTTCGACTACAGCGCACAGGGCTACCTGCTGAAGCGGGTGGAAGCGGTCGGGAGCTCGGCCGAACGTACAACGTTGCAGGAGTGGGATACCACCCGCAACCGACTCCTCAAGACAACGGTGGTGGGTGATCTTGAAGTTGCCTACTCCTATGACGATCGCGGAAACGTGGCCAGCGCAACCGAGCGCAATCTGACGGCACGTGGAGTGCCCAGCCAGACGCGAGTGACCCGAAGCACGTATACCTATCACCCCAACGGATTGAAGGCCTCCATCAAAGTCGATGGACCGCTTGCGCAGGACGACGTCACCTCCGTATTCAACAGTCAGGGCGATCTGACCAGTGTCACCAACGCGCTTGGTCACACGATCAGCTATTCCAACTACAACGGACTTGGGCTGCCGGGGCGCATCGTCAACGCGAACGGTGGTGTGCGAGAGCTGACGTACGACGGCCGCGGCCGCGTTCTATTCGACAGAACCAGTTCGGGAACCGGCTGGGCGACGACCGCCTTTGGCTACACCGCTGCAGGTGACATCGCCTCGCTTACCCAGCCTGATGGCGTAACAGTCCGCTACGGCTACGATGCAGGGCGCCGCCTGACACAGGAAGTCCGTTCGATGGGGGACGGCAAGTGGGCGTGGACCCGTCATAGCTACAACAACGCCTCCAATCGCACGCGCACCGAGGTTTCACAAACCGACTATCCGCTGGATTCGGTGGTGAGCGGCGTGATTGACGAAATCACCCATGATGCGCAGTGGAACTGGTTCGTACGTGGCTGGGCCTGCTCCACCGGCTCGGCTGGGTCAATCCAGGTGGACGGTTACGCCGATGGCAACGTCTATCTGGGTAGCACTCAGGCAAACCTTGCCAGCGAGCCAGGTGTTGCTGCGGCTTGCAAAGCATCAGGTAGTGCCTATAGGTATCAGTTGCCGATATCGCTAGCCCAGAGGCAACAGTTGGGCGGTCGCAAATTCTCCGTCTACGGCCAATCTCCGCAGGGCCGCGGCCAGGATCGACCGCTCGCGAACTCAGGGGTGTTTGCGATTCCAACTGCAAACATCGTTGGTGACATCGGCGGCGTGACCCAGGACGGCAACTGGAACTTCTTCATTGAAGGCTGGGCCTGCTCAGCTGGCGTGGACGCCTCGATCGACGTACACGTCTATGCCGGTGGCGCAGCTGGTGGCGGTACATTCGTCGCTTCGAGCCGCGCCAACTTGGCCACCGACGGAAACGTTGCCAACGCGTGTCAGGCACGCGGAAGTGCCTATTGGTTCAAGATTCCTCTTGACGGCAACGTACGATCGAATCACGGAGGCAAAGCACTATACGTGCACGGTATCTCGCCTGTTGGCGGTCCGAACCTGACCATCAATCGCTCAGGTGCTTTTACCGTACCTGCTGTGGTGCGTAGCGCCGAGCTGGTTTCCGCATCAACCTCGGCGCCTCATATCTTCAATGGCCAGTCATCCAGCGTGACATTCCAGTTCCGGAACACTGGCAATGTCATCTGGAATCCAAGCGATACCTATATGGTCCTGAGGACGTTGCGGACCAGCGAGGCCATCGGGCTTTCGTCTCCGGTCGCACCAGGCGCTGTAGCCACATTCACCGTGATCGTCTCGCCCGTGAACACCGGCAGTGGTGTTGCGCAATTCGGGTATATGGGCCAGTTGGCATCTGGGCCCACCTCTTGGGGGCCGCAGGCACAGGTGACGGTAAGGGCGGAAAACGACAAGGGTAGCTGCAACCCGAAATTCTGCGAAGAGCCACGCTAAGGAAGGCCCAAAAGACATGTCCGCAATTGCCTTGGCCATGATGGGGCTAAATACCATCGTCTCTTCCGTGAACTATCAGTACGACGAGTTGGGGCGTGTGATATCCGAGAGCACTGAGCAGGGAAGAAGCATAAGGTACGTCTACGACGCAGAGGGGAGAGTCACCCAGGTGACCGATTCGCAGAATCGCGTCACCCGTATGAGTTACGATCCGCGTGGACGCCTGATCAAATCAATCGACGCCGCCGGGGGCACGACCCAGATTGCCTACGATCTGGCAGATCGCCCGATCCGTGTGAGCGATCCCCGCAATCTCGTTACCACCTACGAATTCGATGGTTTCGGCCAGCTTTGGAAACAGGTGAGTCCGGACACGGGAACGACACAGCACCAGTACGATGCTGCAGGTCTGCGGACATCGACGGCGCGGGCCGATGGCAGCGTCGTCTCCTTCGGCTACGACGGTCTGGGACGAATGACTTCTGCGAGCGCAGAAGGCCGAACAATGGGTTACAGCTACGATTGGTGCGGCAATGGTAAAGGCCAACTGTGCGGCACTTCAGGGCCCGGAACCGCCACCCATTTTGCCTATACACCGAACGGTCAGCTGCAGATACGCCGCGACTTCACCGATCTGTCTGGTCAGAAGACGGACTACAGCACCACCTATGGATACGACGGCATCAATCGCCTGAGCCAGATCACCTATCCCAACGGTGACAAGGCGACCTACACATATGGCTCCCAAGGAAAACCAAGTGCGTTGATGGCGACGGTCGACGGGACTCAGTGCTCAATCATTTCCCAGGCAAACTGGAAGGTCACGGGAGCGCATGAGTGGCTGGCCTACGGCAACGGGCTTGCCCGGGGCTACAACCACGATCAGGAGGGGCGGCTGACCGCAATGTCGGTCTGGGGACCCAATGGCAGCAAGGTCAGCTATTGGGACTATCAGTACAGCGGCGATGGCGAAATCACCGCCATTGTCGACGCTGTCGACCCGAACATGACCCAGTTGATCGGCTACGACGCGTTGAGTCGTATGACCAAGCTGACCCGCTTCGGTGTCATCAACAATCTTTCCTACGATGCCGGCGGCAATCACGACCGCTACCAGGCAGGAAATCAGCTGACCCAATACAGCATCGACCCGGGGAGCAACCGGGTGCTGAACTACACCAACCAGGACGGCAGCCGTCAGTACCAGTACGACGCATTGGGAAACCGCATCAGCGAGACCGCAGGCAGCCGGATCAGCACTTACGAGTATGACGCCTTCAATCGCATGAGCCGCAGCAACATCGGTGGCATTGCGACTGACTACGTGCTCAATGCGCAGGGGCAGCGCGTTGCAAAGATCAACCAGACCACCAACAGCCGCTACTTCTACGCCGGCCAGAACCAGCTCATGACTGAGCTGAACAACGGGGTGTGGACCAACTACTTCTGGTTTGAAGGTGAACTGGTTGGGCTTGCTCGCAGCGGGCAGCACAATTACGTGCATACCGATCATTTGGGACGCCCGGAGTTCGTCACCAGCCCAAGCCAGCAGACCGTCTGGAAGGCGTACAACTACGCCTACGGACGTAGCGTCCAGAAGGATGAGATTGGCGGGTTGAACATTGGCTTCCCGGGCCAGTACTACGACGCGGAAAGCGGACTCTGGTACAACGGCTTCCGCGACTATGACGCGAGCATTGGCCGGTATGTGCAGAGTGATCCGATTGGCTTGGCGGGGGGATTGAATACCTACGCGTACGTCTCAGGGAATCCAATAAACTTCATTGATCCACTAGGTTTGACTCAGGAGGACATTGATCGCCTATACGCACTCGCGAAGGCAACGGAAACGGATCTTGATTTCCCTGCACGTGACCCATTTGTAAGGGATATGGGAAATGTGGCCGGGCAGTACAATCACGTAACCAGAAGGCTCTACTTAGACAAGCAGTATCTTGAGGTCCTTTCTGATGCTCAGAAGAGAGAGCTATATGACACCATCGTCCATGAAGTTCTCCATCGCAATAGAGGCGTGCTCTCGGGAAATGGAGATAAGTACACTGGGCGCCACAAGGAAATCTACGATGAGGCCGCGCGGAGAACGAGCCGAAATGCTACCAAGATCAAGCTTGCTACAGAAAGCTGTGAATAATTTTCTAACGTTGACAGCCTGTGCATTTCTGTTTTCCATTCCCAGCGGCGACGCAGCTGCAGCAAAGAGTGTTCGATTCTTCGTCGATAAGGCGGCGATGAATGCTCAGGACTGTTTGCGGGTCGATAGTCGGCGTCTTCTTTTCGATTGCCATCAGATCGTCCCTGGCGACCGCAAGGTGTTCGGAATCAGAACATTCTATTCCTCGTGGAGGAGCGATAGATCGAGTTTCATGAAGCTCACTGTCGAGTTGCCAGACGGGCTAAAGTCTGGCGATTCCTACAAAATAGCGGATGGCATAGCCAAGGCATTCCGTAGCACCGGGCCCAGTGCGTTCGCGGGCAAGAATGGATGCTATGGCGCTGCATCGTCAGGAACGATTACGATTGTATCGTCTAGTCCGGGCCGCGTTGATATTCAGGTCGACGCTCTCTTCGATCAGAAGAGCCCGTTGGAATGGCGGGGAGAGTGTGACATTCCTGCTCGTGTTTCTGAGAGATTTAGAACAACGGAACTGGACATTGGGCAACTGGATGCCTGGACGGGAAAAGCTGACCCGGACGCCTCACCGTTTGATCAGGCCCACCCAGTGAGAGGGAAGTAGCGGTCTGTTGTTACATGTGCTGCTGCACCGCATTACCCCCCAAATAACTTCTGCGCACTCTGGAACAGGATCCAACTCGTCGCGATGAACTTGTCCCCACCCTGTGGCCGATTGCCACGATGGGTATGCGTAAACGCCGTCGGCGCAATCAGCAGGCTGCCGGTGCGTGGTGCGATCTTCCGCCCCTGGAACAGGAACTCGGTTTCGCCCTCTTCGAATTCGTCGTTGAGGTACAGCGTCCACAACACATGCCGGTGCAGGGTCTCGGCCTGCGCATCCTTGGGGTACAGCTCGCAGTGCCAGTACGGATAACCGCCCTCGCCCGCCGCATACCACTGCAGGTTGATGGCGCCCGGGCGCAGGCAGGTGCGGGCCAGGTCGGCCAGCTGCTGCTGCGGCATGTCAGGGAAGTCCTCGGCAGACAGGCGTCGCGGTTGGCCCTTGCTGTCCTGGATCTGCAACATCAGCGGCGCGATCAACGCCTGTGGATAACGGCGTAGATAAGTCAGCAGGCCGTTGAACACCGCGTGCTGCAGCTGATGGTCCACATCCTGCCAGCCATCAAGGCCGCTGATGCGCAGATCCTTGCTGTGCTTGAGTTCCGGGAACACGCCACTGCCCACGGCACCGGGCTGCAGGCCACGCGCCGCCCGCATGCGCTCGACGATCGCCGCGCAGACCTCGCTGGGGACCGCGTTGTGGATGACCTCGATGAAATCGACCGGGCCCTGCTCGTGCATGCGTGCATTCCTTAGGCGGCAACGGCTTGATGGTGCCGTTTGCCGCCCTCGGTGTCACCCCACGGTCATGTCATCGATCTGCCATGACCGTCGTCAGGCAACCGCCAATCAGCCCTGCGCGTCGTCGTGCGCGTGGTGGTAGCGCACGGCTTCGGCCACTTCCTCGCGCGAACCCAGGAACACCGGCACGCGCTGGTGCAGCTGGTCGGGCTGGATGTCGAGGATGCGCTCGCGGCCGGTCCAGGCGGCGCCGCCGGCCTGTTCGACCAGCAGGCCCATCGGGTTGGCCTCGTACATCAGGCGCAGCTTGCCGGCCTTGGACGGATCCTTCTTGTCCCACGGGTAGATGAAGATGCCGCCGCGGGTCAGGATGCGGTGCACGTCGGCGACCATGCTGGCGATCCAGCGCATGTTGAAGTTCTTGCCGCGCGTGCCTTCCTTGCCCGCCAGCAGATCACCGACATAGGCCTGCATCGGTGCTTCCCAGTGGCGCTGGTTGGACATGTTGATCGCGAACTCCTGGGTCGCCGCCGGAATCTGCATGTTCTCGGTGGTCAGCACGAACTCGCCCTTCTCACGGTCCAGGGTGAAGGCGTGGGTGCCATGGCCGACGGTCAGCACCAGCTGGGTGCTGGGCCCGTAGATGCAGTAGCCGGCGGCGATCTGCTTGCTGCCCGGCTGCAGGAAGGCGTCGTCGCCCGGCAGTTCGACATTGGTCGGGCAGCGCAGCACCGAGAAGATGGTGCCGACGGAGACGTTGACGTCGATGTTGGAGCTGCCGTCGAGGGGATCGAACAGCAGCAGGAAATCACCGCGCGGGTAGATGTCCGGCACCGGCTGGCTGTGGTCCATTTCCTCCGAGGCGCAGGCGGCGAGGTGGCCGCCCCAGGCGTTGGCTTCGAGCAGGATCTCGTTGCTGATCACATCCAGCTTCTTCTGCGCTTCCCCCTGCACGTTGCCGGTACCGGCGTCGCCGAGCACGCCACCGAGGGCGCCCTTGCTGACGGCGATGGAGATGCTGGTGCAGGCGCGGGCGACGACCGCGATCAGCTGGCGCAGGTCGGCATTGATGCGGCCGGCGTGCTGTTCCTGGATCAGGAAGCGGGTCAACGAAGTACGGGACATGGTCGGGCAGGTCTCGGCAGCGGGAAAACGCCTATTGTCGCCCGTATGGCGGGGCCGTGCGTGAGCGCGGGAAGGCGTAATCGTTTCCAGATGCGTTGCGCTGTCGGCGCACTCCTTCATGGAGGCGCAGGGCGAGGCACACCGTGACCAGGACACGCCGTAAACCCCCCTCCGGGGTCCGGCCCAGCCGCTGGCGGCAGGCCGTTCGGGCGCTTGCGAAGCAGTGCTTCGCAGGCAAAGCGCCCTCACCCATGGGGGCTCGATCGGCGCATCCATGCGCCTCACGGTCCTGGCCACGGTGTTCCTCGCCCTGCGCTTCAGGGTTCGCCGCGAGTGCGGAGAGTGTGGCAAAGGCAAAGCAGGAGCAAAAACAAAGGCGCCCTTCGGCGCCTTTGTTCTCAAACCAGTGCAGTGTTGCTTCAGCCCTTGGCAACGGTGGCCACGGCCTTGGCGACGTATTCCAGGTTGTTCTGGTTCAGCGCGGCCACGCAGATGCGGCCGGTGCCGACGGCGTAGATGCCGAACTCGTCGCGCAGACGCTCGACCTGCTCGCGGCTCAGGCCGGAGTAGGAGAACATGCCGGCCTGTTCGTTGATGAAGCCGAACTGCGGGGCACCGGCAGCGGCCAGCTTCTCCACCAGGCCCTGGCGCAGGGCGTGGATGCGCTCGCGCATCTCGGTCAGCTCCTGCTCCCACATCGCGCGCAGTTCCGGGTTGGTCAGCACGCCGGCCACCAGCGCGGCACCGTGGGTGGACGGGCTGGAGTAGATGGTGCGGATCACGCGCTTGACCTGCGACTGCACGGCCTTGGCGTCAGCGGCGGTCGGCGCCACCATCGACAGCGCACCCACGCGTTCGCCGTACAGCGAGAATGACTTGGAGTACGAGTTGGCGACGATGAAGCTGTCGATGCCAGCTTCGGCGATGATGCGCACGGCGGCGCCGTCCTGCTCGATGCCCTTGTCGAAGCCCTGGTAGGCCATGTCGATGAAGGGGAACAGTTGCTTGTCCTTCAGCAGCTGGGCGACCTGCTTCCACTGGGTGACCGTGAGGTCGGCACCGGTGGGGTTGTGGCAGCAGGCGTGCAGCAGCACCACGGTGCCGGCGTCCAGCTTGCCCAGGTCGGCCAGCATGCCGTCGAAATCGACGCCATGGGTGGCCGGGTCGAAGTAGGTGTAATCCAGCACGTCGAAACCGGCGGCGCTGAACACCGCACGGTGGTTTTCCCAGCTCGGGTTGCTCAGCGCAACGGTGGCGTGCGGCAGCAGCTTCTTCAGCACATCGGCGCCGACACGCAGCGCACCGCTGCCACCGACGGTCTGTGCGGTGGTGACGCGGCCGGCGGCCAGCAGCGGCGAGTCCTTGCCGAACACCAGCTCGCGCGTGGCCTGCGTGTACGCCGGCAGGCCATCGATCGGCAGGTAGCCGCGCGGTTTGGCCTCGTTGGCGAGCTGCTGCTCGATCTGCTTGACGGCGCGCAGCAGCGGAATGCGGCCGCTCTCGTCGTAGTAGATGCCCACACCCAGGTTGACCTTGGTCGGGCGGCTGTCGGCGTTGTACGCCTCGGTCAGGCCCAGGATCGGGTCGCCTGGGACCAGTTCCACGTTTGCAAAGAAGGACACGGCGGTACTCGTTCGGTAGACGGAAAGGGGGAGGAATTGCGCCACGCGGTCTGCGGCTTTTCGGCCGGAAACAGCCCATCGTAACAAAGCCTGCCGGGGCTGGCCGCCGCCATCGTCATCCGCAGCCCCGTACCATGGCGTGCGTTGCCGCCCGATCCATCAACCTGAATCATGAATCCCGCCGCACGACGCCACTGCCTGCCGTTGTCCGCCCTGCTGCTGTCGCCACTGGCGGCCATGGCCGAGCCTGCGCCCACCGCCCTGCCTGCCGTGCAGGTGCAGGCGGCGCGGGTGCCGGGTATCGACCCGTTCGCGCTGCCGGCCAGCCTGGACACCGTCTGGATCGACGCCAGCCGCGCGGGCACCGGAGCGCAGCTGTCCGAGGCGTTGGCCGGCGTACCGGGACTACTGGCACGCGACCGGCAGAACTTCGCTCAGGATACGCAGCTGTCGATCCGTGGCTTCGGTGCGCGCTCGACCTTCGGTGTGCGCGGGGTGCGGGCGTTGATCGACGGGGTGCCGGCGACCATGCCCGATGGCCAGGGCCAGCTGTCGCATGCCAGCCTGTTGGGCGCCGAACGCATCGAGGTGCTGCGCGGGCCGTTCTCGGCGCTGTACGGCAATTCCTCCGGCGGCGTGCTGCAGGTCTGGAGCGCGCAGGGCCAGGCCGGCGACCCGTGGCGGCTGCGCGTGAACGCCGGCGCCGACAACACGCTCAGTGTCGGCGCGCAACTGAAGGGTGCCGGCCAAGCGCTGGACTACAACATCGCCGCCAATCACTTCCGCACCGATGGCTGGCGGGACCATAGCCGCGCGCGCCGTGAATCGCTCAACGCACGTATTGGTGGTGATCTGGGCGGTGGACGGCTCGAGCTGCTGCTCAACGCGCTCGATGCCCCCGATGCGCAGGATCCGCTGGGCCTGAGCCGTTCCCAGGTGGCGGCCGATCCGCGCCAGGCCACGGCAGTGGCGCACCAGTACAACACCCGCAAATCGGTGCGCCAGCAGCAGGCTGGGTTGCGTTGGACCCGGGAAACCGACACCCAGCGCTGGCAGCTGATGGGCTATGCCGGGCAGCGTGAGGTCACCCAATACCTGCCGATTCCGCCGACCGCACAGGCCAACCCGTTGCATGCGGGCGGCGTGATCGATCTGGACGCGGGCTATGGCGGACTGGACGCGCGCTGGGGCTGGTATGGCGACCTCGCCGGCCGACCGTTGGACCTGGTGGCCGGGCTCAGTGCGGACCGCCAGCGCCAGCACCGCACCGGCTACGAGAACTTCATCGGCAGCACCGTGGGCGTGCGCGGGCGCCTGCGTCGTGACCAGATCGACGTCGTGCAGAACGTGGACCAGTTCGCCCAGGCCTGGTGGCAGTGGAGCCCGCGCTGGTCGCTGCTGGCCGGGCTGCGCCACAGCGCCGTGCGATTCGAATCGAATGACCGCTACATCACCGGGCGCAATCCGGACGACAGCGGCCACCGTCGCTATCAGGCAACCACGCCGGTGGCAGGTGTCAGCTTCGAGGCCAGCCCGCAGTGGCGGCTGCACGCCGCCGTGGGCCGGGGCTTCGAGACGCCTACCTTCAATGAGCTGGGGTATCGCGCCGACGGCCAGGCGGGATTGGCACTGGATCTGGCGGCCGCGCGCAGCCGCAATCTGGAGATAGGCAGCAAATGGCACGCACAGGACGGAACCCAGCTTGATATCAGCCTGTTCCGCGCAGATACCGACGATGAGTTGGCAGTTGCGAGCAACTCTGGTGGGCGCAGCACCTATCGCAACATCGGCCGCACCCGCCGCCAGGGTGTGGAACTGCAGTACCGACAGCCGCTGGCCGAGCAGCTGGAACTGCAGCTGGCATGGACATGGCTGCAGGCGCAGGTGCGCTCGCCGTACCTGACCTCGAACAGCGTGGTCGCCGCGGGCAGCCGCCTGCCCGGTGTGCCGCGCCAGCAGGCCTTCGCCAGGCTGCAGTGGACCCCCGCCGACTGGCAGTGGGCGCTGGAGGCCTCCGCCAGCAGCGATACCTTGGTCAACGACGTGGCCACCGAGCGTGCGCCCGGCTTTGCCCTGCTGCATCTGGAAGCCGGCCGTCGCTGGACCCTGCCGGGTGGCGAGCTGCGCGCCTTCGCCCGGCTGGAGAACGTGCTGGACCAGGCCTACATCGGCTCGGTGATCGTCAACGATGGCAACGGGCGCTTCTACGAGCCGGGACCGGGACGGCGGGCCAACATCGGCCTGCAATGGTCGTGGCGTTGAAGGGGTAGTGCCGGCCGCTGGCCGGCATCGCGCCGTGCAGGACGTCAGGAGGTTGCCGGCCAGCGGCCGGCACTACTGGTCAGTCGGGGGGCCCTGGCCAGAATCGCGCTGTGCAGGACGTCAGGAGGTTGCCGGCCAGCGGCCGGCACTACCGGTCAGTCGGGGGCCCTGGCCGGCATCGCGCGGTGCAGGACGTCAGGAGGTTGCCTGCCAGCGGCCGGCGCTACCGTCAGTCGGGGGCCTTGGCCGGCACGAACGGCGAGGTCGGGTCGCTGGCCGGGAACGTCTCCTCCAGCGCCTCGTCCTGGTTGTCGCTGGCGCGCTGCTTGCGTTCGCGCCGCTTGAGCGGGCTTTCCTGGCCGCCGCGATGGCGGTCACCGCCGTCCTTGCGGTCCTGGGCTGCCTGTTCAGCCTCGTGCTTCACCGGCAGATGCTCTCCGGCGTGCCCGGCATCGAAGAACGGCGCGCCGGTGCCGCGGTAGTCGGCATTGTCGGCATCATGTTTGCCGCGCTGCTCGCCGGGAATGGGCGGATGGTTCGCGCGCAGCGGATCGCGGGAGGTCTCTCGGCTCATGGTCTGGCTACCTGCGCTCGGGGGTTCCCACTACACCGCGCCACAGGTAAAGCCACCGCGAACCTGGCGTCATGAACATCTCGCTCACCCCCCGGTAACGGCACCGCGCGTATTCCTGCCCACCCGCCCCCGCTGCAGGAGCCGGCCATGCCCCGTCTTGAACGACCCGCACCGTCCGTGTTCAACGCCCTGCTCGATCCGCTCGGCCAGCGCACCGCGCAGCGCCGCACGCGTCGCCATGAGGATCCGCAGGCGGTGGCCCAGGACTACCTGCAATACATGCTCACTGACTACGAGGAACGTCGCGGGCAAAGCCATCGCAACTGGCGAGATCTGTGCCCGGTCTATGCCTTCGCGCTGACCACCCACGCTGCCGACTGGCCGCGCGGTGACGCCGCCGATACCTGCGAGGAACTGGCCGAGCACTGGGAACAGATGCGCGGGCAGTCGCGGCTGGGCTGGTCACAGGCGCGGCCGGTGGTGGAAGACGCCTGGCGTGCGCTGGACCATATTCCGGCGGCGGCAGTGAGGCCGTTGCTGCAGTAGTGCCGGCCGCTGGCCGGCAACCCCAGGAAACTTCAGTCCGCGAGCCTCAGCCGGCCAGCGGCCGGCACTACCGCTTTCCGTAGAACCCACGTGCACGGCACGGACACGGCTGGTTTACGCCCTCCGGCCCACGCTGGGCACCCTGCCCCGCCAAAGGTGCGCCCATGGCCCGCCCGATCTGGACCGGCACGTTGTCGTTTGGCCTGCTCAACGTGCCGGTGTCACTGATGTCCGGCGAACGCAAGGTCGATCTGCAGTTCCGCATGCTCGACTCCCGCGATCGCAAGCCGATCCGTTTCGAACGGGTCAACGCCGACACCGGTGAGGAAGTGCCCTGGAAGGACATCGTCAAAGCCTATGAGTACGACAAGGGCAGTTATGTCGTGCTGGAGGAAGGTGATATCCGTTCGGCGGCGCCGGAAAGCCACGAAGCGGTGGAGGTGGAATCGTTCGTGGATGCGGCGCAGATCGACCCACGCTACTACGAGAAACCGTATCTGCTGGTGCCCGGCAAGAAGGCCGAAAAGGGCTACGTGCTGCTGCGCGAGACCTTGCGCAGCACCGGCAAGGTGGGCATCGCACGGGTGGTGGTGCGCACGCGCGAATACCTGTGCGCGGTGATGCCGCATGAGGACGCGCTGGTGCTGATGATCCTGCGCTATCCGCAGGAACTGGTGGATCCCGAGGACTACAAGCTGCCCACCGGAAAACTCTCCGACTACCGCATCACCAGCAAGGAAACGGCAATGGCCGAGCAGCTGATCGAGTCGATGGCCGGTGACTGGGATCCATCGCACTACCACGATGAATTCCGCGAGCGCCTGCAGCAGGTACTGAACAAGCGCATCAAGTCCAAGGGCGGCACCACCCGGGTGGAAGATGAACCCGCACCACGCGAGGACGCCAGTACCAATGTGGTCGACTTCATGGCGCTGCTGCAGAAGAGCCTGGATGCGAACAAGCGAACGCCAGCGAAGAAGGCCGCAACGCGCAAAGCAGCCGCCAAGTCGCCAGTGAAGAAGGCCGCCAAAAAGGCCGTAAAGAAGACCACGCGGCGCAAGGCAGGTTGAACCATGTCGCTGCACCAGTACCGGCGCAAGCGCAGACTGGGTGGTGGCGCCGGGCAGACGCCGGAGCCTGACGACACGCCCGCACGCGGCGATCCGAAGCGGCGGCCGACCTTCGTCATCCAGCTGCATCACGCAAGCTCGCGTCACTATGACTTCCGCCTGGAAATGGACGGCGTACTGAAGAGCTGGGCCGTGCCCAAGGGGCCTTCGCTGCGCGTCGGTGAGAAGCGGCTGGCCGTGGAGGTGGAAGATCACCCGTTGTCCTACGCCGGTTTCGAAGGAGACATTCCTGAAGGCCACTATGGCGCTGGCCACGTGGATGTCTTCGATCACGGCACCTGGGCCTGTGAAGGCGATCCACTGCAGGCGCTGGCGGCTGGAAAGATCGACTTCGTGCTGCACGGGCAACGCCTGGCCGGTGGCTGGAAGCTGGTGCGTACGGCAATGAAAGGGCGTCAGGTGCAGTGGCTGCTGATCAAGCGCGACGACGGCGAAGCGCGCGACGCGGAGGCGGATGACCTGCTGACGGCACCCACGCCGAAACGAGCATCTGCGGCGAAGAAGCGTTCCACAGCGAAGGCGGCGCGTGCTGCACCCGTCGCACGCACGACCACGCGCAAGGCCGATGCGCGTTGGCATGCACGCGCGCTGCAACTGCACGGCGCACGTGATACGCCCTATCCCCTTGGGTTCAAACCGCAGTTGACCGATCATCGCGACAGTGCCCCCGACGGCGAGGGCTGGCTGCATGAGATCAAGTGGGACGGCTATCGTCTGCTGGCCGATCTGCACGATGGCGAGGTGAAACTCCGCTCGCGCAACGGCCTGGACTGGACGGTCGATTTTCCCGAGGTGGTACAGGCTGTGCAGGCGCTACCGGTGCGCGATGCGCGCCTGGATGGCGAGCTGGTGGTGCTGGACAAGGAAGGACGCAGCGATTTCGCAGCACTGCAGCGCGTGATCGATGGAAGCTCGAAGCAACCGTTGCGTTACATCGTGTTCGATCTTCCGGGTGTGGCCGGCGTGGACATCAGTCGTGCGCCGTTGCTGGAACGCAAGGCGCTGCTGAAGGATCTCATCGGGCCGGCGCCCGGCACACTGGCCTTCAGCGAACACGTGGTCGACCATGGGCCGCAGGTGTTCGATGCCAGCGGCGAGGCCGGCTTCGAAGGCATCGTCAGCAAGCAGGTGGATGCGCCGTACGTAAACACCCGCGCGCGCAGCTGGGTGAAGGTGAAGCACGAAGACACCGACGAGTTCGTGATCGTCGGCTATACGGCACCCAAGGGTTCCCGGGTGGGATTCGGCTCGCTGCTTCTGGCCACGCCGGACAAGGCCGGGCTGCGCTATGTGGGCCGCGTGGGCACCGGCTTCGACGACGAGCGCCTGCGCGCGCTGCTCAAGGCACTGCAGCCTTTGGCAGTGAAGACGCCGGTGCTGCAGCTGCCGGCGCATGTGCCGTTCCGCGCCGCCAGCGTACGCTGGGTGAAACCGGTGACGGTGGCGGAGGTGGCGTTCCGCGGCTGGGGCAAGGAAGGCCTGCTGCGCCAGGCCAGTTTCAAGCGGTTGCGCAGCGACAAGCAGAAGGAGGACCTGGGAATGAGCAGCGCAGATGCCGAAGCCGGAGGTGAGGTCCAGATCACCCATCCTGAGCGGGCGGTGTTTCCAAAGCAGAAACTGAGCAAGGGCGACGTGGCCGACTACTACCAGCGCATGGCGCGCTGGATCCTGCCCGAAATCGCCGGACGTCCGCTGTCATTGCTGCGCTGTCCGGATGGCGTCGGCAAGGCCTGCTTCTTCCAGAAGCATCATGGCCCCGGCCTGGGCGATGCGGTACATGCGGTGCCCCTCCTGCAGAAGAGCGGCCGCGAGGATTACGTCTACATCGACGATGCGCGGGGCCTGCTGCAACTGGTGCAGATGAACACGCTGGAGCTGCATCCCTGGGGTGCGACCGTGGCCGACCCGGAGCATCCGGACCGACTGGTGTTCGATCTCGACCCTGGTGACGGCGCCAGCTGGGCACAGGTGAAAGCCGGTGCGCGCGACGTGCGTGACCGCCTGCAGCAGGTGGGTCTGGAGAGCTTCGTACGCCTGTCTGGCGGCAAGGGCGTGCACGTGGTGGTGCCACTGCAGCCCAAGGCTGGCTGGGACGAAGCCAAGGCATTCTGCGAGGCGTTCGCACAGGCGATGGCGGAGCAGGCGCCGGACCGCTACGTGGCGACGATGAGCAAGGCCAAGCGCAATGGCGTCATCTTCATCGACTGGCTGCGCAACACCCGAGGCGCCACCAGCGTGTGCTCGTGGTCGCTGCGTGCACGCGATTCTGGCGGCGTGGCGGTGCCGCTGCGCTGGGAAGAACTGGCGCGGGTGAGCGCGGCCGACGCGTTTCCGATGGCCAAGGCGCTGGCGCGTGCCAAGCGGCTGAAGGGTGACCCATGGCAGGGCATCGCGCGATTGAAGCAGACGCTGCCGTCGCTGAAGCGGTAGTGCCGGCCGCTGGCCGGCACCTGTAGCATGGGCGAGGTTGCCGGCCAGCGGCCGGCACTACCTGGATGCGCTCAGCGCGGATCGCGCGACGCGCGGCGACCGAACCACCAGCCGGCCAGCAGCTGCAACGGCAGCGATGCCAGCAGCGAAATGACGAACCAGAGTGGGAAATCCGCGCCGGCGCTCCACATCGCGTAACCGCATCCGAGTGCGATCAACGACCAGATCGAGAACCCATGCGAACGCGGCCAGCACGGTGCGTAGTAGGTGGCGAAGGAAATGCCAGCGACGCCGCCGAGCACGCTGAAGGCCAGGTCCCACCCCAGCTGCACGCTGTTGTTGTCCGGCGACATGCCCACCAGCGGGGGCAGCCAGCTGGCGACGCTGCTGACCAGCGCAAGCGACAGCACGCCGCCGATCAGGGCGACGAGGGACAGGAACAGGGTCTTGAGCAGGTCGGGCATGCGCGCATTGTACGGCTGCCACAGAGTGCCCGGGTTGCCGGCCAGCGGCCGGCACTACCGAACCGACTGGGGTTTGCTGGCCAACGGCCGGCACCACCGGGGGATAGGCATGGCCGCCGCGTCCGTGGGAGAGGGGGACGGAGCGACGGCGGCCATGCACAGGCGGTCAGGCGGCGAAGTCGAGCACCACGCGGCCTTCGATCGTGCCCGCATGCATGCGCGCGAACACGTCGTTGATGTTTTCCAGGCGGTCGGTGCTGACCGTGGCCGCGACCTTGCCTTCGGCGGCGAACTGCAGCGACTCCTGCAGGTCCAGCCGGGTGCCGACGATCGAGCCACGCACGGTGATGCCGTTGAGCACCATGCCGAAGATGTCCAGCGGGAAATTGCCGGGTGGCAGGCCATTGAGCGAGACGGTGCCGCCACGGCGGACCATGCCCAGTGCCTGCTCGAACGCCTTCGGCGAAACCGCGGTGACCAGGGCACCGTGCGCGCCACCGATTTCCTTCTTCAGGAAGGCGGCGGGGCCGGTGGTGAGCGCGTTGACGGTGATCTGCGCGCCGAGCTGCCGGGCCAATGCCAGCTTGTTGTCGTCCACATCCACCGCAGCCACGTTCAGGCCCATCGCGCGGGCGTACTGCACCGCCATGTGGCCCAGACCGCCGATGCCGGAGATGGCGACCCAGTCCCCGGGATTGGTGTCGGTCACCTTCAGGCCCTTGTAGACGGTCACGCCGGCGCACAGCACCGGCGCGATCTCGACGAAGCCCACGTCCTTCGGAAGCAGGCCGACATAGTTGGCATCGGCCAGTGCGTACTCGGCAAAGCCGCCGTTGACCGAGTAGCCGGTGTTGCGCTGTGTCTCGCACAGCGTTTCCCAGCCACCCAGGCAGTGTTCGCAATGGCCACAGGCCGAGTACAACCAGGGGATGCCGACCCTGTCGCCTTCCTTGACGTGCCCTACCCCGCCTCCCACGGCCACGATGTGCCCCACGCCCTCGTGACCGGGGATGAACGGCGGGTTCGGTTTCACCGGCCAGTCGCCCTCGGCGGCGTGCAGGTCGGTGTGGCAGACGCCACAGGCCTCGATCTTGACCAGTACTTCGCCCGCCCCCGGGCGCGGTACCTGGACTTCCTCGATCACCAGTGGCTTGCCGAACTCACGCACCACGGCGGCCTTCATGGTCGAATTCATGTTCGGATCTCCGTAGTGCGCTTGCCCACAGAATGACGCCGGCTCGAGGCCGGCGCTTTGATCACGATCAAACCTTTGACGATTCGTGCAGCGGTTCAGCCGGCCAGTACCGAGGCCTCGCGGGCCAGACGCTCGATCGCATCCCAGTCGCGGGTCTGCAGCAGCGCCGGCGTGGTCAGCCACGAGCCGCCCACGCACAGCACGTTGGGCAGGTGCAGGAACTGCGGCGCGGTCTGCGCGCTGATGCCGCCGGTCGGGCAGAAGCGCACATCGGCGAACGGGCCGTGCCAGGCCGCCAGCAACGCAGCGCCACCGGCCTGCACCGCCGGGAAGAACTTGAAGGTGTCGTGGCCGTGCTCCAGGCCCAGGATCAGGTCGGAGGCAGTGGCGGCACCAGGCAGGTACGGCAGGTCGGCATCACGCGCGGCGGCATACAGCGTCGGCGTGGCACCGGGGGACACCGCGAAACGCGCACCGGCCTCCTTCGCTGCCTGCATCTGCGCGGCGTTGAGCACGGTGCCGGCACCGATTACCGCATCGGGCACGGCCTCGACCATCGCCTTGATCGCATCCAGCGCCTGCGGCGTGCGCAGCGTCACTTCGATCACCGGCAGGCCGCCGCGGAACAGCGCCTGGGCCACTTCGACCGCTTCATTCACATCTTCGGGGGTGTACACCGGAATCACCGGTGCCAGCTTCAACAGCGCGCGCAGGCGCGGATCAGCGCTGGACATCGTCTTGCTCCTTGCCCGACCGGGCATCGCGGATCGCCGCCGGGTCCGGCAGCGCAGCGGCGCATGATGCCACGTGGCTCACGACGGTGCTGGTGGTGCCCCGCCCTGCCCCCGGCTCAGGCCGGGTCGGCCTGCAATGCCTGGATGCGGCGTTGGTACCAGTCACCACCGAGTGGATCGAACACCGCCGAGCGCTCCATCTGCGCCTCGTACACGTGAACCGAGATCGCCAGCGCTTCGTTGCTGGCGTTGCGCAGGGTGTGGTACTCGTGCGGCGGAATCAGGCTGCCGGCACTGCCGCAGCCCCCGCGCAGCACGGCGTGGCGGCGGAAGCGGCAGCGCTCACCGTTGCGCTCCAGCAGTTCATAGCGGGTGATCTCCAGCTCGCCTGACCACACTCCCTCCACACACCACATGGCATCGTGGTCGTGCAGCGGCGTGCCCTGCCCTGGGCCCCAGCTCATGGCAATCACGCTGTAGCCGTGTTCGCGGCTGTGGTACAGCGGGCGTCGCGCGTAATGATCACTGACCGGACGGTGTACGCACTCGGGCAATTCGATGCGGCTGTCCGCGATGGCTTCCTGCAGCGCCAGCTGCAGGTCGGCGGTGATGCGCTCGGCATCACCGGAGGTCATCGCTGCGTCGACCGCAGCGATCAACCTGTCGCGGCCACGGAACACCGGAAACGGAGAAGTCTGCAGGTCCATGCCCCGACTGTAGCGGAGCGTGGTTAAGGGAATGTTGGCGTTCGCGCGCGTCGCGCCCGCATTCAAGGTGAACACGCGCGGAAGAACGGTTCAGATGGACATCAAGTAGAGCGATCACAATGGAACCTCGCGCAGCAGAAGCGGTCGAACACGACGCGATCCATCTTCGCTGCGACATTCCGCAACTTCGCGCCCCACGGGCGCAAGGCTAGAATTCTCCGACTTACCTGGTTCTATACATGTCAGTGCGAATTATTAGCGATGCCGCGTTGCCGGCATCGAAGGGCAAGGCTGCCACGATCAACGACATCGCACGACTGTCGGGAGTTTCCAAGAAAACGGTTTCAAGAATCATCAACAACTCGCCGCTGGTGCGCAAAGACACCCGCGACAAAGTCGAGGCGTTGATGCGCGAGGTCGGTTACGTGCCCGACCCCCTGGCGCGCGGCCTCGCGTTCCGCCGCTCCTTCCTGATCGGCCTGGTGTATGACGACCCGGGCGCCCAATGCATCGTCGACCTGCAGCACGGCGCGCTGGAAGCGCTGCGCGGCACCGGCTATGAACTGGTCGTGCATCCCTGCGACAGCCTGGCTCCGGACTGTGCGTACGGCGTGCGGCGCTTCGTGCAGCAGCAGAAGCTGCATGGCGTGATCCTGGGCCCGCGTGCCTCCGAGTCAGCTGCGTTGACGGAGATGCTCGACGGCATTGAATGCCGCTACGTCCGCATCAACGCGCATGTGTCGGATGACGAGGCACAGGCCGTGGTCACCCATGATCGCGACGGTGCAGCCGCGGCAGCGGGCTACCTGCTCTCGCTCGGCCACCGCGATATCGCGGTGATTGCCGGTCCGGGTGACCGCCGTACCGCACGCGAGCGCACCCATGGCTTCCTCGACCGGCTGGCGCAGGTGGGCCTGACCCTGCCGGGTGAACGCGTGCTGGAAGCGGGCGATACGTTCGAGTCGGGCGTGCATGCCGCCGAACGGCTGCTGATGGGCGGACAACGGCCCAGTGCGATCTTTGCCGGCAACGACGAAATGGCTGCCGGCGTGTATCAGGTGGCGTTGCGTGCGGGCATCGCGGTGCCGCAGCAGTTGTCGATCGTCAGCTACGACGACAGCCCACTGGCGTCGCGGCTGTGGCCGCCGCTGACCTCGGTGCGCCGCCATGTGTCCGACATCGGGCGCATGGCGGCGGCGATGCTGGTGCAGGCCGACGTGCCGGATGCGCCGACCGCAACCAGCGTGCACCCGCAGCTGATGGTGCGCGGTTCCTGCCGGGCCGTGGACGCCTGATCGCCCTGCCCTCGCCTGCACTGCCGTGACGGTGCAGGCAGGCAGCAACGAAAACGGCGCATCCAGGTGCGCCGTTTTCAGTACGAAGCGGTGTGTGCCGTTCGCCTACACGTCGCCGCCGTCGGCCCAGCCTTCGCCGGTGCCCTTCTGGAACACGCGGTCATCGCGCTGCACATCGCCCGCCGGCAGATGCGCCTGATCAGACAGCGCCGCGTAGATCGGGGTGAAGTCCGGCGAGGTCGCCTGCATCAGCTGTTCGAAACTGTCGATGACGAAGTAGGTCTTCTGGAAGGTATCGATGCGGTACTTGGTACGCATGATCCGCTGCAGGTCGAAACCGATGCGGTTGGGCGCGGCCGATTCCAGCGAGTACAGCGATTCGCCCTTCGACGACACGATGCCGGCGCCGTAGATGCGCAGGCCGTCGGGCGTATCGATCAGGCCGAACTCCACCGTGTACCAGTACAGGCGGGTCAGGTTCTGCAGTGCATCCGGGCCGATCGCGTGGGCTTTGACGCCGCCACGGCCGTACGCCTCCATGTAGTCGGCGAACACCGGGTTCATCAGCAGCGGCACATGGCCGAACAGATCGTGGAACAGGTCCGGTTCGGCGATGTAATCGATCTGGTCCGGGCGACGGATCCACCAGGTCACCGGGAAACGACGGTTGGCCAGGTGGTCGAAGAAATCCAGTTCCGGCAGCAGGCCTTCCACACCCACCAGCGTCCAGCCGGTGGCGGCGCCGAGCACTTCATTGAGTTGATCGAAGCGCGGAATCATGTGCGCGCTCATGCCCATCTCGTCCTGCGCATCCAGGAATTCCTGGCAGGCACGGCCGACCAGCAGCTCGCGCTGGCGCTGGTACAGCGTGCTCCAGGTGGCGTGGTCGTCGGCGCTGTAGGTGTCCCATGGCTGCTCGACGAGCGCGGTGGTATACACCGGCACGTAGCCCTTGTCGGTCTGCTGGTGTTCGACGCGGCGGGGCTGGGCGAGGTCCATGGGGCACTCCGGGATGAGATACCCACGATGCTAGGGCAGGGCGCGCGCAACAGGGTTGCAAAAGTTGCGTCGATTGGCCTTGTTGGCGCAATATCCTTGCGTACTCACCATGTTGCGGGGCAACAATGGCCGGAGAAGTCCAGTTCGATCGCACGGATATACGTCTGCTGGCTGAAATCCAGCGGGATGGGCGCGCCACCAACGCCGAGCTGGCGACACGGGTGAACCTCTCGCCCTCGGCCTGCCTGCGTCGCCTGCAGCGGTTGGAAAGCGAGGGCGTGATCGTCGGCTATGGCGCGCGGCTGGAACCGCGCCAGCTGCGCCTGGGCCTTCAGGCCTTCGTGCGCGTGCAGCTGGAAAAGCACGACCAGGCCGCCATCGGCCACTTCGTCGACAGCGTGCAGGGCTGGGATGAAGTGGTGGCCTGCCATGCACTGACCGGCGACATGGACTACCTGCTGCACGTGTACGTGCGCGACCTGGAGCACTTCTCGCACTTCCTGCTGGACCGGCTGCTCAATGCCGGCGGCGTGGCCGATGCCAATTCCAGCTTCGTGCTGCGCACGGTGAAGGGCTTCCAGGCATTGCCGCTTTCGCAGCTGGAATAAACGCGCCGCTGCGATTTGACGGCGCCGGGCGGGTAGCCGAGCATCTCCGCCCTGCGCGCGTCGCAGCGTTCCTTTCCGGTTCCACGCATGCCCGAACTCCAGCACCCGGTGCTTACCGCCACGTTCCTGCCGCTGCAGCGCAAGTCGCTGGCGCGCTACGTTGCCCATGGCACGCCACCGCAGACCGCAGTGGAGCAGGCCGGGCTGATGGCCGCGCAGCTATGCCGGACGCGCCTGCATCCGGCGGCCGAGATCGAGCGCCTGCTGCACGATGCCTGCGCGTTGTTTGCCGGCAACGAAGGCGCGGCTGCACAGCTGGCCGGGCCCGGTGGCGGTGGCCAACCGGAACTGGATGCCTGGCTGAGCGCATTGGCCGGCCACGGCGTGCTGCTGGCACCGGCGGAGATCCTGCAGGACGTCATCGCGCAGTCGCCACGGGAGTACCCGGGTCTGGCCCTGCAGCAGGCCTGCCAGGAAACCCTGGTCGAACATGAGATCCGCTTTCCCGCCACCTTTTCCAGTGACGACGACGAGGCCACGCTGGATGACGTCGCCGCCGCGGATGCGCGGTCAGCCGAGCACCATGGCCTGTACACCTCCGAGCAGGCCCGCGTGCTGCGCGCCATCGCCGCCAACCCCGATGAGCTGATCGACCTCGATGGCTATGCCGGCACCGGCAAGGGCCACCTGGTGCTGGCGCTGATGGAGGCGCGGCCGGGCCGCTACACCTACGTGGCGCCCTCGCGTGGGCAGGTGGAAGCCTTCCGCGCCCGCGTGCCGACCAGCACTGCGGTGCGCCTGCTGACCCAGATCGAGTTCGCCAACCGCGTGGCCCAGCACGCCGCGCGCAGCGGCCAGACCGGTGGCTTCGTTGCCAGCTACCGGCGCAGCACCCGTACGCCGCGCGAGATTGCCGGCCGCATCGGCCTGCAGGGCATCGGTGGGCGCAGCCCGGAGCAGGTGCTGCTGACCGCGTTCGAGGCCATCAACCGTTGGTGCGCGTCGTCGGCCCCGGGCTTGGCGTTCCAGCATTTCGACCGTTCGGTGCCCGCTGCGATGCTCGATGTGTCGCTGTACATGGCGGCCGCCGAGCACGTCTGGCGCTGCATGTTCGACGCCGAGCTGCAGCGGGGCACGCTGCTGAGCCTCAGCCCGGCGCACATCGGCAAGTGGCTGGCGCTGCGCGGCGTCACCCCGCCGCAGGACATGGGCATGCTGCTGGTGGACGAGGCGCACGACCTGAGCCCGTCGTGGAAGCAGGTGCTGGCCACGCATGCGCCTGGCGCGGTCAGCCTGGGTGATCCGCACCAGTGCCTGACCGGTACGGTGCCGCGATGGGCCGCGTCGAAGGTGCTGGAAATGCACCAGTCGGTGCGCCAGGGCAACCAGGTCGAGGGCCTGGTCAACCAGACCCTGGCACTGGATGGACTGGGCCAGGAAAGTGGGCCGTTCGTCGGTGCCACCGACCGCGCCACCGGTGTGCTGCATTACCGCGACTGGGCGCAGGTGCCGAGCGAGGGCCTGCGCATCCATGGCAGCGTCGCCGATCTGGCCCTGGACGCGGCACAGCTGCACGCACTCGGGCTGCGGCCCTACCTGCATCCGGCATCGCTGCGCGCGCTGCGCAGCGTGCTGCAGCGGCCACTGGATGGGTGGCGCCGGCGCCGCGACAGCGCATCGGACCAGGAATGGGAGCGCTTCCTGGCCACGCAGGCCGACGAAGGGCAGGGCGCGCTGGTCGAACTGTTTGCGTCTGCCGATCGGGTGCAGTCACTGCTGCAAGCGCTCGATGACCAGGACACGCCCGCTGAAGGGCGGGTGGCGCTGTGCCTGGCCGAACACGCGAAGAACCTGCAGTTCGACGTGGTCTCGCTGTCGCCCGGTTGCTTCAGTGCGGGGCAGGGCGGGCGCATCTGGCACAATCCGGTGCGCGCGGTCTATCTGGCGCTGACCCGTGCGCGACGCCAGCTGCACGTACCGGGCGATGGCATGGAACAGCTGCAGCATACGGCGACACTGCAGGAGCAGGCGCGCCAGAAGCGCAGGCGCGAGCGGCAGCAGGCCAGCGGTTACCGGCCCGCGCGCTAGCACGCGCGTCGCTGTCTGGCAGCGACACGCTGGCTCAGGTCAGCACTTGTCCTTGCGGCCCATCAGCTTGCCTAGGCGCGAGGCTTCCTCGCACTTCGGCGCGGCCACCGGTGCCGGTGCGGCCGCCGCGGCACGTGCGCGCTGCAGCTGCTGGATCTTCGCGCGGATCTGCGGCATGGCTGCCATCGCGGCCTTTTCGCCTTCCAGGATGGCGGTGCCACGCTGGCTGAAATCGGCGGCGCCGATGTCCAGCACCTTCGGGCGGATGACGATGTCGGCGCGTGCCAGTTCCTGCTCGCCCAGGCGTTGGCCCATGATCGAGATGGACTGGTTGACGATGCCCAGCATGTCGGTCGGCGCCTTGCCGCTGGCCTTGCTGGAGATGTCCACGGCGATCACGAAGTCGGCGCCGAGCTGGCGCGCGGCATCCACCGGTACCGGGCTGACCACGCCGCCATCGATGTAGTTGCGGCCACCGATCTTCACCGGTTCGAACACGCCGGGAATGCTGCTGGACGCGCGCACCGCCTGGCCGACGTTGCCGCGCACGAAGATCGAGCGCTCGCCGGTCTCGAGCTGGGTGGCGACGGCGGCGAACGGCTTCTTCAGGCGCTCGGCAGGACGGTTGGCAACCTGCTCGTTGACGTAGTCCTGCAGCTTCTGGCCCTGCACCAGGCCGCCGGAGAACAGGCGCACGTCGCGGATGCTGGCTTCGTCCAGGGCGACTGCCTTGCTCTGCATCTGGAACGCGTCCATGCCGCTGGCGTACAGCGCACCGACCACGCTGCCGGCGCTGGTGCCGGACACCACGGCCGGTTCGAAGCCGTTGGCCTCCAGCATCTTGATCACGCCGATGTGCGCGAAGCCCTTGGCTGCGCCACCACCGAGGGCGATGCCGATCTTCACCGGCTTGGCCTGCGGCACCACGGTCGGCGCCGGCGGCGGTGTGGGGCGGACCGGGTCGCCACCGCAGCCGGCCAGCAGGCCGATCAGGGCGACGGACAGCAGCATGCGGGGGCGGAACAGGCTCATCGGCAGTGCGCTCGCGGCGCCGGATTCAGGAAAGGGCGCCAGCATACCGAAGCCGTGGCGGGGCGGGCAGGGTAGGAAACATCGCCCATTCATAAAGGTAGTGCCGGCCGCTGGCCGGCAACCATTGGGAACCTGGCAGCGGTTCATGAGGCTGCCGGCCAGCGGCCGGCACGACCGGGGGCGGTCAGAACCGGTTGTCGCCGTCCAGCATCCGGCCCAGGCCGCCCAGCACCGAGCCTTCGCCGCGGTTCTGGCCACCGCCCTGCGGCGCGGCCATCCACATGCGGCCGGCCAGGCGCGAGAACGGCAGCGACTGCAGCCAGACCTTGCCCGGACCGGTCAGCGTGGCCAGGAACACGCCTTCGCCACCGAACAGCATGCTCTTGATGCCGGCCACCCGGCGCACGTCCATGTCTACGGTCGGGTGGTAGGCCACCACGCAGCCGGTATCCACGTCCAGCCGCTCGCCGGCGGCCAGCTCGCGCTCCACCACGCAACCGCCGGCATGGATGAACACCCAGCCGTCGCCTTCCAGCTTCTGCATGATGAAACCTTCGCCGCCGAACAGGCCGGTCATGATCTTGCGCTGGAACTGCACGCCGATCTGCACGCCGCGCGCGCCGGCCAGGAAGCTGTCCTTCTGGCAGATCAGGCGGCCGCCATGCTGGTCCAGCTTCATTGCCAGCACGGTGCCGGGGTAGGGCGCGGCGAAGGCGACCTTGCCCTTGCCGTGGCCGCTCTGGGTGTAGACGGTGGCGAACAGGCTCTCGCCGGTCAGCACGCGCTTGCCGGTGGCCATCACCTTGCCCATGAAGCCGCCGCCCTGGTCGCCGTTGGCGGCGCCGAACACCGTGTCCATCTGCACGGTGGCATCCTTGAACATCAATGCGCCGGCCTCGGCAATGGCGCTCTCACCGGGGTCGAGCTCGATTTCCACGAACTGCATTTCATGGCCGACGATGCGGAATTCGATGTCGTCGGCGCGGCCGCTGGCCGCGGCGGGGACCGGCGGCGGGGTGTTCGGCATGCCCGGGGCCGCGGACTGCAGTTCGGGCACCTCGGCAATCGAGGTCCACCCGTTCATGCCCTGGCACCAGGCCAGGGCGCGCGGGTTGGCCTGCGCATAACGGCGCGCGGCCTCGTCATCAAGCGGGCCGATACGCTCGGCCTGGGCGGAGGCATGGAAGTACCACTGGGTCATCGCGGTGGCTCTGCAGGGCTGGAAAACCCCGAGTCTAGCGAGGGCGCGGGGGCCGGAGCGACGCGGCCATGAACGGCAGGCATTTGCGGGGCAGGTGCTGTATTGCAACAATTATCTGGTAGCGCCGTTTTACCACCCCTCCAAACACAGCCTACCGCCATGTCTCCGACCCGCACTTCCCGTGGCCGCCTTCCGGTCGCGCGCCCCCTCGTTGCCGCTCTTTCCGCCCTGTTGCCGCTGGTAGCAGCCGCCCAGGAAACTCCCGCTGCCAAGGATCCGGTTGCCCTTGATGCCCTGCAGGTGACCGCGCAGCGCCGCGTCGAGAACGCCAAGGACGTGCCGGTCGCGATCAGCGCGATCCAGGGCGAGAAGCTCGATGTGCTGGGTTCGGCGGGCGACGACATCCGCTTCCTGGCCGCGCGCGTGCCCAGCCTCAACATCGAGTCGTCCTACGGCCGTGCCTTCCCGCGCTTCTACATCCGTGGCCTGGGCAACACCGATTTCGACCTCAATGCGTCGCAGCCGGTGTCGCTGGTGTACGACGACGTGGTGCAGGAAAGCCCGCTGCTGAAGGGCTTCCCGCTGTTCGACCTGGCCAATGTGGAAGTGCTGCGTGGCCCGCAGGGCACGCTGTTCGGCCGCAACACCCCGGCCGGCGTGGTCAAGTTCGATTCGGCGCGCCCGTCGCAGGATGCTGACGGCTACGTGCGCGTGGGCTATGGCAGCTACAACAGCTGGAACGTGCAGGGCGCCTATGGCGGCCCGCTGACCGACCGCTGGTCGGCACGCGTCTCGGCCATCTACCAGCGCCGTGACGACTGGGTCGACAACACCCGCGCCGGTGCGCCCAACAGCGGTTTCGAAGGTTATGACGAAGCCGCAGGCCGCGTGCAGTTCCTGTACGAAGGCGACGACTTCGAAGCGCTGTTCAACCTGCATAAGCGCAAGCTCAACGGTACCGCGCGCCTGTTCCGCGCCAACATCATCCAGAAGGGTGGCAACGGCCTGGTCGAGAACTTCGATCGCGACAAGGTGGCCAACGATGGCGTCAACTTCTCCGACCTGGAGACCTGGGGCGGCAGTGCGCGCCTGCAGTGGAACCTCGGTTCGGTGACCCTGCACTCGATCACCGGTTATGAAACCGCCGAATCGCTCAATCGTGGTGACATCGACGGTGGCTACGGCGACGCATCGCTGGGCGCTGGCAACTATGGGCCGGGCTTCATCCCGTTCTCGTCGGAGTCGGCCGACGGCCTGCCGCACCATCGCCAGTGGACGCAGGAGTTCCGCGTCGAATCCAACGAATGGGGCCGCTTCGACTGGCAGGCCGGCGTCTTCTATTTCGACGAAGACGTGACCATCAACAACTTCAACTACAACTCGTTGAAGCCGGGCAACCCGCAGACCGGCCATGTGGTGCAGAACCAGCGCAACAAGGCCTGGGCGGTGTTCGCCTCGGGTGACTTCGATGTCACCGACCGCTTCAAGCTGCGCGCCGGCGTGCGCTACACCCAGGACAAGAAGGACTTCAACGCCAGCGTGCTGCAGGCCGTCCTTCCGTTCGGCACCCCGGTCAGTGGCCCGTACCTGGCCAACACCGACGTCAACGACGTCAGCTGGGATGTCAGCGGCGTGTACAAGCTGACCGACAACGTGAATGCCTACGCCCGCGTGGCCAAGGGCTTCCGTGCGCCGTCGATCCAGGGCCGCCTGGCCTTCGCGCCGGGCCTGTCGCAGGCCGATTCGGAGAAGGTGATCTCGTACGAAGCCGGCATCAAGGCCGACCTGTTCGAGCGCCGCGCGCGCCTGGGCCTGAGCGTGTTCCGCTACAACGTTGACGGCCAGCAGTTGATCGCGGTGGGCGGCACCAACAACACCGCCACCCTGCTCAACGCTGACAAGACCATCGGCCAGGGCGTGGAGCTGGACCTGGAAGCCTATCTGGCCGACAACGTGCTGCTGACCTTCGGCAGCAGCTACAACGACACCGAGATCAAGGACAAGGATCTGGCGGTAGCGATCTGCGGCGGTGGCTGCACCATCAACGACCCGACCACCGTCATCAACGGTGGCACCTATGCGCTGGTGAACGGCAACCCGCTGCCGCAGGCGCCGAAGTGGATCCACAACGCGACCCTGCGTGTCGGTTTCCCGCTCAGCGATGGCAGCGAGCTGTATGCCTACACCGACTGGGCCTACCGCAGTGCGGTGAACTTCTTCATCTACGAGTCGCCGGAATTCCGCGGCCGTAGTTCGCTGGAAGGCGGCCTGCGCCTGGGCTACAACTGGGATTACGGCCAGTACGACGTGGCCGTGTTCGGCCGCAACCTGACCAACCAGACCCGCGTGGTCGGCGCGATCGACTTCAACAACCTGACCGGCTTCCTCAACGAGCCGCGTACCTGGGGCGTGGAGTTCACCGCGAAGTTCTGATGCGGTGACCGCGTAGATGCAATGAAGAAGGGCCGGCGCAATGCCGGCCCTTCTGCTTTACACCCATCGGTAGTGCCGGTCGCTGGCCGGCAACAATTGAACCGCCAGGCGCTTACAGCGCGCTCTGCGGGCGCACCTTCAGCACCGCTTCCTCGGCCGCGCAGTCGCGGCTGGAGTGCAGGCCGGCCTTGCGCGCGGCAGCGATCTCCTTGCGTGCGGCCAGCAGGTCCTTGTTGAACGCGGCGTTGTCATGCAGGCGGGCCACGGCGGCGGCGCCCATGAAGCGGCCTTCGAGGATGTCGCTCTGCCAGTGCACATTGCACACCAGGCGGCTCTCGCCGTAGTTGCGGCCGCGCGTCTGGATGGCATCGGCGCGATCCGGTGCGATCTCCGACAGGATCAGGGCCCAGGCCCAGCCGATCGAGGTGTGGCCGGACGGGTACGAGCCGTTCTTGCGCAGGCCTTCTTCGTCCTTCGGCGAGCAGGTCGGTTCACCATTGACCATGAACGGGCGCGGGCGCTGGTAGTGGTTCTTGGCGGCCTTGGTGGCGGCGCTGGCGTCGATCCGGCTGCGCTCCAGCAGGCGGTACAGCGCCGGGGTCTTCACCGCATCGACGTCGATGTCGGCGGCGCAGGAGAAGTGGTTGGCGCCTTCGGGGAAGCCGAGTTCCGCATCGACACCGGCCTGGGCGAAGCGCGGGCTGCCACGCAGCGCGCGGGCTTCACGGCTGACCTGTTCGTCGAGGGCGAGGGCGGCCGAACCGGCCACCGGCGGTGCTGGCACCAGGTCGAGGCTGGCCGGTACCGCGCTCTTGTCCAGATAGCCCACCGCCTTGGTGGTGATGTTGGCTTCGACGGCGGTCGGCTTGGCGGCGGTGGCGGCACAACCGGCCAGGGCCGCGATGACGGCAAGGCCGAGCAGCGGGCGGGCAGGGTGGGAAATCAGCGACATGGACAGGCTCCGGAGGAAAAACATCGCGCCATGATCGCAGCCCGTATACGACACCGCAGTGGCCATCGGTCATACGGCCAGACCCGGCATGGTCATCCCGGCGATATGAAAAGCGTCATCGAGTGACGTCAGTCTCCTGAATCCGGGCGCAGCGCACGGACTTTCACGCGGCCGCGCCGCGAGCATCGGCACAACGGCAAGCACCAGGGGCCGTCCAGTTCCAGCCGGGTCGGGGGGATCCGTTGACAGAGGGAGAGAAGCGATGCGCAGCACCGCAACAGGAAGTACCGTCCTGGCCCTGCTCCTCGGGCTGGCAACCGCGCCGGCACAGGCGGCCGACGTGGTCGGTGTGGCCTTCGTGCATGGCACCGGCGCACAGACCAACGCCACCCAGGACTACTGGCAGCCGGCGATCATCGACACCGTGCGCCAGGGCCTGCCCAACAGCAGCAACTACGTGGTCATCAACTGCGACTTCACCCAGTACATGTGGAAGCCGGAAGCGGCCGGCTGCCTGGCCAATCAGCTGACCGGCTTCATCGACAGCCGTGGCATCACCCAGCTGGTGGTGATCACCCACTCCAACGGCGGCAACGTGATGCGCTGGATCCTGTCCAACCCGACCTATGACAGCCGCTATCCGAAGATCATCCGCACGGTGCGCAAGGTCAACGCGCTGGCACCGTCTTCGGCCGGCACGCCGTTGGCCGATGCGGTGCTCAACGGCAACACCTTTGAAACCTCGCTGGGCTGGCTGCTGGGCTACAAGAACGACGCCGTGCGCCAGCAGCAGGTGGCGAGCATGGCCACCTACAACGCGCAGAACCTCTATGGCACCGCTGGCCGCCCGGCGCTGCCCAAACCGTTCCGCGCGGTGGTGGGCAGCGATGTGGAATCGGCGGTGTGGGACAGCAACAGCTACTGCGGTGGCTATGCCGCCAACGTTGGCCTGGAGTTCACCCAGAACTGGCTGTCGTCCTGCTCCGATGGCTTCCTGGAGTGCAGCAGCCAGAAGGCCGCCGGCACCACCTGGTTCACCGACAAGGCGCGTACCCAGGGTGCAGAACCGCTCAGCCACAACCAGAGCCGCCGCGAGTGCTTCGGCCTCGGCACCCTGCTGCGCAACGACCTGACCCAGTGAGGGAGACGACCATGACGATTCAATCCACCCTGCTGGCGGGCGCCACCCTGGCAGTGCTGTCCCTTTCCGCAGCGCAGGCCGCGCAGCCGCTGCAGGCCGCCCGTGCGGGCGATCAAGTGCCTGCCGCCCTGGTAGCCGCGCCGCTTCCCGCCGATGAGAGCGAACACGCGCCGCTGTCCTTTGCCTGGGCGCTGGACCCGGCACAGCCGCTGCAGGCGGCCACGCCGTATGCCTCGGTCAGCCGCAGCTACTGGCAGCAGGTTGATGGCACGCAGCTGCAGCGAGGCCTGGACCTGCCACTGACGGCGCCGGATGCGGTGATCCAGCTGAGCCCGACCGCAGGTGCCCGCGCGCTGCCGGCCAACACGCTACAGGTGCGCGACCCGGCCGGCCGCAGCAGCGTGGCGCGCAGTGTTGATGCGCGCGCGCTGCAGGACGCCGGCATGCCGGTCAGCGATGGCAGCAGCATGCTGCGTACCGGCGCGACCAGTGCCGTCGGTGCCTACACGCTGCAGAGCGCGCAGGCCCAGGGCCGCTACGTGGTACAGGTGCTGGAGCCGAACAGCCCGCTGCGGCTGGAAGTGCAGGCCAACCAGGCGCAGGTGCTGGCCGGTGGCAACGTGCAGCTGAAGGCACGCCTGCTGGAAGACGGTGCCACCACCGCGCAGCTGGCATCGCGCCGTGGCGGCCTGGGCGGTGAAGCCCTGCTGGTCGCGCCGGATGGCCGCAGCTGGCCGCAGCGCCTGCTGCGCACTACCGATGGCAGCCTGCGCGCGCAGGTGCGCATCCCGGCCGATGTCGGTACTGCACAGGGGCTGTGGGAATTGCAGGTGTTCGCCCAGGCCGACGGTGTGCTGCGCGATGGCAAGGTCGCCTTCGCGGTGGCGCGGCCGACCGCGCGCTTCAGCGGCCAGGCGGCACCGGATCCGTCCAGCCGCCAGGTGGCACTGCCGCTGCAGGTGGCCGCGGCCGGACGCTATGAGGCGCGGGGCACGCTGTATGCCACGGCCCGCGATGGCCAGTTGAAGCCGGTCGCACAGGCACATGCGGCCGCGTGGTTCGATGGCCCGGGCGCAGGCCAGCTGGTGCTGCCGTTCGACCAGGCCGCATTGCCGGCCGGCTTCGGCGCACCGTACGAGCTGCGCGACCTGCAGCTGCAGGACCAGAGCCGGATGGCACCGATCGAGTCGCGCGCACTGGCGTTGCGGTTCTGAGCAAAGCGGTGGCGGGCCGGAGAATCCGGCCCGCTGCCCCGCCTTCTGTAGAGCCGAGCCATGCTCGGCTGCTTCTGCTCGCGGCGAACGGCAGTCGAGCATGGCTCGACTCTACAGACGGTTACGGAGAGCGATGCATCTGTCTATCCCGCGTACGCGGCCAGTCGGCCCTCCTGCTCGACCACCCTGATCGCGCCGCCGAACACCGCCGACAGCGGTTCGTTGCGCAGCAGCTCGGCGCGGGTGCCATCGGCCAGTACGCGGCCGTCGCGCAGCAGCACCACCCGCTCGATCTCGGGAATGATCTCTTCGATGTGATGGGTCACCAGCACCAGGGTGATGCCCTGCTGCGCCAGTACCCGCATGGTCGCCACCAGTTGTTCGCGGGCGACCAGATCCAGGCCGGTGGAGGGTTCGTCCAGCAGCAGGGCCTGTGGCCGGTTGACCAGCGCGCGGGCGATCAGCACGCGGCGGGTCTCGCCGGCCGACAGCTCGGCGTAGGCGCGTTCACGCAGCGACAGCGCGCCGGTCATTGCCAGCGTCTCGCCAACGCGCGCGCGCATGTCGGCGGTCACTTCGCGGAAGGCCGGCACCACGTAGCTGGCGAAGAAGCCGGACAGCACCGCCTGTTCCACGGTCAGCCCCGGCATGTCGGCCAGATTGCTGCTGAGGTCGCCGGTGACGATGCCCAGCTGCGAGCGCAGCCGATCTACCTGCCAGCGGTTCTGGCCCAGCACCTTCACCGCCACCGTACCGTCGCCCTGCGCCAGCGGGTACAGCTCGCGGGTGATCAGCTTGATGAAGGTGGACTTGCCGCAGCCGTTGGGGCCGAGCAGGGCGGTGTGCTGGCCCTGCGCGATGCGCAGGCTGAGCGCGTGCAGCACCTTCACCTGGCCGCGTACCACGGTGGCGCGGTCCAGTTCGATCAAGGGGGGCTGCTCCGCCAGGGGCGGGGCGGCGGTCATGGCGCTGGCGCGTGGATCAAGGCTCGACAACTCAGGTCCCCAACTGTGAACGGTGCCTCGGATGGCGATACAGAGCATCGCCGCAGGGATGCAGTTTGCAACGCAAGCGCCCATGATGTCTGCCATCCCCGCGTCGACCCGGAGAGCCGTCATGCCAGATGCCCTGATGTCCCTGTTGACCGGTGGTGTGCTCGGCCTGGGCTGGTGGGCCATGCTGGCGGTGCTGCTGGTCTTCACTCAGATCACCATCTTCTCGGTGACCCTGTACCTGCACCGCAGCCAGGCCCATCGTGGGGTCGATTTCCACCCGGCGCTGGCCCATGTGTTCCGCTTCTGGCTGTGGCTGACCACCTCGATGATCACCCGCGAGTGGGTGGCCATCCACCGCAAGCACCACGCCAAGGTTGAGACCGAGGACGACCCGCACAGCCCGGTCACCCGTGGCATCGGCAAGGTGTTCTGGCACGGCGTGGAGCTGTACCGCGAAGCGCGTGGCATGCGCGCGGACATCGAGCAGTACGGGCGCGGTACCCCGGACGATGCGGTCGAGCGCCATCTGTATACCCCGCACGCCACGTTGGGGCCGGTGCTGCTGTTCGCGATCAATACCGTGTTGTTTGGCCTGCCGGGCGTGGCCCTGTGGGCGATCCAGATGGCATGGATCCCGTTCTGGGCCGCGGGCGTGGTCAATGGCCTGGGGCACTGGTGGGGCTACCGCAACTACGAGTCCGCCGACACCTCCACCAATCTCACGCCGTGGGGGTTCTGGATCGGTGGCGAGGAGCTGCACAACAACCATCATGCCTTCCCCAGTTCGGCGCGCTTCGCGATGCGGCGCTGGGAATTCGACATCGGCTGGAGTGCGATCCGCCTGCTGCAGGCGCTGCGCCTGGCCAGGGTGCTGCGGGTGGCGCCGGCCATGGATGTGCGCCCGAACATCGCCGTGCCCGATGCCGAAACCCTGAAGGCGCTGCTGTCGCACCGCTTCCAGGCGATGACCGATTACCAGCGCAATGTGTTCATGCCGGCCCTGCGCGAGGAAGCTGTGCAGGCCGGGGCCAAGCTGCGCCGCCTGCTGCCACGCCGGCTGCGCCGTGGCCTGGTCAACGATGGCCGCTGGCTGAAGCCGGACAGTCGTGCCCAGCTCAGCGAATGGGTGGCACAGCGCCCGCGCATCCGCACCCTGGTCGAGTACCGCGCGCGGCTGGCGGCGCTGCTCGAGGCCCGCGGCCACGATGCCGCCGAGCGCCTGCATCAGTTGCAGGCGTGGTGCCGCGAGGCCGAGGAAAGCGGGATCGCCGCGCTGCAGGCCTATGCCGCACGGTTGAAGGGCTACAGCCTGGTGGGCGCGTGAGGGCAGGGTACGGGCTTCTGCTGGCGGTGCTGCTGCCGGGCGTGGCGCTGGCCCAGGTCACCGACACCACCAGCTACCTGCAGCGGATGGACAGCGATGGCGACGGCCGGGTGAGTGAATCCGAGTACGTGCAGTGGATGCTGTATGCCTTCGACCGCATGGACCGCAATGGCGATGGCGTGCTGAGCGCCGATGAGCTGCCCGGTGGCAAGGGCAGGGCGATCAGCCGCGAGCAGCAGCGGCAGGTGATCGTGCAGCGTTTCCACAAGCAGGATGCCAACGGTGATGGCGTCCTGGATGCCCGTGAACTGGCGGCACCGCCACGCTGAGCGGGCGTAGAATCGGTTCATGCCTGAACTGCCCGAAGTCGAAACCACCCGCCGCGGCCTGGCGCCGCACCTGCAGGGCCGCCGCGTGCATGGCGTGATCCTGCGCCGCGCCGACCTGCGCTGGCCGATTCCGCCGGAAGTGGCCGAGCTGCTGCCGGGGCAGCGCATCGAGGAGATCCGCCGTCGCGCCAAGTACCTGCTGCTGGATACCGCCATCGGCAGCGCGGTGCTGCACCTGGGCATGTCCGGCAGCCTGCGTGTGCTGCCCGGTGATACGCCGGTGCGCGCCCACGACCACGTCGACATCAGCCTGGACAACGGCCGCCTGCTGCGCTTCAACGACCCGCGCCGCTTCGGCAGCCTGCTCTGGCAGCCCGCCGGTGAGATCCATCCGCTGCTGCAGGGGCTGGGCCCGGAGCCGCTGGACGACGCGTTCGACGGCGACTACCTGTTCGCCCGCAGCCGTGGCCGCAGCGCGCCGGTGAAGACCTTCCTGATGGACCAGGCGGTGGTGGTGGGCGTGGGCAACATCTACGCCGCCGAGAGCCTGTTCAAGGCCGGCATCAGCCCGCTGCGCGAGGCCGGCAAGATCTCGCGCGGGCGCTATCAGCGGCTGGCCGACGCGGTGAAGGAAATCCTCGGCTACGCCATCACCCGTGGCGGCACCACGCTGCGCGATTTCATCAGCCCTGACGGCGCACCGGGCTATTTCGAACAGGAACTGCTGGTGTACGGCCGCGACGGGCTGCCCTGCCCGAACTGTGGTCGCGCGCTGAAGCACGCCACCATCGGCCAGCGCGCCAGCGTCTGGTGCAGCCATTGCCAGCGCTGAGCCGGGCGGCCAGCGGCAGCTGAACGGGCAGAGTACGTCTCCGCTGCCCGTTAACGTTTGTCTGCCTATGATGGCCGACCTTCCCTCTGTGCCTGACGCGCCTGCATGCAACGACGCGACTTCATCCGCAATGCCTCCCTCGCCCTGGCTGCATTCGGCCTGCCGTCCCTGCCCGCGTGCGCGGCCAGCAAGAGCGGCCAGATGGGCCTGCGCCGCCTCGGCCAGCCGCAGCCGTTCGACTTCGCCACCCTGAAGGGCCAGGCGCGCGCGCTGGCACAGGCACCCTACAAGAGCCACAAGCGGGTGCTGCCGGGCCGTCTGGAAGGCCTGGACTGGGACCAGTACCAGTCGATCGGCTACCGCCAGGACCACGCGCTGTGGGCTGACCAGCCGGGCAAGTTCCAGGCCAAGTTCTTCCACCTGGGCCTGTACTTCCACTCGCCGGTGCGCATGTTCGACGTGGTCGACGGCAAGGCGCAGGAGCTGGCCTATGACGGCGCGGCATTCAACTACGGCAAGAGCGGCATCAAGGACGGCGAGCTGCCGGCCGATCTGGGCTTCGCCGGCTTCCGCCTGAACACCCGCAAGGACACCGACCGCGACTTCGCGGCCTTCCTCGGCGCCAGCTACTTCCGCGCGGTCGGCAAGGAAGGCCAGTACGGCCAGTCCGCGCGCGGCCTGGCGATCGACACCGGCATGGGCAAGCCGGAGGAATTCCCGGACTTCATCGCCTACTACCTGGAGCAGCCGTCGGCCGATTCGGAGACGATCGTGGTCTACGGCCTGCTGGATTCGCCCAGCGTGGCCGGTGCCTACCGCTTCGCGATCACCAATGGCGACGTGCTGCTGATGGACATCGACAGCGCGCTGTACCCGCGCAAGGCGATCGAGCGGCTGGGCATCGCCCCGTGCACCAGCATGTACCAGGTGGGCGAGAACGACCGCCGCATGGCATGGGACTGGCGCCCGGAGATCCACGACACCGACGGCCTGTCGCTGTGGACCGGTGCCGGCGAATGGATCTGGCGACCGCTGCTGAATCCGCGCAACCTGCGCTTCAACATGTTCGTCGACCGCAACCCGCGTGGTTTCGGCCTGCTGCAGCGCGACCGCAACTTCGACCACTACCAGGACGACGGCGTGTTCTACGAGAAGCGCCCCTGCCTGTGGGTGGAGCCGAAGGGCGAATGGGGCGAGGGCTCGGTGCAGCTGGTGGAGATTCCCACCGTGGACGAGACCTTCGACAACATCGTGGCGTTCTGGAACCCGAAGGAAAAGCCGCAGCCGGGCCAGGAGCTGCTGGTCGGCTACCGCCTGTACTGGGGCGCCGAGCCGCCGGCACGGCCGCCGCTGGCGCACTGCGTGGCCAGCCGCACCGGCCTGGGCGGCGTGGTCGGCAAGAAGCGCGAGTATTTCAGCTGGCGCTTCGCGGTGGACTTCGAAGGCGGCGAACTGGCCAGGCTGATCGACAAGGGGGAGGTCGAGGCCGTGGTGGAAGCCAGCCGCGGCCGGGTCGAGATCGTGTCGGCGCGCCCGCTGCGCGAGATCAACGGCTACCGCGCGATGTTCGACCTGGTGCCGCCGGAAGGCAGCTCCGAGCAGATCGACATCCGCCTGTTCCTGCGCAGTGGCGGCAAGACCCTCACCGAGACCTGGCTGTACCAGTACACCCCGCCGCCGGCAGGTGCGCCGGAGCGCACGCTGTACTGAATGGATGCGGCCCGGTGCCGGCTACATGCCGGCACCGTTGTTTCAAGGCTTGCTGTCGGTGGCGTGCGACTGGGTCGGCACACCCACTTCCACCGTGCCCCGGCGGATCTTCATCCAGGTTTCGTCCTGCCAGCGTTCGTACTGCTTCGGGTCCCAGTACTTCGGGTCGTAGAGGCGATCGGCCTTGATGGTGCGGGAGATTCCGCCGTCCATGTACACGATGTCGACGTTGTTGGACATCGAGCCGACGCGGCTGCCGGTCATCTCGCGGCGCCCCTTTCTGAGCACTTCGGCCATGCGTGGGCGCGCGACTTCGTCACCATACTCGGCGCGCAGCGCGCTTGCCTGCGCGCGCGCCGCATCATGCTGCTCCAGCGGCAGCGTGGCCCAGTACTCGTTGCGCAGCTCGACGAACAACGGATAGCCACGTTCGGCCGCCACCTCCATCCAGGCATAGGCCATGACCGGATTGCGCGGCTGCTCTACCCCGTACCAGTACATCTCGCCGAGGTAGCCCTGGGCAGGCTTGTCCGCATACCGCGCGGCCAGCCGGAAGTTGTCCATCGCGCCGTTGACATCGTTGCGACGCAGCGCGTTGACGCCCCATTGCCGGTACATCATATCCGGGTGGCTGTCCATGAAACCGGCGCCGATCACCGCCGCATCGTCTTCACCTGACGGGCGCTCGGCCGCGGTGGCCAGCAGGGGCAGCAACAGCAGCGGCAGCAGCAGGAGGGCAGAGCGCATGTCGGACGTCCAGTTCGGCAGCAGGGGAGCCGCAGCCTAGGCGCGACAGCGCGTGCTTGTAAACCGCTGGAGGTCATGGCGCACCGGCGCGCCTGCTACAGCGGCAGCGGCGCCTGCGCCGGATCGATCCGCCCTTCGCCGCGGGTGATCTTCTTGAACTCGGCGCGACTGACCGACACGTAGCGGTCGTTGCCGCCGATCTCCACCTGCGGGCCGTCCTGCACCGCGTGGCCATGCTCGTCCACACGCACCGTCATCGTCGCCTTCTTGCCGCTGTGGCAGATGGTCTTGATCTCCTGCATCTCATCGGCCCAGGCCAGCAGGTACTGGCTGCCTTCGAACAGCTCGCCGCGGAAGTCGGTGCGCAGGCCGTAGCACAGCACCGGAATGCGCAGCTGGTCGACCACTTCGCTGAGCTGCCAGACCTGGGCGCGGGTCAGGAACTGCGCCTCGTCCACCAGCACGCAGCCCATCGGGCCGTTGGCTGCCAGATCCTGCTCGACCCAGCGCTGCAGGTCGGTATCGCGGTCGAAGGCCATGCCGTCCGCACGCAGGCCGATCCGCGAGGCGACCACGCCGGCGCCGGCACGATCGTCCAGGCGCGGGGTCAGGATCGCCACCCGCATGCCGCGCTCGCGGTAGTTGTGGGCGCTCTGCAGCAGGGTGGTGGTCTTGCCGGCGTTCATCGCCGAATAGTAGAAGTAGAGCTTGGCCATCGACGGATTGTACGCCGCAGCCCCGCTTCGCCGAAGCCGTTCAGCAACCCCACCGGCGGCCCGCTGTGGTCGTCACCCGGCCCCGCTACAATCCCCATCCCATGCACGGTCTCAATCCCCCCCAAGCCGCCGCCGTCCTGCACATCGAAGGTCCATTGCTGGTGCTCGCCGGCGCGGGCAGCGGCAAGACGCGTGTGATCGTGGAAAAGATCGCCCACCTGATCGGCTGCGGCCGCTATCCGGCGCGCCGCATCGCGGCGATCACCTTCACCAACAAGTCGGCCAAGGAAATGCGCGAGCGCGTGGCCAAGCGCCTGCGCGAGCAGGACGCCGACGAGGTGACCATCTGCACCTTCCATGCGCTGGGCCTGAAGTTCCTGCAGATCGAGCACGCGGCCGTTGGCCTGAAGCGCGGCTTCTCGATCTTCGATGCCGACGATGCCGCTGCGCAGATCAAGGACCTGATGTACGGGGCCAAGCCTGATGACATCGAGGACATGAAGAACCTGGTGTCGCGCGCGAAGAACGCCGGCCTGTCGCCCGAGCAGGCGATGGCCGCCGCGCGCAGCAATCGCGAGAAGGAAGCGGCCAGCGTCTACGAGCGCTACCAGCTGCGCCTGACCGCGTTCAATGCGGTCGACTTCGATGATCTGATCCGTCTGCCGGTGCAGATCCTGGAAGAAAATCCGGAGATCGCGCTGGCCTGGCGCGAGCGCATCGGCTACCTGCTGGTGGACGAATGCCAGGACACCAACGACGCGCAGTACCGGCTGCTCAAGCAGCTGGCCGGTGACAAGGGCAACTTCACCTGCGTGGGTGACGATGACCAGTCGATCTATGCCTGGCGCGGCGCCAATCCGGAAAACCTGCAGCAGATGGGGCGCGACTATCCCAAGCTGGAGATCATCAAGCTGGAGCAGAACTACCGCTGCTCCAACCGCGTGCTGCGCGCGGCCAATGCGCTGATCGCCAACAACCCGCACGAGCACCTGAAGAAGCTGTGGAGTGACCAGGCCGACGGCGAACGCATCCGCGTGTGGGAGTGCCGCAACAGCGAACATGAGGCGGAAAAGGTTGCCGCCGAGATCGCCTTCGTGGCGCAGTCGCGCAATGTGCCGTGGAGTGATTTCTGCATCCTGTTCCGCGGCAACTTCCAGTCGCGTCCGCTGGAAAAGGCGATGCAGCTGCTGCGCATTCCCTACCACCTGACCGGCGGCACCATGTTCCTGGAACGCCAGGAAGTGAAGGACACGCTGGCCTGGCTGCGCCTGCTGGTGAACCCGGACGACGACACCGCGTTCATGCGTGCGGTGCAGTCACCCAAGCGCGACGTCGGTGCCGGCACGCTGGCCAAGCTGGCCGAGCTGGCGCAGGAGAAGGACATGCCGATGGCGCAGGCTGCCGAGGCGATCGGTGCCCTGCAGCAACTGCCCCCGCGCGCGGCCAACAGCCTGGCGCGCTTCACCGACATCCTGCGTGACCTGCGTGCACAGACCCAACAGGTCACTTCCGGCGACATGATCCGCAAGGTCGCCAAGGAATCCGGCCTGCTCAGCGAACTGCGCCAGCAGGCCAAGGAAGAGGCGAGTTACCAGCGCCGTGCCAACAACATCGAGGAACTGGCGCAGTGGTTCGAGGGGGGCCCGCGCGGTGCCACTGCCGCCGACCTGGCCGGCCAGCTGGCGCTGCTGTCGCGCAGCGACAAGGACGAGGGCGGCAACCAGGTGCGCATGATGACCATGCACGCCTCCAAGGGCCTGGAATTCCCGTACGTGTTCATCGTCGGCTGCGAGGATGGCGTGCTGCCGCACCAGGTCAGCCTGGACGAGGGCAACCTGCAGGAAGAGCGGCGCCTGCTGTACGTGGGCATCACCCGCGCCAAGATCCAGTTGTGGATGAGTTACAGCAAGCTGACCCGCAAGTTCGGTGAGCACGTGCGGTTGAAGCCGAGCCGGTTCTTCGAGGAGATTCCGGCGGAGGAGATCCAGCGCGATGGTGCTGACCCGGTGGCCGATGCGGCGCGCAAGAAGGAGCGGGCGAGTGCCGGGTTGGCGGCGATCGAGGCGTTGTTCGATTGAGGATCGAAAAGCCACTAAAGTGGTATTCCAATCCGTCCGATTGACGCTTCTGGCCTTGAGCCTGCATCGGGTTAAGGCCTAGTGTGAGCGCACCCGAAGTGCGCGCCGTGTCTTTCATCGTGTCCAACGATATCCCTGCTGTTCTCACCCGTACCTTCCTCGGGCTGGGCCTGGTCCTGCTTGTTTCAGCGCTTCTGGCCTACGTTGGGGCCAGGCGCTTCCTCGATGCGGCGGTCATTGCCGATGGCAGGATCACCCATGTGGATGCCGTCAGCGTAGATCGCGGTGGTTCGCGCACTTCAGGGGTGAAGTTCCTGTACTGGGTGGACTTCACTACCAGCAGCGGGCAAGTGATGCGGTTCTTCGCAGGTCGTACCCGCCATCGTGCCTACATGACGGGCGATCATGTAGATGTGCTGTACCTGCCGGACCGCCCGGACAAGGCCCTGGTGCGTTCGCTCTCATCACCCTGGGGCCTGAGCGTCATACTGGGAGTGACCGGCGGCCCATTCTTGCTGGGGGTGGGACTTCTGCACCTGCCGCAGGCGGCGAGGGCATGGCGGCGCAGGCAGCTCCTTCGCCACGGGACACGGGTGCAAGCCAAGGTCCGGGCGATCAAGCGCGATCGCGGAGTATTTTCGGGGGGAAGGCATCCGTTCGTCATCGTCTGCGCCTGGCGCGATCCTGAAACCACTCGATGGCATGTCTTCCACAGCGCGTATCTCTGGGCCGATCCCCGTGCACAGGTGAGTGGGCGTGAACTGGATGTCCATGTCATGCCGGGCAATCCGCGCTATTACCATGTCGATATCTCCTTCATTCGATCAGCGCCGGCACCTGCACGCTGATCGATCAACCCGGCCAGCACCATGCCCACCCTCCTCAGATGTTTTTTGCTGTTTTCTTTGCCGTGGGCCTGCTGATCCTTCTGGCCGCCGCCTGGCTGTTCGTGGACGTCCAGCGTTTCGCGCGCAAGGCCGTTTCCGTAACCGGAACGGTGGTGGCCGTCCAGGCAGAGGATGCCCGGTCGGAAATGGAGGGGATGCCCGCACGTGACATCACCCTGCATCGCCCGGTGGTGAGGTTCCAGACCGCACAGGGCAAATGATTCAGTTCACCGCGTCCTTTGCTACCGGGGCACCACTGTACGTGGTCGGCGAACAGGTACAGGTGCTATATCCCGGCGGCATGCCTTCCAAGGCTCGTATCCAGCACCCGGGATTGCGCTGGGGCGCACCGCTGCTGTTGGCGCTGATGGGCATGGGGTTCTGCCTGATCGCCGCATGCGTCCATCGCCTGTGCGTGCGCTACTGGCCGATCCTGTTCGGCCCGCGTGACGGGGCATGTGGCTAGGCTGAGCATCGTAGTGGCCCACTTGGCCTGAGCGTGCTGCACGGTGGGCGCTGGCGTTGCAAAATCGAGGTATTCCTTCCGGAGCCCACCCATGCATCCCATTGAAAGCGAACGCCTGCGCCTGCGTGCGATCGAGCCCGACCGCGATGCGGCGCCGATGCTGGCGCTGTTGAATGATCCGGGCTTCGTGCGCTTCATTGGTGACCGCAATGTGCGCAGTGAAGAACAGGCGCGTGAGTACATCGCGCTGCGGGTGCTGCACAGCTATGCGTTGAATGGGTTCGGCATGTATGCCATCGAGCGGTTGTCCGATGGGGCGTGGCTGGGCAATGCCGGGCTGGTGCGCCGCGATGGCCTGCCGGGGCCGGACATCGGCTACGCGGTGCTGTCTGAATTCGCCGGGCAGGGTTATGCCGGTGAGGCGGCGCGGGCGGTGTTCGCGCATGCGCGCGCTGAGCTGGGCCTGCAGGATCTGTACGGCATCACCGATCTGGACAACGTGGTGTCCGGGAAGATCCTGCTGGGCCTGGGCATGCAGGAGCGCGGGGTGATCCAGTTGCCGGGCATCGAAACGCCCAGCCGGCTGTACGCCACCTTGGGTGCGGCTGACGTCGGGTAGTGCCGGCCGCTGGCCGGCACAGTAGTAGCTGACGGTGGGTGCCGACCGTTGGTCGGCACGATTCAGATGCAGTGCCGACCAACGGTCGGCACCCACCATCAACCGCGCAGTTCGGCCAGCTGCGCCTGCAGCTCGGCCACGGCCGCTTCCAGCTGGGCCACGCGCTCGGCCAGGCCGGGATCGGCCGCGTCGCTGCCACCGCCGCTGCTGGCGTATTTGGCCGCAAGCGCCGCGCCGTCCACTTCACCGCACAGCAGGTGCATGTAGCGGTCTTCGCGCTGGCCGCTGGCGCGCGGCAGTACTACCAGCAGCGCGCGCTGCTGCAGGCGCTCGATGGCGTGGCGGGCTTCGTCGGCGTCGGCGAAGCGGTGCAGTCGCTCGCTGCGCGTGACCAGTTCGCCCAGGGTCTGCGGCCCACGCAGCAGCAGCATCGCCAGCAGCACGGTCTGCTGCCGGGTCAGGTCCAGCGCGGCCTGCAGGCGGTGCTCGTAACGGTCTGCGCGCGAGGAGAAGTGCTGGCGGGCCAGGCCCAGTGTTTCCAGCTGGCGCAGCGCGTGCTGCACGCTGCCGGCATCGACGTTCATCACCGGCTCGCGGGCGGTCTTCTGGTTGGCGGCCGATTGGGCGGCGTTGACCGTCAGCGGATAGGTGTCCGGGGTGGTTGCCTCCTTTTCCACCAGGCAGCCCAGCAGGCGGGCCTGCACGGCGTCGAGCAGGGGGACGTCGGGGGTCTGGGTGGAATCGGTCATGGCGGCCTCCGGAAGGGCAACGGGTCAACCGCCAAGCATAGCCGTCCCGGGACCGCCTTTGCCGGTAAAATGCGCCGGTATATCTGATTGCCGGTGAATCCATGCGTCGTCCCGTTTCCCTGTCCCTGACCCTGCTCGCCACTGCGGCGCTGGGCTTGTCCGCCTGCAAGCGCGTGGATGCGCCTGCCGCCGAAGCCGCTGCCCCGGAGGCCCCGGCCGCCGCTGCCAAGGCCGATGGCGCGCTCGATGCCACTGCCAACGACAACCTCAATGCGGTGCTGTGGATGCAGCGCGCGCAGGAGTACAAGGCGATCACCGAGCAGACCTACCGTGCCGCCGCCGACCACCTGGATGCCGCGCTGAAGGAAGCCCACTGGGATGCGCTGGTGCCGGAAGAACGCGGCAACGAGGCCAAGGGCCTGAAGCCGGCCGTGGTGCTGGACGTGGATGAGACCGTGCTGGACAACTCGCCCTACCAGGCGCGCCTGGTGCGCGACGGCAAGGAATACGACGAGCTGACCTGGGACCAGTGGGTGGCCGAAAAGAAGGCCAAGGCCATTCCGGGCGTGGTTGATTTCGCCAAGGCCGCCAACGCCAAGGGCGTGACCCTGCTGTACATCTCCAACCGTGCCGTGCACCTGAAGGACGCGACCCTGGCCAACCTGCGCGAGCAGGGCCTGCCGGTGGCCGATGACAGCGTGTTCCTGGGCCTGGGTACCGTGGTCGAAGGCTGTGAGCAGGCCGGCAGCGAGAAGAACTGCCGCCGCCGCCTGGCCGGGCAGAAGTACCGCGTGCTGATGCAGTTCGGTGACCAGCTGGGCGACTTCGTGGAAGTGACCGCCAACACCAATGAAGGCCGTGACGCCCTGCTGCAGCAGTACCACGACTGGTTCGGCGAGCGCTGGTGGATGCTGCCGAACCCGACCTACGGCGGCTTCGAGCCGGCGCAGTTCAACAACGACTACAGCCAGTCGCGCCAGGCCCGCCACGACGCCAAGCGCGCCGCCCTGGACTACGCACCGTGAGCCGCGCGCCGCTGCCGCTGCGCGATGACGAGCGCCTGATCTTCGCGCTGGACGTGCCTGACCGCGTGCAGGCGCTGGAGTGGGTCGACCGCCTCGGCGACAGCGTGGCGTTCTACAAGATCGGCATGGAACTGCTCGCCTCCGGCGAGTACTTCCAGGTGTTGGACGAGCTGGCCCGCCGCGACAAGCGCGTGTTCGTCGACCTGAAGTTCTTCGACATCCCGGCCACCGCTGCGGCGGTGATCAAGCGCCTGTCGCAGTGGCCGGTCAGCTACGCCACCATCCACGGCTGGCACCCGGCGATGATGGAAGCCTGCGCCGCCGCCAACAGCAGCGACATGCGCCTGCTGGCGGTGACCGTGCTGACCTCGATGGGCCGCCCGGACCTGGCGCAGATGGGCATCGACCGTGAGCCGGTGGACGTGGTGGTCGAGCGCGCGCTGGCCGCGCAGGCGGCCGGTATCGATGGCGTGATCGCCTCGGGCCAGGAAGCCGGCCCGATCCGCGCCGCTACCGGCGCCGGGTTCTCGATCGTCTGCCCGGGCATCCGCCCCGGTGGCCCGGTCGGCGATGACCAGAAGCGTACCGTTGGCGTGGCCCAGGCCTTTGCCGATGGCGCCGATGCCATCGTGGTCGGTCGCCCGATCCGCCTGGCCGCCGATCCGCAGGCCGCGGCGCGGGCCATCCAGCAGGAAATCGCGTCGGCGTTGGCTGCACGCTGAGATTCCGCTGTGCAGTCTGCAGGCCCGAACGCCATCCCGACCCGCGCGGGATGGCGTTTTTGCATCCGCCGAAGGACCGGTTGTGCCCGAATCGCCGCAAAATCTGCCGTAGATTTCATGGCCCCGGCACCAGGCATCAGGCTGCTCAATAAAATCAATGATTTATATGACACTACGTGAAGTGTTGCCTTAACTTGAGCGGCAGCGTAGGATCGCCGCCATCCGGTCCTCGGACCGGACATGTGCCACAACACTGTCCACCGGCCCTGCGCCGGCTTGAAGAGCCTGTGATCCTCGTGATCCCGGCTCTTTTTTTATTCCGATCAGTGACTTGCACAAGCAACCGCGGAAACCGTGACGTCCCGGCTTGCCGCTGTCACCTCGCAGGCCGCAAGATGCGGACCGGTCCGGGGAGTCCGAGTGCATGAGCGTGGCAGTGCGAGGAAGGTCTGCGCGTGGATGGGGGCTGGCAGTCATGCTGCTGCTGGCCGTGACCGCGTGCCGTGAACCGGCCAACGATCCGGCCAGGCCGGCAGCCGAACCGGTTGCGGCGGTGCAGGCGATGGCCCTGCGCCTGGCCGAGGACGATCTGGTCGGCTATGCAAAGCTGTCGGTTCCACCCAGCCAGTACCAGCGCCTGCAGCAGGCCTGGGCCGAGGGCCACAGCCAGTGGCCGCTGACCGAGCTGCCGCTGGGTGACCAGCTGCTGCCGATGCTGGCCGCACTGCGCACGCCCAATGCCGGTGCCGAACTGCAACGCAGCTTCGACCGCCAGCTGGCCGGCCAGGCCGGTGCCGTGCGCCAGGCCGCGCAGTCGATGGGCAACTTCGGTGTGCAGTACCTGCGCCACCAGAAGGGCTATACGCCCGGCCAGCAGGCCCATTACATCGCCCTGGTGGAAACCCTTGCCAGCTGGGCGCAGGGCGCGCCGATCAGTGACCGTGCGCGTGCACGCAGCACGATCGCCGCGCTGGTGGGTGCCGCCGGCAAGGTTGGCTTCGACGATGAGGCCGGCCTGCAGGCCGCGGGCATGGAAGGTAGCCTGCAGCAGCTGGCGCCGTTCATCCATACCCTCAAGGCGGTGCTGGGCAGCTACGGGTTGGGCGTGGATGACGCACTGCGCAGCGTGCGCGGTGAACTGCTCTCGGTGGAAGGCGACAACGCGCTGGTGCGCCTGCACTACGACCTGGCGGGGCGTGAGATGACCCTGCAGCTGCCGCTGAGCCGCCGCGAGGGCCATTGGTACCTGACCCGCACCCTGGCCGACACCGATGCCCTGCTGCGCAAGGCCGACGCGGCCCGTGCCGCAGCGGCGCCGGCACCGGCCGAGACCCCGCCCGAGGGTGGGGAAGCGGCAACACTGCCGCCTAAGCCATAATGGCGCCGATGTCGAAACAGAACCCGCTGCCGTTCCCCGGCGAAGAATCCCAGTCGACGCCCGCCGATACGGTGCCGGCGTCCCCCTCGACCGGTACCGGCCCGAACCCGGTACCGCCGCCCGCGCACGCGCGTCCGGCTGGCCGCCGCCCGCTGTGGGCTCGGCTGCTCGGCCGCCTGGTCGAGCCGTGGCTGTCGCTGAAGATCGAACCGGAAGACCCGGGCCAGTACAACGATGGCCGCCCGGTCATGTACGTGCTGGAGGACTACGGCCTGTCCAACGCGCTGATCCTGGACAAGGCCTGCCGCCAGGCCGGCCTGCCGTCGCCGCTGGTGCCGCTGGCCGGTGACCCGACCGGCCGCAAGCGCGCCTACCTGGCGCTGTCGCGGCGCAGCTCCAGCAACTCGCTGATTCCCGAGCAGCGCGGCGCCAAGACCCATTCGGACTCGCTGGCCAAGGTGCTGCAGGCTCATCGCGTGCGCGATGACCTGGACGTGCACCTGGTGCCGGTGTCGATCTTCGTCGGCCGCGCGCCGGACAAGCAGAGCGGTTGGTTCGCCGTGCTGTTCTCGGAAAACTGGGCGCTGGTCGGCCGCTTCCGCCGCCTGCTGGCGGTGCTGCTCAACGGCCGCAGCACCATCGTCCGCTTTGCCCCGCCGATCTCGCTGCGCAGCACCGTGGACGAAGGCCTGGAGCCGGAGCGCACGGTGCGCAAGCTGCAGCGCGTGCTGCGTACCCATTTCCGCCGCATCCGTGAATCGGTGATCGGCCCCGACCTGTCGACGCGGCGCCTGCTGGTCGATCAGGTGCTGGCGGCGGAACCGGTGCGCGAAGCGATCGCCGCACAGGCCAAGCGCGACAATTCGAAGCCGGCCGATGCCTGGAAGAAGGCGCACGCCTACGCCTGGGAAATCGCCGCGGACTATTCCAGCCCGGTGGTGCGCTCGGCCAGCTTCATGCTCAGCCACGTGTGGAACCGCATCTATGCGGGCGTGCTGGTGCACCACCTGGACAAGTTCAAGGCCGCCGCGCCGGGCCACGAAGTGGTCTACGTGCCCAGCCACCGCAGCCACATGGACTACCTGCTGCTGTCCTACCTGCTGTACGACCGTGGCATCGTGCCGCCGCACATCGTGGCCGGCATCAACCTGAACCTGCCGGTGGTCGGCACCCTGCTGCGCAAGGGCGGTGCGTTCTTCATCCGCCGCTCGATCCGTGGCAACGCGCTGTACTCGGCGGTGCTCAGCGAATACGTCGCGCAGCTGGTGGCCGGTGGCTACTCGCTGGAGTACTTCGTCGAAGGCGGCCGCTCGCGTACCGGCCGACTGCTGCAGCCCAAGGGCGGCATGATCTCGATGACGCTGCGCGCGTTCCTGCGCCAGCCGCGCAAGCCGGTGCTGTTCCAGCCCATCTACATCGGCTACGAGAAGCTGATGGAGGGCGGCAGCTACCTGGACGAACTGTCCGGCCGGCCGAAGGAAAAGGAATCGATCTGGTCGCTGCTGTGGGGCATCCCCAAGGTGCTCAAGCAGAACTACGGCCAGGTGGTGGTGAACTTCGGCGAGCCGATCGCACTGAACGACGTGCTCGCCGAGAAGGCGCCGGAGTGGAAGGGCGAGGCGGTGTCCGAGGACGAGAAGCCGGCCTGGCTGTCGACCACGGTGGACACGCTGGCCGAACGCATCCAGGTGCGCATCAACGGCGCCGCCGACGTCAACCCGATCAACCTGCTGGCGCTGGCCCTGCTGTCCACGCCGAAGCACGCGATGGGCGAGGCCGACCTGATCGCGCAGATCGAGCTGTGCAAGACCCTGCTGGTCGAGATGCCGTACTCGGACCGGGTGACGGTGACCCCGCACTCGCCGGAGCGGATCATCGCCCATGCCGAGGAAATCAACGTCCTCACCCGCATCAAGCACCCGCTGGGCGACGTGCTCAGCGTCAGCGGCGATACCGCAGTGCTGCTGAGCTACTTCCGCAACAACGTGGTGCACCTGTTCACCGCCTCGTCGTGGGTGGCCTGCTGCTTCCAGAACAACCGCCGCATGAGCCGCACCGGCCTGGTCCAGCTGGGCCGTACGGTGTATCCGTTCCTGCAGGCCGAGCTGTTCCTGCCGTGGAGCGAGGACGAGTTCGCCCAGCGCATCGACCGGACCATCGATGTGTTCGTGCGCGAAGGCCTGCTGCAGAACGTCAACGATGACGATGGCGGCATCCTGGCGCGCAACACCGGGCAGACCGACGAGGTGTTCCGCCTGCGTGCGATCGGCCATTCGCTGCAGCAGGCGTTCGAGCGCTATTACATCGCCATCTCGGTACTGGTGAAGAACGGCCCCGGCGTGCTCGGCGCGGCCGAGCTGGAAAGCCTGTGCCAGCAGGCCGCGCAGCGGCTGAGCCTGCTCTACGCACCGGCGGCACCGGAGTTCTTCGACAAGTCCCTGTTCCGCGGCTTCATCCAGAAGCTGCGCGAGCTGCGCCTGGTGTGGCCGGACGAGAACAGCAAGCTGCTGTTCGACGAACGCCTGGACGCCTGGGCCAAGGATGCCAAGTTCATCCTCGGCCGCGAATTGCGCCACACCATCGAGCGGGTCAGCCCGGAAGCGGCCCGCCCGGACGAGCCTGCGCCGCAGGATTGAAGGCAGCGCCGGGCGATGCCCGGCGAACGGCATGCCAACCAAGGTTGGCATCTACCGGGGCGAAGCAGTAGATCCACGCCATGCGTGGATGTGCCACCGCTCAGGCCGGTTCGTCGGGAATCTGCAGGCTTTCCAGCTTGGCGATGCAGTCCTTCAGCTGCAGCTTGCGCCGCTTCAGGCGCTTGGCTTCCAGCTCGTCCTCGCCGTTGGCGGCCATGCGGGTGATCTGTTCATCCAGCAGGCGGTGCTCGGCGCGCAGGGCGGCGAGGTGCTCGACGATCTCGGCGGGGCTGTAGGTGTCCACAGCCTCCGAGCATACACAGCGATGATGACTGCCGGGAGAGGGGAATCCCGACCCCCGGCCGTGGCCGCTCCGAGCCGTTAGAATGGAACCCATGAGTGCCGTGATTTCCCTTCCCGATCCCCAGCCGCGCATCGCCCGTGATCCGCGCGTGGCCGAGCGCGAGCAGCACAAGCTGGCCAAGCGCCTGCGCCGCCAGGTCGGCGAGGCGATTGCCGACTTCGGCATGATCGAGGCCGGCGACAAGGTCATGGTCTGCCTGTCCGGCGGCAAGGACAGCTACACCCTGCTGGACGTGCTGCTGCAGCTGCAGAAGAAGGCGCCGGTGCCGTTCGAGCTGGTGGCGGTGAACCTGGACCAGAAGCAGCCGGACTTCCCCGAGCACGTGCTGCCGGAGTACCTGGCCGGGCTGGGCGTGCCGTACCACATCATCGAGCAGGACACCTATTCGGTGGTCAGCCGGGTCATCCCGGAAGGCAAGACCATGTGTTCGCTGTGCTCGCGGCTGCGTCGTGGCGCGCTGTACAACTACGCCGAACTCCATGGCTTCACCAAGATCGCGCTGGGCCACCACCGCGACGACATGGTGGCCACGTTCTTCATGAACCTGTTCCACCACGCCAAGCTGTCGGGCATGCCGCCGAAGCTGCGCAGCGATGACGGCAGGCACGTGGTGATCCGGCCGCTGGCCTATGTGCGCGAAAGCGACATCGTCGAGTACGCACAGGCACGCCAGTTCCCGATCATTCCCTGCAACCTGTGCGGCAGCCAGGAGAACCTGCAGCGCCGCCAGGTCGGCCTGATGCTGAAGCAGTGGGAAAAGGACCACCCGGGCCGCATCGAGCAGATCGCGCGTGCCATGGGTGAAGTCCGGCCCTCGCAGCTGGCCGACACCACCCTGTTCGACTTCATGGCGCTGGGCCGTCGCGACGAAGCGACGCTGCCCGACGCCCATGCCTGGCTGGCCGGCTCCCCGGCCGACGCCGACGCAGATCCCGAGACGCCCACCGTTTAAGGTCGGTCGCCCTTCCTCTTTGCCATCCGGAATTCCATGTTCTTTCGCAACCTGACGTTCTTCCGTTTCCCGACCACCACCGATTTTTCCGAAGTCGATACCCTGCTGCCGCACGCGCTGCTGAAGCCGGTCGGCGCGCTGGAAATGAATTCGCGCGGCTTCATCTCGCCGTTCGGCCGCGAGGAGAAGGAACTGCTCTCCCACCGCATCGCCGAACATCTGTGGCTGACCGTGGGCGGCGAGGACAAGATCCTGCCGGCGGCGGTGGTCAACGACCTGCTCGAGCGCAAGCTGGAGGAGATCGAGGAGAAGGAAGGCCGCCGCCCGGGTGGCCGCGAGCGCAAGCGCATGAAGGACGACCTGCTGCATGAACTGCTGCCGCGCGCCTTCGTGAAGTCCTCGCGCAACGACGCCTTCATCGACCTGCAGCACGGCTACGTGGCGGTGGATACCTCCAGCCGCAAGACCGGTGAGTACTTCATGTCCGACATCCGCGGCCTGCTCGGCAGCTTCCCGGCGATGCCGCTGAATGCCGAAGTCGCGCCGCGCTCGATCCTGACCGGCTGGATCGCCGGCGAGCCGCTGCCGACCGGGCTGAGCCTGGGCGAAGAGTGCGAGATGAAGGACCCGGTGGAAGGTGGCGCGGTGGTCAAGTGCCAGCACCAGGAACTGCGCTGCGACGAGATCGACAAGCACCTGGACGCCGGCAAACAGGTGACCAAGCTGGCGCTGATCTTCGAAGACAACCTGTCCTTCGTGATCGGCGACGACCTGATCGTGCGCAAGCTGAAGTTCCTCGATGGCGCCCTGGACCAGCTGGAGCATGCCGACGAAGACGGCCGCCGCGCCGAGTTCGACGCCCGCTTCGCCCTGCAGAGCGCCGAGATCCGCCGCCTGTTCCTGTTGCTGGAAGAAGCCTTCAAGCTCAGCAAGGCTGACTGAACAGGCAGCCCGACGGCCGCCGGTCATCCGGCGGCCCGAAGCGGCGCTATGCTGGGCGCATGAGCCGTCTGCTGCGCCGCCTGATCAGCCCGACCCCGCCCGCCACCGTACAGCGCGACACCGTTCGCCTGCGCCTGGAGGATGCCGAGATCGAGGTGCTGCGCGTGCGCGATCCACGTGCGCGCCGCATCAAGCTGAGCGTGGACGAGCGCGGCGCACGCTTGACCCTGCCGCCGCGCGCAAGCCTGGTGATGGGCGAACGCTTCCTGGAACAGCATCGCGACTGGCTGGCGCTGCAGCTGCGCCAGTACCAAGGCCAGGGCCTGCCGGCACCGCTGCAGCCCGGCGAAGACGGCGTGCTGCCCCTGCGTGGCGAACTGCTGCCGCTGCGCTGGCAGGAAGGCCGCTACGCGCGCCTGGAGATCGACGCGCACGGCGCCTGCGTGCAGTGGCCGACCCGCGGCGGTGATGCCACCCTGCGCCGCCTGCTGCGCGAGTTCTACGAAGCCCAGACCCGCGCCGACGTCGGCCGCTGGCTGCCGAAGTACCTGCCCACCCTGCCGCGCGCACCCAGCCGCCTGCGCCTGAAGGTGATGTCCTCGCAATGGGGATCGCTGGCCCCGGATGGCAGCATGGCACTGGACCTGGCACTCGTGCTCGGCCGCTCGGCCGCGTTCGAGTACGTGCTGGTGCACGAACTCTGCCACCTGATCCAGCCGAATCACTCACCCGCGTTCTGGCATGAAGTGGAACAACGCTTCCCCGCCTGGCGCGAACAGCGCGACTACTTCCAGCTGGAAGGGCGACGCCTGAAGGCCATGCTCCGGCAACTGCTGTAGCGCCCGCGCTACAGCAGTTGCCCACGCATTCTTCCTCTACCCCCGCCTTCGGCGCGCCCCTTCAACAGAAGGGGCTTCACTCAAGACCGCGTGCTGAGCAGTCGAGCAAGCTCGACTCTACAGAAGCGCACACAGCGCGCGACCCGCTTCCGCTCTTGCTCTGCTTTCTCTCTTCCGTGGCTGGACACGCACGGAATCTGTCCGTGGCCGGGCGGGTGAGCCATGCAGGGGCGTTGGCGCCATGGATGGCGCCATCGAGCTTACAGGGGTGAAGGCGCTTTGCTTGCGAAGCACTGCTTCGCAAGCGCCTGAACGCACAGCCGCCAGCGGCTGGGCCGGGCCCCGGAGGGGGACTTGCAGCGTCCCCTGCATGGCTCACCCGCCCGGCCAAGCACGGCTTTACCTTCAGATACCGCCAGCCACGAGGGGCTCAGCCGTTGGCCGAAACCCTCACCCCGCCCGCAACGCCGCCGCCGCCGCCCACCGCGCCGCCACCCGCGGCGCCGTAATGCACACCGCCTGATCGGTCACCGTCGTCACCGCGCGCTCCAGCAGCTGGATATCCGCCTCATGCTGGCGCGCCACATGCGGATCCTCGAAGAAGATCGCGCGCTGGCAACGCCCCTCCAGCACCCGGTCGGCAATCTGCGCATCACCGCCCATCGGACCGCTCTGGTAGCGCGTCACCCACGGCGTATCACGCGGCCAGCCCCGGCTCCAGGCCAGCTCGTTCAAACGCTGGCCGGTGGTCCCGGTGGCCACCCGCTCACCGAACCGGGCCAGCACATCGAAGTGCTCATCGGCGAAGGCCAGCATCGCCGGCTTCATCGCATCGTGCGCGATCAGCGCCAGCGTCTGGCCTTCGAACGCATGCAGGTCGTCGGCGCCGGCATCGGCTGCCAGCCCGGCGTGGACGCGCTCCACCTCCACCCAGTCGCGTGCGGTGGCCACGGTCGAAATGAACGGCTTGCCGTGGATCACGCACTGCCGCTTGAGCGCGGTTGCTTCCGGAAACACCGAGGATGGATCGACCGGGTCGATCAGGTAGATCGCGCCATCCAGTGTCCGATCCGGACCCATGCCAACGACTTCGGCGACCAGCTTCATCAGGCCACCCTCGCGTCCGTAGGGATAACGGTGCAGGCCCGCGTACCCGGTCAGGAAGCCCTGCCGTTCGATCGCGTCATGGGTGCGGCCGACCGCATGCAGCGACACGCCCAGCTCGCGCAGGCCGGCCTCGCTGCTGCGCAGCCAACGGAACAGCGCAGCGCGCGCGTCGTGGTGATGAAGACGGTTGGCAGCCAGGCCGATGCGCATCGAACGCTCTGCAGGTACGGGTGAAGGCGGCAGTGTATGTCGGCATTCCCCCATCTGGATGCTTTTACAACTTTCTTCATTGCCGTCGGCCCGCGCGTCGATAGCGTGGCAGGCAGCGGTACCGCAGCGCGGCCGTTCCTTCCGCCCGCGAGATGAGGATGCCTACCGTGAATGTCGCCGGCTTCCCGGCAGCCATTGCTGTCATGGCCAGCCTGCTGCTGCCTGCCGCGGCCTCCGCCACGGGCTGCAGCACACCGCTGCGCATCGCCTGGCCGTCCGACCGTGCTCCTTTGTCGTCCAGCGAACAGGGCGAAGCCCGGGGGCTCGGCGCGGCGTACCTGAAGCTGCTGGGCGGGCAACGGCCACTGCAGCTGTTGCCCGTGCCGGCCACCAGCGTGGACCGGGACGAGCTGCCGGCCGGCACCCAGGCGCTGCTGGGATGGCCACGCTCGCAACTGCCTGCCGGATGGGTGGTCAGCACGCCCTACCTGCAGCTGCCACAGGTGATCGTGCGCCGGGAGGATGCGCCGCCGGTGCTGGGCCTGGAAGATCTACGTGGACGCATTGTGGCCAGCCCCAGCCGGGTGCCGCTGCAGGGGCTGCTGGCCGAGCAGGCAGCGGGTGCGCAGCTGCTGCCACCGGCAGCGCTGGACGATGCACTCCCGCTGCTGGGTACCGGATTGATCGATGCGGTGGTCGCCAACCTCGGCGACGTCGAGGCGGCGTTGCGCCGCTACCAGGGCGATGCACTGCTGATCGCCGCGCCGGCCGGTTTCGATGATGCCCTGGTGCTGGCGACCACGCCCGCCTGCGCCGATGTCATCGCCGGCTTCGAACAGGCGCTGTCGCAGCTGACCGATACCGAGCGCGATCAGATCCGCGCGGCCTGGCTGCCGGACCGGCCGCGCAACGCTCCGTCATCGTCGCCCCTGCGCTGGCTGGTGCCGGCCTCGCTGATCCTGCTCGCCCTGGCGCTGGTCCATGCCTTCGGCTACTGGCGGGTCCATCGCGAGAGCGTGCGCCGCCGAGGGGTGGAGCAGCGCCTGCAGGAGGTGACCGCGAACCTGCCGGCGGTGGTCTACCAGGCGCGTCGTTCGGCGGGCGGCAACTACAGCTTTCCGCAGATCGCCGGGGACGTGCAGGCTCTGTTCGGAATCAGCGTGGAGACCGCGCGGATCGATCACCAGCGATTGTTGGCCGCGGTCCACCCGGATGACCGCAACCAGGTGATGGCCTGCGTCGAGATGGCTGCATTGGCGCGTGGCCCGATCGACGTCACCTTCCGCACCCGCTCGCCACAGGGCTGGCGATGGGTGCGCTCGCATGGGCGGCCGTTGTCCTGCGACGACAGCGACGTCGAGTGGAGCGGCTACTGGATCGACGTCAGTGAGGTGCAGTCACGTACCCGCGCGCTGGCCGAAGCGCGCCGCGAGGCCGAGCAGGCGGCACAGGCCAAGGCGCACTTCCTGGCAACGATGAGCCACGAGATCCGCACCCCGATGAGCACGCTGCTGGGCATGCTCGAACGGCTGGCGGGCAGCAGGCTGGAGCCACGCCAGCAGCAGGTGCTGGCCACCGTCGATGATGCCGCGTGGATGCTGCGGCAGATCCTCGACGATGTACTGCACAGCCAACGCCTGGAGGGCGCACCACTGCAGCTGCGGCCCACCGACCTGGCGGCACTGGTGCGCGCGGTGCAGCAGCTGCTGATGCCGGTGGCCGCCAGCCGAGGCCTGCACCTGCAGGTGGTGCTTGATCCGGAGATGCAGCCGGGATCGCTGGCCGATGGCCTGCGCCTGCGCCAGATCCTGTTCAACCTGGCCGGCAACGCGTTGAAGTTCACCCGGCACGGCCACGTGGAACTGCAGGTGCAGGTACTGCAGCAACGCGACTGGGGCCAGCGACTGCGCCTGCAGGTAAGCGACAGCGGCGTGGGCATCAGCGAGGAGCGCCAGCAGGCGGTGTTCGCTGCCTATACCCAGGCGGAGCGCTCGACCACGCGGCGCTTCGGCGGCAGTGGGCTGGGCCTGGCGATCTGCCGTGAGCTGGCGATCTCGATGGGGGCGGAGCTGCAGCTGCGCAGCTCACCCGGGAAGGGCACCACGGTGTGGCTGGATCTGGACCTGGATGCCTGTGAGGCACCCGTGGCCGCGCCCGCGCCGGCGGTTGCGGACGAGCGTCCATTGCCGGCGGCGCGCGTGCTGATGGCTGAAGACCATCCCACCAACCTGCATCTGCTGGAGCAGCACCTGTGTGCGCTCGGGCTGCAGGTCCACGCCTGTACCGATGGACGGTCGGCGCTTGAAGCATGGCAGGCGCAGCCGTTCGACCTGGTCATCACCGACTGCCACATGCCGGGCATGGATGGCTTCGCGCTGGCACGGGCGATCCGTGCCGATGCCTGCCCGGCGCGTGCGCAGGTGCCGATCATCGCGCTCACCGCCAGCGTGATGGAAAGCACCCGCGAAGCCTGTCGTGCGGCTGGCATCGACCACTTCCTGGCCAAGCCCGTAGAGCCGCACGCACTGCGGGCACTGCTGGCGGCACTGCTGGTACCGGACTCAGTGGGCCAGTAGCCGCACGATGCTGGCGGCGGCATCGCGGCCTTCGGCCACGGCGGTCACCACCAGGTCTGCACCGCGTACCGCGTCGCCACCGGCGAACAGGCGTGGATGCGCGGTCTGGAACGGCAGGCGGTCCTTGCCGCCGGCCACGATGCGGCCGTTGGACTGGCCTTCCACGCCCAGCTCGGCCAGCCACGCCGGCACGCTCGGCGAGAAGCCGAAGGCGATGATCACCACGTCCGCTTCCAGCAGCGATTCACTGCCTTCGATCGGCACGGCGTTCTGGCGGCCGTTGGCATCGGGCTCGCCCAGCCGGGTTTCCACCACGGTCACGCCGATCACTTCATCGTCGGCGCCGGCTTCGATCGACAGCGGCTGCCGGTTGAACAGGAAGCGCACGCCTTCTTCGCGGGCATTGGCCACTTCGCGCGCGCTGCCGGGCATGTTGGCTTCGTCGCGGCGATAGGCACAGGTGACCTTGGCCGCGCCCAGCCGCACCGCGCTGCGCACGCAGTCCATGCCGGTATCGCCGCCACCGAGCACCACCACGCGCTTGCCGTTGAGGTCGGGCAGGGCAATGGTGTCTTCCCAGCCGGCAATCGGCCGGCCCTTCGGATCATCGCCGCCAACGATGCGGCTGTTCTGCACCAGGAACGGCAGGGCCGGCAGCACGCCCTTCAGGTCCTGGCCGTCGAGGCCACCATCGGTGTAGCGGTAGGCGCCGGTGCCGACGAACACCGCGTCGTGGCTGTCCAGCAGCTGCTGCACGCTCAGGTCACGGCCGATCTCCACGCCGAGGCGGAACTGCACGCCCATGCCCTCCAGCACTTCGCGGCGGCGGTGGATCACGTCCTTGTCCAGCTTGAAGCTGGGAATGCCGAACTGCAGCAGGCCGCCGATCTGCTCATAGCGGTCGTAGACCACGGCGGCAATGCCAGCGCGGGCGAGGCGATCAGCGCAGGCCAGGCCGGCCGGACCGGCGCCGATCACCGCCACGCTGTGGCCGCTGGGCTGCACCGCGCCCAGGTCAGGGCGCCAGCCGCTGGCCAGCGCGGTATCGACGATGTACTTCTCCACCGCACCGATGGTGACCGCACCGAATTCCTCCAGCGTGCAGCTGCCCTCGCACAGGCGATCCTGCGGGCAGACCCGGCCGCACACCTCCGGCAACGGGTTGGTGCTGTGGCACAGCGTGGCGGCTTCGTGGATGCGGTTCTCCTGCACCAGCTGCAGCCACTGCGGAATGGCGTTGTGCACCGGGCACTTCCAGCTGCAGTAGGGGTTGCCGCAGTCCAGGCAACGGCCGGCCTGGTACTGGGCGTCCTCCTTGCCGAACTTGCCATACAGCTCGCCCCAGTCGCCGGACGTACGCAGTTCCACTGGAATGCGCTGCGGCATGGTGCGAGGCAGGTCGAGGAACTGGAAGGCGTGCTTGCGGCTCATGGCGGGCTCTGGAATGCGGGGGGAACGTTGCCGGCCAGCGGCCGGCACTACGTGATCCTGGGATGCCGGCCAGCGGCCGGCACTACCGTTACGCGGCGCGTCGCAGGGTTTCGGTCAGTGACTCGATGCTGGCGGCCTTCGGTTTGACCAGCCAGAACTTGCCGATGTAGTCGCGGAACTCGTCCAGGATCTGCTGCGCCCAGATGCTGCCGGTCAGCTCGCGATGGCGGCCGATCAGGCGGTGCAGGTGCTGGCGGTAGTTCTCGAAGCCTTCGGCGGAGACGCGATGGATGTCGATCAGTTCGTGGTTGTAGCGGTCGACGAAATCGCGGTCGACGTCCAGCACGTAGGCCAGCCCGCCGGTGAAACCCGCACCGAAGTTCAGGCCGACCTTGCCCAGTACCAGCACCACGCCATCAGTCATGTACTCGCAGCAGTGGTCACCGGCGCCTTCCACCACCGCCAGCGCGCCGGAATTGCGCACGGCGAAACGTTCGCCGGCACGACCGGCAGCGAACAGTTCACCGCCGGTGGCACCGTACAGGCAGGTGTTGCCGATGATCGCGGTGCTGCGTGCCTCGAAGCGGGCGCCGCGCGGCGGACGCACCACCAGGCGGCCGCCAGCCATGCCCTTGCCGACGTAGTCGTTGGCTTCGCCTTCCACTTCCAGGTGCAGGCCACCGACGTTGAACGCGCCGAAGCTCTGCCCGGCACTGCCGCGGAAACGCAGTTCCAGCGGCGCCTCGGCCATGCCCTGGTTGCCGTGTGCGCGCGCCACCGCACCGGCCAGGCGGGTGCCGATGCTGCGGTCGGTGTTGTGGATCAGGAAGCGGTGTTCGCCACCGCGCTTGTGTTCGATGGCCGGGGCCAGCAGGCCGTCCATCTGCGTGGCCAGGCTGTCCGGCGATTCGTACAGGCGCTGCGCGGCACAGTGGCTGCCCTCATAGCGGCTGTCGGCCAGCAGGCGTGACAGGTCCACGCGCACGCCGTCGCGCGGCGCCGCCTCGATCTGCCGCAGCAGGTCGGTGCGGCCTACGATTTCTTCCAGCGAACGCACACCCAGGTACGACAGCCAGCCACGCACTTCCTCGGCCAGCAGGCGGAAGAAATTCTCTACGCGCTCGGGCTGGCCGGTGAAGTGGTTCTCGCGCAGGCGCTCGTCCTGGGTGGCCACGCCGGTGGCGCAGTTGTTGAGGTGGCAGATGCGCAGGTACTTGCAGCCCAGCACGATCATCGGCGCGGTGCCGAAGCCGAAACTGTCCGCACCCAGCAGCGCGGCCTTGACCACGTCCAGACCGGTCTTCAGGCCGCCGTCGGTCTGCAGCAGGGTGCGCCCGCGCAGGTCGTTGGCCAGCAGCGCCTGGTGCGCTTCGGCCACGCCCAGTTCCCACGGTACGCCGGCATAGCGGATCGAGCTGACCGGCGAGGCGCCGGTGCCGCCGTCATGGCCGGAAATGGTGATCAGGTCCGCACCGGCCTTGACCACGCCGGCGGCAATCGTGCCGACGCCGGCATGGCTGACCAGCTTCACCGACACCAGCGCGGTCGGGTTGACCTGCTTGAGGTCGTAGATCAGCTGCGCCAGGTCTTCGATCGAATAGATGTCATGGTGCGGCGGCGGCGAGATCAGGCCGATGCCTGGACGCGCGTAGCGCAGCCGCGCGATCAGCTCGTTGACCTTGTGCCCAGGCAGCTGGCCGCCTTCGCCGGGCTTGGCGCCCTGCGCGACCTTGATCTGCAGCACTTCGGCATTGACCAGGTATTCGGCGGTGACGCCGAAGCGGCCCGAGGCCACCTGCTTGATCTTGCTGCGCTTGGCGGTGCCATAGCGTGCGGGATCTTCGCCGCCTTCGCCGGAATTGCTGCGACCACCGAGGCGGTTCATCGCAATCGCCAGCGCCTCGTGTGCCTCAGGTGACAGTGCACCCAGGCTGATCGCCGCGGTATCGAAGCGCGGGAACAGTTCGCTGGCCGGCGCCACGTCATCGAGTGGTGTCGGCGCAGCGGCCGGCACCAGCTGCAGCAGGTCGCGCAGTGCCGACGGCGGACGCGCGTGCACGGCATCGCAGTACTGCTGCCAGGCACGCGGATCGCCGCTGCGCGCCGCGCGCTGCAGGGTGGTCACCACGTCCGGGTTGTACATGTGGTACTCGCCGCCGTGCACGTACTTCAGCAGGCCGCCGACATCCACGTCCTGCTGCGCATCCCAGGCCTGCGCGCACAGCTCGCGTGCGTCGGCATCCAGGCGCGCGAAACCGGCACCACCGATGCGCGAAGCGGTATCCGGGAAGCACAGGTCCACGACTTCCGGTTCCAGGCCGATGATCTCGAACAGCTGCGCGCCGCGGTAGCTGGCCACGGTACAGATGCCCATCTTCGAGATGATCTTCGACAGGCCCTTGTAGACGCCCTTGCGGTAGCGGCGGCCGATCTGCGACTGCTCACCGCCCTTGCTGAGCTTGAGGATGCCGCGTCGGCCCAGGTCGAACAGGGTCTGGTAGGCCAGGTACGGGTACACCGCGGTAGCGCCGAAGCCGAGCAGGCAGGCCATGTGGTGCGGGTCGCGCGCGGTGCCGGTCTCGACGATGAGATTCACGTCGCAGCGCAGGCCCAGCCGCGAGAGGTGGTGGTGGATGGCGCTGGTGGCGAGCAGGGCATGCACCATCGGCCGCCCGGCCACCGGGTAGCGGTCGGACAGCAGCAGCATCACCATACCCTCGCGCGCGGCCTGTTCGGCCTCGGCGCAGATGCGCTCGATGCCGGCGCGCAGGCCCTCGTCTTCGCTGTAGGACAGGTCCAGCAGGCGGTTGGCCTGCACGTACTGGTCCATCTTCAGCAGCTGGCGCAGCTTGCGCTGGCTCAGTACCGGCGAGTTGAGGATGACGTGGTTCACCGTCTCCGGGCCGGCGTGGAAGATGTTGGTCTCCTTGCCGAGCTGGGTGGACAGTGACATCGCGCAGTCTTCGCGCAGCGGATCGATCGGCGGGTTGGTGACCTGCGCGAACGCCTGGCGGAAGTAGTCGTACAGCGGGCGGCTGCGCTGGCTCAGCACCGCCATCGGCGTGTCGTCGCCCATCGAGCCAGTGGCTTCCTGCTCGGTCTCGGCCAGCGGTCGCAGCACCTGCTCCACTTCCTCGCTGCTGAGCTGGTAGAGCTTGTGGTAGCTGCGCAGCGTGCCTTCGTCGAAGGGTTCCTCCACCAGCGAGGGATCGATCAGTTCGGTCTGCAGGTAGGTCACGCCCTGCTGCAGCCATTGCTTGTACGGCGCGCGACCGCGGTTGATGCGATCCACCGCATCGGAGTCGAGCAGGTCACCGCGCTTGAGATCGATGGCCACCATTTCGCCGGGGCCGAGCTTGCCCTTGCGCACCACGCGCTCGGTCGGCACCTCCCACACACCCGCTTCGGAGGCAACCAGGAAGTGGCGGTCGGCGGTCAGCATCCAGCGCGCCGGGCGCAGGCCGTTACGGTCCAAGGTGCACACCGCATAGCGGCTGTCGCAGGCGACGATGCCGGCCGGGCCATCCCACGGCTCGCTGTTCAGGCCGTGGAACTCGTAGAAGGCCGCCAGGTCCGGGTCCTTGAATTCCAGCGACTGCGTAGCCGGCGGCACCAGGATGCGCAGCGCCTGGATCAGCTCCATGCCACCGGCGACCATCAGCTCCAGCATGTTGTCCAGGCTCTGCGAATCGGAGCCGTGCATGGAGATGACCGGGTCGAATTCACCGATGTCGAAGCGCGGTGTCTTCCACACCTTGCTGCGCGCCTGCGCCCAACGCCGGTTGCCTTCAATGGTGTTGATCTCGCCGTTGTGGGCGAGCATGCGGAACGGGTGCGCCAGCGGCCAGCGCGGCAGCGTGTTGGTGGAGAAGCGCTGGTGGAACACGATCGCGCTGGAGGCCAGCTCGCGGCGCTGCAGGTCCGGGAAGAAGCGGCTGAGCTTGTCCGGCAGCACCATGCCCTTGTAGCTGATCGCATCCGGGGTGAGGGTGGTGACGTAGAAGTCGGCGTGTTCGCGCAGCTGCTGTTCGCTGCGGCGACGGGCCAGGAACAGCGCCAGCGCGAAGCCGGCATCGTCCTGGCCGATGCCGGCGTCGACGAACACCTGCTCGATGCGCGGCAACGTGTCGCGCGCCAGCTGGCCGCAGACGCTGTCATCGGTGGGCACCTCGCGCCAGCCGGCGACCTTGCAGCCCACCGCTTCCACCTGCGCCTGCAGCTGCGCGCGGCAGGCCTGCGCCGCGTCGGCGTCGTGCGGCAGGAACACCAGGCCGGCGGCGAAGCGTGCGGAGACCGCGATGCCGGCTTCGCTGGCCAGCAGTTTCAGGAACGCATCGGGGCGGCGCAGCAGCAGGCCGCAGCCATCGCCGGTCAGGCCATCGGCGGCGACACCGCCACGGTGGGTCATGCGCGAAAGCGCGGCGATGGCGGTATCAACCAACAGGCGCGATGGTTGATCGTCGAGCTGGGCGACCATGCCAAATCCACAGGCATCGCGCTCGGAGCGCGGGTCGTAAAGCCCTTGGCGGTTGCGGGGGGCCATCTCTACCTCGATGCGGAATGAATTGAACGGGGACACTCAAGCCCGCTCAATCCCTGGAGCGCATCGTGAGGCCACCGGATGCCTCGACTAGATCACAGGTTGCTGCAACGCCGCAATACACGGTTGCAGGTGCAACAGAACGCGCCGGCAACCCAGTGCCGGCGCGGGGCCGGACTCAGCCGCAGCGCGCGCCGCTGACGGCGCCCTTGGCGTCCACTTCGATGTTCAGGCGGTCGCCGAGGAACTCCATCGTGGCCACGTCGTTGGGCTTGAGCACGCGCACCTGGTTGGCGCCGGCATCTTCCTGCGCCTGCTTGCCCAGCGCGTCGGTGTAGGTCTGGCCGACCAGGCTCTGCACCTGGCTGGCATCGCAGGTGCCGACCGGCGGAGCCTCGGTGGCCTTGCCGGCTTCGTCGGCCGGTGCCTTGGCGGCTTCGGCAGCCTGCTGGGCATGGGCCGTGGCCGAATCCTGTTCATCCAGCGCCGGTGCCTGGCAGGCGGTCAGGGCCAGCACGGCCGGCAGCAACAGGGCGGAGAGCGAACGGGCGCGAATCGGGAACGACATCATGACTCCGGAAGGGGTTGTGAAGACCCGAGCATAGCGGCGAACCGGCCCTCACGTGTTTGTCTTGTGTTATCGACAGGATCGCGGCATGGCGACGGCGACACTACCGACATGCCAACCCCCTCCACCCCCGAACGACAGGCCGCGCGCGCGGCCGGCCTGCGCTATGTCGATGACACCCAGCCGGGCATCAGCCGGCGCCGCGCCGGCAAGGGTTTCAGCTACCGCGATGCCGATGGCCACGCGATACGCGACGCCACCACCCTGCAACGCATCCGGGCGCTGGCGATTCCGCCGGCGTATACCGCCGTATGGATCTGCGCCCACGCCAACGGCCACCTGCAGGCCACCGGCCGCGATGCACGCGGGCGCAAGCAGTACCGCTACCACGCCGACTGGGCGAAGGAGCGCGATGCCGGCAAGTTCGACCGCATCATCGCCTTTGGCGAGGCCTTGCCCACGCTGCGGCGGCGGTTGTCGCGGGATCTGAAACGGCCGGGGTTCCCGAAGGAAAAAGTGCTGGCCATGGTGGTGGCGCTGTTGGCGGACACCCTGGTTCGGGTTGGCAATGAAACCTATGCACAACAGAACCGTTCGTTCGGACTGACCACACTGCGCAACCGCCATCTGGAGCTGCTGCGCGGCGGCCGGGTGCGCATGCGCTTCCGCGGCAAGTCCGGGCAGCTGCAGGAGGTGACCGTGGGCGACCGCAAGCTGGGGCTGCTGGTGCGGCGCCTGCAGCAGCTGCCGGGGCAGGCGCTGTTCCAGTATCGCGATGATGAAGGTGTGCTGCAGCCGGTGGATTCCAGTGCAGTGAACGACTACCTGCGCGAGGTGATGGGCGAGGACTTCACTGCCAAGGATTTCCGCACCTGGGGCGGCACGGTGGCGGCGGTGCAGGCGTTTGCCGCCACCGAACTGCCGGAACCGGCCAGTCAGCGCGCGCTGGCGCAGGCGCAGCGCGCGGTGGTGTGCGAAGTGGCATCGCTGCTGGGCAACACTCCGGCGGTGTGCCGCAAGGCCTACATCGACCCGTGCGTGTTCGCCGGCTGGGAGCGCGGTGAACTGGCCAAGCTGGCCGGTCTGCGTGGGCCGCGCCAGTGGGAACAGGCCACCCTGCGCGTGCTGCGCAGGGCGCGCAGGCTCAGCCGCAGTAGATCGCGGTGATGTTGTTGGTGCGGCCCTTCTCGATGGTCAGGCGATCGCCGCCCTCGCTGGCCGGCGGCACCCGCGGACCGTCGTGGCGCAGCACCCGCACGTGCAGGCTGTCGCTGTCCACGCGGGCGCGGGCCACGGTGGCGTCCGAAGCGGCCAGGCCCAGTGCGCCGCGCACCATGTCGCTGTGGCACTGCCCGGAAATGACGCCGTCGATCGGCTGTACCTGGGCCATCGGCGTGCTGCTGCAGGCGGCGAGGGCGAAGCAGACGGCGGTGGTGGCGATGGCATGTTTCATGGTGGCGTTCCTTGTGTGGTTGCGTGCAGCGTGCGACGTCGCACGTGGTGGCGGAATGAATACCGTGCACATCGTGGACACGGTGCGCTCACTGCCGCCAACAGCATAGGTGGAGACACTGCAGGCGCGGCGGATGCCGCCCCGGGTAGTGCCGGCCGCTGGCCGGCAACCCCATTCCCCCCGAGGAGACCTGCATGGCCACCGCCAAGAAGACCCCCGCCCGCCGCAAGGCATCGCCGAAGGTGCGCAAAGGCAGCACCGCAACCAAGACCGTCGCCGACCCCGATCGCCCGCGCGTGGTGAAGACCGCAACCCGCAAGGCGGCTGCCAGCGATCCGCGGGCAGCGCGCGTTGCGGCCCGGCAGCGGCGCCTGCAGGACCAGGAAAAGTCCAAGGATGTGCGCGCGGCAAAGAAGGCGACAAAGAAGACCGCGACCCAGGCAGGCGCACGCCGTCAGCCGGAGGCGATGCCGGCGCAGCAGCTGGCCAAGCCAGGGCACGAACACGAACTGGAGCTGGCGCCGCGTTTCCTTGCACCGGACTACACCGGCAGCGGCAAGCTGCAGGGCATGCGTGCGATCGTCACCGGTGGTGATTCCGGCATTGGCCGTGCAGTGGCGGTGCTGTTCGCACGCGAAGGCGCCGATGTGGCGGTACTGCACCTGGACGAGGCCGAGGACGCGGACATCACCCGCCAGCACGTGGAGCGCGAAGGCGGCCGCTGCGTGGTGATCGCCGGCGACGTGCGCGATCCGCGCTTCTGCAACAAGGCGGTCAAGCAGGTGGCCAAGGCGTTCGGCGGCATCGACATCCTGGTCAACAATGCCGCGTTCCAGCTGCATTGCGAGCGGCTGGAAGACCTGGAAGACGCGCATCTGCAGGAAACCCTGCAGACCAACATCGGCGGTTACATACAGATGGCGCGCGCGGTACTGCCGCATCTGGGCGAGGGTGCCAGCATCATCAACACAGGATCGGAAACGGGAATCTTCGGCAGCAAGGCGCTGATCGATTACTCGGCGACCAAGGGCGCGATCCACGCGTTCACCAAATCGCTGGCCAGCCAGCTGCTGCCGCGCGGCATCCGGGTCAACTGTGTGGCGCCGGGACCGGTGTGGACGCCGCTGAACCCGGCCGACAAGCCGGCGGAGGACGTGGCGGAGTTCGGCAAGGACAGCGACATGGGGCGGCCCGCACAGCCTGAAGAACTGTCGCCGGCCTATGTATTCCTGGCCTCGCCGGTCTGTGCCAGCTACATCAGTGGGGTGATCCTGCCGGTGATGGGCGGGCCGCACGGCTGACGCACCGATTCTGCCGGAAATGGCCGTCGGCGCGGCCGATGCTTCGGTAGTGCCGGCCGCTGGCCGGCAGCCTCAGGGCACGGTCACCGCAGGCGCATGGAGATCGGCAATGCGCGGAATGAACTGCTGTGGATTGGCACCGACCAGATTGGTCAGCACCACCACCGCCACGCCGCGGTCGGGGTAGACGATGAAGGCCGATCGCGCGCCACCGATGCCGGCCACCTGCAGGTCGGGCGATGCGCGCAGCACCGGCCAGCCGCCCGCCCATGGGCCGGCACGGCCATCGGTGAGGCGCTCTGCGGTCCACATCCTCTTCCGAGCTGCATCCTGAAGCAGGCGCCCGTCGGTCAACGCGACCAGCCAGCGCGCGGTGTCATCGGCGGTGGTGAGGATGCCACCACCGGCCCACAGTGAAGGCGGTATGTCGTAGAACCAGTGCGACAGGCGCGGCGGTGCATCGGCTGCGTCGGTGGCACGCGGGGCCAGGCTGTACATCGTCGCCACATCCGGGATCAGGTCGTAGCTGTCGCCGAAGGTGGTGCGCGCCATGCGCGCGCTGCTGAACTGGCGGGTGGCGAGGAAGCGTTCGTAGGACATGCCGGATTGCTGCGCGATGATCCGTGCCAGCAGTACGTAGTTAGTCTGGTTGTAGGCGAAGCGCTGCCCGGGTACGGCTTCGACCGGCCGCGCAGTGACGGCTGTCCACGCCTGCGCTTCGGAGCCACCGCCCAACAGCCCATTCGCATCAAGGATGTCCGGAAGGCCTGAGGTATGCGCAAGCAACTGGCGTACGCGTACGTCTCTCCACGCTGCCGGAAGATCATCCAGGTAACGCGAGGCCGGCGCGTCCAGATCCAGCTGCCCCTGCTGGGCCAGCTGCGCGGCAGCCACGCCGGTGAACGCCTTGGTGGCCGAATTGAGCGGAAAGCGGGTGTCGCGCGAGGCGAGCACACCGTTCTCGACATTGGCCAGGCCGTAGGCTTCGGACAACACGATCTGCCCGTCTTTGATCACCGCGACCTGCAGCCCGGGAATGCGCTGCTCCAGCATGATCTGGCGGATCAGGCGGCGGGTCTGGTCGTTGGCCTGGTCCTGGCTGGCGGAGATGGCGGCGAAGGGCAGGGCAGTGATGAGCATGAGCATGACTCGAAGCGTTGGGCGGAACATGCGGGATTCCGGCGGGGCGTCGAGGATCGGATGCAGGGAACGTGGAGAAGGTTTAAGTGCTGTACGCGCGGCGAGCGCAGGTTCCGGTTCGGCAGGCGGGCACGCTGCTAGCGGATCCGGGAGGGGGACGTTCCGAACTGTCGCTTGAACGCGGCACTGAAGCTGCTGGTATGGGCGTACCCGGCCAGGCTGGCCGCCACGTCCACTGACACCCGTCGTTGCAGCAGGGCATCGTGTGCCCGTTGCAAGCGCAGAGCACGCAGCCAGGCGGCGATGCTGCTGCCGTGCAGCTGCTGGAAGGTGCTTTGCAGGTCGACGGCGTTCGTACCCAGCCTGCGCGCCATCTGGTTGATGGTCAGGCCATCGGCCTCGCCGCTCTGCAGCCACTGTTGCAACTGGTCCACGCAACGCCGCAGATGCGCGCTGGGGGCAGGCGCCTCGCGTTCGGCGATCACGGATCGAACCACGCTGGCCGCGACTTCCAGCGCAAAGCTCTCGCGTTGCAGGCTGGCCAGCAGAGGCGGCTCCGCCGTTTCCGCCCCGAACAACGCTGCGGCCCGCCGCAGCAGTGGCGCAGGCGGTTGCCACGCCTGGTTGCGTGCGTGGCTCAGTCGCAGGCGGGTGAGTCCGGCCGATGCAATGCCATCGAGCTGGCGCGACAACCAGTCCCGGCCGAGGTGCAGGCTGACCTTGGTTTCCTCACGACCCGCCTGCCAATGGCGCTGGAACGCTTCCTCCTCACGAAGGTGGACCAGCATCGCCGGGCTCCCGTCCCGGCGGCTGTCCATCTGCAAGCGCTGGTTGGCGATGACCACTTCGGCCTGCCCCTGCAGCAGGAAACTGGCGGTGATACCCGCAGGCAGGCAGTTCTGGCTGCGGCCGCCGACCATGTCCTGGCTGCGGCTGAGGTAGAGCACCAGGCCGCTGTCCATCGACTGCACCTGCTGCCAGCCGGCCAGCACCGGCAGCGCATCGGGAAGGCCCGATTCAAAGTCGACCCGGCCGCCCAGCGCGTGGGCGGCGCTCATCAGTTCGGCGCAGGAATAGACCTGCATGCAAGGCACCCACGAATGCTGTCGTGCCTAAATTTTCTTTCGTCGCGCCTAAACTTGCAATCGTATTGCAAATTATTCTCATTTGCGGGGCTGGGCCACTGCCCCTTTCCCCTGTTCAGCAAGAAGGTCGATGGCAATGGGTCTGGTGATCAACGAGGCGGTGGTGCTGCGTGCCGTCTTCCATGGCGCGGTGGATGCGGACCAGATCCGGTACTGGCTGGAACGCGTGCAGGCGCTGATCGAGGCCCACCGTCCCTTCTACTTCATTGCCAGCACCGCGCCCGGTGCCACCTTCTGCGACGATTACCGTGCCCTGCAGGCGGTCTGGTACAAGCAGTACAAGGCCGCCTTCCGGCAGTACTGCCGGGGCCTGGTACGCATCGCCAGCGATGCCGCCGAGCGGCAGCGGCTGGACACCCCGGCGCTGCACGCGGCCTGGGCCGTGCCTTACTTCGTCACCACCGATGCCGGCGCGGGCATGCGCTGGATTGGTGAGCACCTGGAGCAGGCCGATGCGCACTGAGCGCGCCGCCGCATCGCCGTTCGGCCTGGGGGTGATCGTCGCGCTGTACATGGCGCATGCCTTGCCCCTGTATTTCTACAACGTGGCGGTACCGGCCATCCTGCGCAGCCAGGGCGTGGATCTGCGCTGGATCGGCATGTTGTCGCTGCTGTACCTGCCGTGGGCGCTGAAGTTCCTGTGGGCGCCGCTGGTCGACCGCTGGCACCTGCCCGCCCTCGGCCGCCGCCGCAGCTGGCTGTGGCTGACCCAGCTGTTGCTGCTGGCCGGGATCCTGGTGCTGGCGTTCACCGGCCTGGATCATGGCCTGGTCGTGTTCGTGCTGGTCGGCATGTGGATCTCGACCATTGCCGCCACCCAGGACATCGCCATCGACGGCTATACCGTGGAGGCGCTGGCGCCGGCCGAGCACCGGCTGGGCAGCATGGCGCAGAGCGTGGGCGTGGCCCTGGGCAGCATGATCGGTGGTGCCGGTGTGCTGTGGCTGTATGAAACCCGCGGCTGGAGCGTGGCCCTGCTGAGCCTGGCGGCAATGAGCGCACTGACCCTGCTGGCAGTTCAGCAGATCAATGAAACGCCGGCCAGGCCCGACGCGCCGCGGCCGAGCATCCTGCGTGCGCTGCGGCGCCGCGAACTGCGCTGGGCGCTGCTGCTGATCGTGCTGTACCGGCTGGTGGAAGCGCCGGCCATGGCGATGATCAACCCGCTGCTGGTCGACCAGCAGTTCAGCCTGACCGAGATCGGGTTGCTGATCTCGGTGGGCGGTGCCGGTACCGGCATGCTGGCTGCGGTGGCCGCCGCCTGGCTGCTCAAGCAGCGCCGGGCCGAGCAGTTGCTGATGCACGCTGGCTGGTGGCGCACCGTGTTGTATGTACTGCTGGCGTTGATGCTTTACAGCGGTGCGATGGCGTCGTCACGGTGGGGTCTGGGCGCGCTGGTGATCGCGCTGCTGGCGCTGCGCTATGTGGCGATGACCAGCCTGTATGCCCTGTTCATGCGGGTCAGTTCGCGTGCCCAGGCCGGCACTGACTTCACCCTGCTGGTGTGCTTCGAGCTGCTGGTCAATTTCATCGGCGGCGCGTTGTCTGGCTTCCTCGCCAAGGGCCTGGGCTACCCCATCTACTACATCGCGCTGGCGGCAGTTTCGGCGCTCGGGTTGCTGCTGTGCCGGCCGCTGATGCGCCGCTTCGCAGCACCCACGAACTCCCCCTGATACGCAACGAGGACACCATGCGGCATACCGCAGCAACCCTTCCGCTGGCGATGCTGGCGTTGGCCATCAGTGGCCAGCTGGCGGCGCAGAATACGTCCGCTACGGCTGGCACCCGGCAACTGGATGCGGTGAGTGTCACCGCCGTGCGAGGCGCACGCAGCGTGGCCGAGATCGCCGGCACCGTGTATGCCATCGAGCGCGAGCAGATTGCCCAGCAGATCACCGCCGGGCGCAGCACCGCCGACATCCTCGGCCAGTTGGTGCCGTCGCTGGCGCCGGCCAGCGGGACCACCAGCAACTACGGCATGACCATGCGTGGCCGCAGCGTGCAGGTGATGATCGATGGCGTGCCATTGACCGGCGCACGCGATGGGTCGCGCCAGCTCAACAGCATCTCGCCGACCATGATCGAGCGCATCGAGGTGATCTCCGGCGCCACCGCGCTGTATGGCGCCGGTGCCAGTGGCGGCATCATCAACATCATCACCCTGCAGCCCGGTGAGCAGCCGGTGCAGCTGGCCAGCCAGTTCGGCCTGCGCAGTCCCTCGCATCTGTCCAATGACACGCTGGCCTGGAACGCCGCGCAGACCATGACCGTGCGCGGCGATCAGTTCAGTGGCGCGTTCGGCATCGCCTATGGCCGGCAGGGCGCATCGCTGGATGCGCATGGCCGCCGTATCGGCCCGGAGATCGCGCAGACTGATCGGCAGGACACCGAGACCCGCGAACTCAATGCGCGCTTCGACTGGACCCCGACGGACAGCCAGCAGTTGAGCGTGGGCGTGCGCTGGTTCGACGATCAGCAGGACAGTGATCATGGCCCCGACTATGGCCCGCGCCTGGCTGCGCTGTTCAACCCAGCATTCACGCCCAGCCACCAGGCGCTGCCCGGCCTGCAGCTGGAGGCGCAGCCACGTACCCGGCACCAGGGAGTGAATGCGCAGTACCGCAACCGCGATGTACTGGGCGGGCAGGAACTGAGCGTGGAAGCCTATTACCGCAACGAGCAGGGGCGCTGGTTCCCGTCGGTGTCGACGCTGGTGCACCCGGCACTGCGCGGTGGCTTCGCCTATGTGGCGATGCAGTCCAATACCGATATCGATGTGTGGGGCCTGCGCACAGCGCTGCACAAGGGTTTCGACGTGGCGGGCCGCAGCCTGCAGCTGTCGTACGGCGTGGACCACGAGCGCGAGCAGGACAGCCAGCGCGGGCAGATGTATGACATCAACCGCTTCATCGCCAGCAACGGTCTCGATTACCAGCCCACCGCGCAGTACGCGATGGGGCCGGACGTGCGCGTGGATACCACCGGCCTGTTCCTGCAGGCCGACCATTCGCTGAGTGAGCGCTTCAGCGTGCAGGCCGGCGTGCGCCACCAGATCCTGCGCAACCGCGTAGAAGACTCGCTTCCCTACACCGAAGCGATCACCGCCGATGCCGTTGCCGGGTATCAGCCGCACCTGCTGCGGGGCGGCCGCGTGCGCCACTCGCAGACCCTGTTCAATGCCGGCGTGGTGTACCGGATGGATGCATCGCAACAGCTGTTCGCCAACGTCTCGCAGGGCTTCAGCCTGCCCGACACCCAGCGCATGCTGCGCGATGTACCGGCAAGCTTCGTCATCGACAGCCGCAACGTCGGCCCGATCAAGGTCGACAGCTATGAGCTGGGCTGGCGCCGCAGCGATGCATCACTGCAGAGCGCGGTGACCGCGTTCTACAACCGCTCGGACAAGACCGTGCAGTTCAACCGCGACTACAGCGTGTCGGTGGCCGACACCGATGAGCGCGTGTGGGGTGTGGAGGCCAACCTGCGCTACACGCCGACGGCGCAGCTGGAGCTGGGCGCAAGCCTTGCCAGCACCCGGGGCCAGTACCGCGATGCTGCCGGACGTTGGCGTGAGCTCAATGCGTTCCGCGTTTCACCCTTGAAGGCGGGTGTGCATGGGCAGTGGCGCTTCGCCAATGACAGCCTGCTGCGCCTGCAGGGACAAGTGGTGGGCGGGACCGATCGTGCCTGGCGCGATGCACCACTCGCAGCGATCAGTCCCAGCATCCGCGCTACCCCGGCGGCGAAGATCCACGGCTATGCGGTGTTCGACCTGATCGGCGAGCTGCCGCTGGCAGGCGGCCGCTTCAGTGTCGGCATCTACAACCTGGCTGATCGTGACTACCGCACGGTCTATGGCCAGCAGGCCGAGGCGACCTACGGGAAGATGTCCAGTCTGCCGGCGGCAGGGCGGACCTTCTCGATCGGGTATCGGGTGGAGTACTGAGGGGCACGCCCCCCTACCGTTCGTCGGCCCATGACTTCCGGGGGGTTGACTACAGTTGTCGTCACACTGAAAGTGGCGACACGTGTAGTCAAGGGAGTGGTGTCATGCGTGGCAAGACGATCGGGGACCAGGAACTGGCCCTGCTGCAGTACATCGATGAACATGCGCCGGCCAGCGTCGGCGAGGTCGCCAGTGGCTACGGCGAGGCCCGTGGCCTGGCCCGGTCCACCGTGCTGACGATGATGGAGCGGCTGCGGGCGAAGGGGTATCTTCGTCGCCAGCAGCAGGACGGCGTCTACCGCTACCAGGCCACGCGTGGCCCGGAAAGTGTGCTGCAGGGTGCAGTGGCCCAGTTCGTCGACAACACCCTGCAGGGCTCGGTGTCGCCGTTCGTGGCCTACCTGTCGCAGCGCCAGCAGGTCAGCGACAACGAGCTGGCCGAGCTGGAAGCGCTGGTCGCCGAACTCCAATCGCGCCGCCACGAGGGCTGAGCCATGGACACCACGATGCTGATCCCGTTGTTGGAACGGCTGGGCTGGACCAGCCTGCAGACCGTGCTGCTGGTGGCCCTGGTGTACGGCGTGTGCCGCGCACTGCCGTCGCTGTCGGCGGCCACCCGCTGCCGCCTGTGGTGGCTGGTGTCGCTGCAGGCCGTGCTCGGCCTGTTCTGGAGCCAACCGCTGCAGCTGGCCTGGTTGCCGGCACCGCAGGCGGTGGCGATGACCGCCACCGACGTTGCCGCAGATCTGGTCTACCCGCTGGCGCCGGAAGCCTCGGCGCAGCTGCTGGCGACGATGCCGGTGCCTGCAGCGGACGTGCCGGCAGTGGCGTGGTGGGCCGTTGCACTGGCTGCGCTGTGGGCATCCGGTGTGCTGCTGATGGCCCTGCGCACCTTTGGTGAATGGCGCCGCTGCCGCGCGCTGCTGGCCGCCGCCTATCCCTGCGAGGACGAAGCGCTGGTGCAGGCCCTGCAACTGGCCTCCGATGCGCACGGCGTGCGTCCTGCGCCGCGGTTGTGGATGAGCACGCAGGTGGACGCACCGCAGCTGGTCGGGCCGTTCCGCCCGGTGCTGCTGCTGCCGGCCGGCGACAACGCCCTGCAGGGTGATGCGCTGGACCTGGCACTGACTCACGAACTGCAACACCTGCAGCGGCGTGACCTGCAGTGGGGCCTGCTGCCCGCACTGGCCCAGCACCTGTTCTTCTTCCACCCGCTGCTGCGCCTGTCGGTGCGCGAATACGCACAGGCCCGCGAAGAAGCGGTGGATGCGGCCGTGGTTGGCCAGCATGGCGCGAGCCGTCAGGCCTATGGCCGCCTGCTATTGCAGCTGGGCGTGGCACCGCAGCCACACCTGGGCGTGGCCAGCGCCGCGCCGAACACCACCAGCCTCAAGCGTCGCCTGCTCTCGCTGCAGCCGCGCCGGGCCTGCCCGCGCATTCTGGCGATGGCACTGACCGCCGTCGTGGTGCTGGTGGGCGTGGCACCGATGCGGCTGGTCGCTGCGCCAGTGCCACCGGCACCGCCCGCGCCGCCGGCCGCACCGAAGGCCGTGGTGCCGCCACCGCCGAAGGCTCCGAACGCGCCGCCCGCACCGCCTTCGGCCGCGCGCGTTCCGGCCGTGCCGGTGGCGCCCGCGCCGCCTGCCGAGCCGGCCGATGTCGAGGCGCTGTCAGGCCCGGACGATGCCGATGTGGCGGTCGACGTGGATGTCGATGTGGATACCGACATGCACAGTGAACATTCGACTTCCCACACCACCTCCATCACCACCTACGGGCGCCTGGATCTCGGCAAGTCGCCGTTGCAGGCCTACGTGCTGGTCGATGGTGATTCGACCTTCGCCAATGGCGGCATCGACGATGTAACGGTGGCCCGCAGGCAGCTCGGCAAGGGGCCGGCGCTGTGGTTCCGCCAGGGCGACAAGCGCTATGTGGTACGCGACCCGATGCTGATCCAGACCCTGCAGCGCGCCTACAGCGGCGCCGCAGACCTCGGTCGCCAGCAGAGCGAACTGGGCCGCCAGCAGAGTGTGCTGGGTCGCGAGCAGGGCGAACTCGGCAGGCAGATGGGTGAGATGGGCCGCCTGCAGGGCGAGGAGTCACGCCGCCTTGCGCTGGCCGCCGCTGAAGTAGCGCGCAGCGCGATGGCCGCCCACGACATCAACCGTGAGGCCGCCGCAGAAGCCGCGAAGGCGGCGCGTGGTGCGACCAGCGATATGGCCGTTGCACGTGAGGCTGCACGTGAGGCCGCCGCTGAGGCACGTCGTGCAATGCAGGAAGCCCGCAGCGAGGCCGCGCAATCCGGCCGCACCCGTGACATGCAGCGCCTGGCCAGCCAGCAGTCTGAACTGGCCAGCCGACAGGCGGCACTGGGCAGCCAACAGGCCGCGTTGGGCGAGCGTCAGGCACGCGTGCATGCGCAGGCATCGCAGCAGGCACAGCAGGTGATCGCGCGCGCACTGGCCAGCGGCAAGGCCGAGCGACTCTGAGCGGTAGTGCCGGCCGCTGGCCGGCAATGTGGGGTGCCGGCCAGCGGTCGGCACTTCCCTGGGAACATCAACCGCAGCTGGCGCGCTCGATGCGGTTCTGCGCATCCACCTGCACGGTCACGCGGTCCTGGCGGAAGTCCATGGTCACCGCCATGCCCGGCTTGACCACCCGTGCACCGCGCGCGCCGCTGTCAGCCACCAGTTTCTTGATCGTGGCTTCGTCGGCGGTCTTGCCGGTGAAGGCTTCCAGCGCCTCCGGCCTGCATTCGTGCGCGGTATCGGCCACGGGCGCCGGCGCGGGATCGTGGGTGGTGCTGCTGCCGGCGTGACTGCAGGCGGCCAAGGGCAGGATGGCGAGCAGGACCAGGGGGCTGAGGCGCATCGTCGGTCTCCAGGCGTGGATGGTGGCGGCAGTGTCACCGCTGCCACCGTCAGGCTGCGTCAACGCCTACTGCCCGACCAGCGCCAGGGTTTCGCGCTCACGTTGTTCTTCCCGTACCAGCCGCTGCAGCAGCAGGGCCAAGGTCACCACGTCCTGGTGGTTGTGGTCGGCCACCCGGCGCAGGTTCACCGCGTCGCCGCCGCGCAGGAAGCGCAGCCATGCGCCCGGCGCTTCAGAACCGGGCAGGTCGTCCTCGCGCACCACGCGCAGCAGCTGGCGCTCGATGGTGGACAGCTTGCAGTTCTCCCACGTGCCGCGATAGCGGCGACGGGTCGGATAGAGCAGGTCGACGTGATCCAGCGCGCTGATCGGGCAACGCTGGCGGGCCAACCGGTAGCGCGCCTTCAGCAGCGGCGCATCGTAGCTGCGGCCGTTGTAGCTGCAGAACACGGTGGACGGCTGCAGCCAGCGGGCGAAGGTGGCCAGCATCGCATCCTCGGCGGCCATCGTCGCCATCAACAATTGGCGGATGCGCAGGCCTTCGCCGCGTTGCGGGCACACATGCCAGTCGGCGGCCCCGATCATGAAGGCGCGGGTGCCGGTGCCGCCGGCCAGGCCGGTGGTCTCGGTATCGAAGAACAGCAGGTCGAGCGGGGATACGTGTTCGCCTTCGCGGCGGGCGAAATCCAGTGACAGCGGCTGCGCCGGAATGGGCTGCGGCTGCAGCGATTCGATCAGGAACAGGCCCGGTGCGATCTCCTCACCGGGCAGCTGGCGATCCTGCGCGCTGGCGCGTGCCGGCGCGGCTCCACCCCGCGAACGCAGGCCGAGCAGGCGATGCAGGCTGCCCACTTCCGGCCGACGCAGCGGTGCGGGTGCCGGTGTGGAGGCCGCTGCACCGGTCGGCTTGTGGCGGATTTCCTGTTCGACCCAGGCGAACACCGAACGCTCGGCCGGTGGTTGCCGCGCATCGTTGGCGGCAACCGGTGCCGCAGGTGCTGCGGGCGGCGGCTCGGGCGCAGCCGGCGTGACTGCCTTCGGGTCACCGGCCTGCTTCCGCAGCAGGCGCAGCTTGTCCAGGCTCAGGCTCACGGGGCCAGCAGCTCCATCGGGTCGCGGGTGGTCACCACCACGTCGGGCACGTGCTGGCAGGCCTCGGCATCGAACAGGTCCAGCACACGCAGCGCCAGCGCGCGCGGCGAGGTGTCATCCTCTTCCTGCGCGGCCAGCACCGGGCCGACACAGGCCGGGCAGCCGGCCTTGCAGTCGCAGCGCTGCACCAGTTCGCGCGCGCGCTGCACCAGCTCGGCCTGGCGCTGCCACAGCGGTTCGCTGAGGCCGACGCCGCCGGGGAAGTTGTCGTACAGATACACGGTGGGCACGAACTCCTGCAGCAGTTCCACCACACCGGGATCGCCCTCGCTGCCGCGCAGCTGGCCACGGCCGCTCTGGTCGGCAATCGCGAACCAGGAACCATCGCCGTTGCCCACCGACTTCTGCAGGTCACGCGCATCGGCCATCACCGCTACGGTGGCGACGATGTGCAGCGCATACGCGGCGCCGAGGAAGCCATCCAGCGCATCCTGCTTGCTGGCGAACGCGCGCAGCAGCAGTGCCTGCGGTAGCTGCCACCACACCGCAGTGGTGTGCAGTTCCTGGTCGGGCAGGTTCACCGGGCCGTAGCCGATGTTCTCGTGGGTGTAGTAGCGGATCTTCTTGTAGCCGGCCACGCGGCGCACCACGTGCACCTCGCCATGATGCGAATCACCCCGGCCGGCCACGCCGCCGTCGAAGCGGTCCAGCACCTTGAGCTTGGTGAAGTCGATGCTGTCGGTGTAGTAATCCACATGCGTGCGGGTGACATAGGCCTTGCGGCCGTCCCAGTCGAGCGTCTCCACCTGGTAGGGCGTGGACTGCACCATGTGGATGGCACCTTCATACAGGGTGAGTGCGGCAGCGGAATAGTCGACCTCGGCGATGATCTGCTGGCGGCCATCGCTGCGATCGACCACCACGAAGTTGCCATCGGCCACCGCACGCAGGCTGACCGCGTTGGCCGGGTAACTGTCGGCGATCCATTCCCAGCGTTCGCCCTCGCGGTGGATCACCTCGGTTTCAGCCAGCGCTTCCAGGAACACTTCCGGGTCGATCGGGCCGAAGCCATCGCCGACCCGGAACGGCAGCTCGAAAGCTGCGCAGCGGATGTGGTCGAACAGGATCAGCGGCTGGTCCGGCGCGATGCGCGCGTGCTCGGGCGAGGCCTCGGCGAAGAAGTCCGGATGCCGCACCACGTACTGGTCCAGCGGCTGCGAACTGGCCACCATCACCCCAAGCGCCGGCTGCTGACGGCGGCCGGCACGGCCGAAGCGCTGCCAGGTGGCGGCCACGCTGCCAGGGTAGCCATTGAGGATGACCACGTCCAGGCTGCCGATATCCACGCCCAGCTCCAGTGCCGAGGTGCTGACGATGCCGTCGATGTTGCCGGCACGCATCGCACGCTCGGTCTCGCGGCGCTCGGTGGGCAGGTAGCCGCCACGGTAGGCGCGGATGCGCGGCGGCTTGCGCGGGTCGTGGTCGAAGATGTCCTTCAGGTACTTGGTCAGCACCTCGACCATCAAGCGGGTCTGCGCGAACACCAGGGTCTTCAGCCCGGACTTGATCGCAATGCGTGCGATGCGGTTGCTCTGCGAGCGTGCCGAGGCGCGCAGGCCCAGGTCCGGATTGATCACCGGCGGGTTCCACAGCAGCACCTGCTTGGGCCCGCTGGGCGCGCCGGATTCGGTGATGGCGGTGACCGGTGCCTCGATCAGCGCCTCGGCATGGGCCTGCGGGTTGCCGATGGTGGCCGAGCACAGGATGAACTGCGGTTGCACGCCGTAGAACGCGCAGATGCGCTTGAGCCGGCGCAGCACGTTGGTGACGTGACTGCCGAATACGCCGCGATAGGTGTGCACCTCGTCGATGACGATGTAGCGCAGGTTCTCGAAGAACTGCGCCCACTTGGTGTGATGCGGCAGGATCGCCTGGTGCAGCATGTCCGGGTTGGACACCACGATGTCGCCGTGCAGGCGGATGGCCTGGCGCGCATCGCCGGGAGTGTCGCCATCGAAGGTGAAGGCCTTCACCCCGAGGTCGCCGGCGCGGTTGAGTTCCAGCAGCTCGGCCACCTGGTCCTGGGCCAGTGCCTTGGTCGGGAACAGGTACAGCGCCTTGGCCTTGTCCTGCATCGCCGCGCTGACCACCGGCAGGGTGTAGCACAGCGACTTGCCGCTGGCGGTGGGGGTGACGATGGCCACGTGCTCGCCGCGCTGGCTGGCGTTCCAGGCCTCGGCCTGGTGGCTGTAGAGCTGTTCGATGCCACGCGCCTTCAGGGCGGCAGCCAGGGCCGGCGGAACCGAATCGGGAATGGGCGCATAGCGGCCTTCGCGGCCGGGAATGGCAAAGCTGCCGGTGATGCGGTCCTGGTAGCGGCGCTGCAGGCGCGCGCTGAGCAGCGCGCCGTCGCGGGCGGGCAGGCCATCGCGGGTGGCGAGCTTCTGCTCGGCATCGGCGGTGCGCTTGGCGAGTTCGTAAGCCATGGAAAGTGGAGCCGGGACGGATTGCGAGGGGTCACATGGCACCACACTCACGTCTCAGGATGTGAGACACCGCACACCAAGGGCATGAACCGTTCAGTGCTCGCGTCCCGTGGCGTCGCCGCATCTCCCCTGGCTGAACAGCTGCCAGTGCAGCAACGAAATCTGAAGCCGGCATCCGTATCCTTGGGTGCTGGACGCAACCAACAGGGTGGATGGCTGTGGCACGACGTGGAACGCAGGGAGCCGTCCTGGCCAGCATGCTGCTGGCCGGTATCGCGCAGGCGCAGCAGGCCACGCCGGTAGCGGTGCCCGACCCAGCGCCCGAACCTCCTGCAGATGCGCCGGCGGCAACCACCGCGCCGATCTCCACCACCCTGCCGCAGGACAACGTCACCACCCTTGGCGAAGTGCGTGCGCTCAAGCCCGAAGACGAGCCGCTGGATCTGTACCGTTTCAAGAACCCGGTGAAGTTCGGCGACAACCGCTTCAGTCGCGACTGGAGCGAACCGCCGTCGCCGGAGCAGGTCAGCATGGGCGGTGGCTACATCATGATGGGCGTGGTCAAGGGTGTGATGGCGGCGGCCAAGGGGATCAACAAACTCACCGGCGGACCGGCGCAGATCCAGGCCGCCGTGGCGCGGCCACCGCCGGAGCTCAGTGCCGAACAGCAGCAGCGTGCGCTGCGGTTCTCCCAGGAGCAGGATGCCGGCGATGCACCGCCGGTGAAGTAGGCCGGTATATCCTGCCGGCTCCCCACCGCTAGTGCTGCCATGTTCCTGCGTTCGATCTGCCTGCTGGCCGCATTGCTGCCGGCGTCCGCCTTCGCCGATGGCATCGCCGATGATGGCGCCTGCCGCAATGGCGCGTTTCCCTCTGAACAGAGCCGGTTCGCTCTGGCGCGGGTGGTCGATGCGCCCCGTCTGTACCTGCTTGGCGACATGGACGGCTGCCCGGCGAAGGGCGAACCGGCCTGCCGACAGCGCAGCTATGTGGTCAATGGCGATACCGTGGTGACCGGGCGTGATCTTGGCCGCTACCGCTGCGCGTTCTTCCCGAACAAGGTGGGTGGCAGTGCTGGCTGGGTGGACCGCAGCAAGCTGCAGGCGTTGCCGGTGGGCGTGCCGTCGCTGCAGGATTGGGCGGGCCACTGGAAGGACGGCGACAACGGCCTGCGCATCACCGTGCAGGGCGGGCAGCTGCATGTGGAGGGTGACGCCTACTGGCCCTCCGCCAACCCCACGCCGGAGCAGCGTCCCTACGGGCCGAACATGGGCCAGGTGGAAGCGCGCGCGGCGCCGCGTGGTGCCGATGTCGAGTTTGTAGAGGACACCTGCAAGGTGCGCGTGCATTCGCTGGGGGAGGTGCTGATCGTGGCCGACAACAGCGAATGCGGTGGCATGAACGTGCGCTTCAACGGCGTGTACCGGCGCGCCGGTTCGCGTTGACCCCGCGGAAAGGCGCCAACCAAGGTTGGCATCTACCAGGGCAACCGGCCAGTAGATCCACGCCATGCGTGGATGCTGTCCGTGATCCAATCGATGGGCTCAGCGTCGCCGTTCCAGCCACCACAGCAGCGATGCGCACAACACGAACGCCAGCCACCACGGCCAGCGTGGGCCTGCCACGGATTGCATCACTGACGCGCCCGCCGGGGTGCTGGCAGCCAGTGCACGCGTGGTCGCATCGATCATCGCCTGCCGATGCAGCGTCGGCGCATCGTTCGGATCGAACACATAGCGCCAGACAACGCTGCCGCCATGCTGCAGGCGCTGCCAGCCTGCCTCACGGGGCCACCAGCCGACGCAGCGCAGCGCCGACGTCGCGCCATCGACGATCAGGGGTACATCGTCGCCACGCTTGTTGAAGACCTGCAGCGGCGCCTGCACACCGCACAGCGCTTGTCGTTCGCCTGCCCAGCTGATCGGTTGCGGTGACCACAGCGCATCAGCGCTGCCCTGCGCGCGTGCCAGCGTGGCCACCACGCCGCTCCACAGTTCGCCGTGGCGGTCGTCGCGCCCGGCCAGTACCCAGCGCCAGCTGTCGGTCAGCGGCAGCAGGCCGATGCGGCCCTTGCCGGCAGCGCGCCAGCCACCGACAGCCTTGCCCGTGCCATCCTGCAGCAGGGCGGTGCTGCCCGGTGCCTGCAGCGCGAGTGCTTCCAGCGCAGGCAGGGGAGCATTGTGCGAGCTGCGGTCAGCCTCTTCGCCGTAGCCGGTCGGCAGCGTACCCGCGGCGAGCGGGCCACGCCGTGCGGCGAGGACCGCGCTGTCGCCGTCGCCGGGAAGTTCGAGGGCGTGGCTGCTGCCATCGCCCTGCACCGGCAGGCCCAGATCGCGGAGGCGCTGGCGCGCGCTGGCCGAAGGTGCGCCCGCACTGCGTACCAGCACGCCCAGTCCCTCGCGCAACGCCTGCCGCACGGCAGCCAGCTGGCCGGCACTCAATGCGGCCAGGCTGCGCTCGTCCAGCAACAGCAGATCGCTGCGCGCGAGTGACGCCGCATCCAGCGCGACCGCGCCATCTCCCACGCTGACACCCGCCCCGGTATCGGCCTGCACCTGCACGCGGATGCCGGCATCGGCCGCCCAACGCCGCAGGTACTTCAGCTCTGGACCCGGCGCACTGGCGCGCACCAGCAGGCGCAGCGGTGCGGCCGGCAGGGTCTGCTGCGGCACCGGTACGCTGTCCACCACATGGCCGTCGGCATCGAGCAGGCGCAGCTGGAACACGCTGCGGCCTTCGGCGCGGGCGATGCCGCTGAGCTTCACGCGCCCGTCCTCGGCAACGTCCATGCGATCAACCACGCTGTCGGCGGGGTCAAGCAGCTCTGCTTTCGCTTTGGCCGCGCCACGCGCCTGTGCCTGGACGTCAAAACGAGCACCGGGAGCGACATCGGCCGGTGGCTGCAGCGCGATCCAGCCGCGCGGCTCCGGTGCGGCCTGCCAACGTACATCCGGCGGCAACACCGCGTCGCGATCGCGTGCGGCGAGGCCCGCACCGACCAGTGTCAGTGTGGACGCCGGATGCTGGCGCAGCGCGGTGGCCAGGTCAGGAACGCGCTGTGCGCCGGGAATGTCGGCAGCTTCGGGCAAAAGCAACAGCGGGCCTTCGCTGGCCGGGAGCGCGCCGGCCTTGCCGGCATCGGTTCCGAGCACCACCAGCCCGCCTGCGGGTTGCTGGCGGGTGGGCGGCACCAGGCAGAAATACAGCAGCGCGGCGACGATGATCTGCAGTGCGATCACGATCCACCGGCGGCCAGGGTGCGCGGTGTTTCCACGCAGCTGGCGCACGCTGGCGATGACCACGATCAGGGCGAGTGCCAGCGCAATCCACAGGTTCACAGCGGAGGCGTTCATGGCTGCGCCTCCAGCGCGTCGAGGTAGCGCTGGCCCATCGCATCGGCGGCACTGCGCCGCATCGCCTGCGGCAGCGGACGCTGCAGCGCCCGCCACAACTGTGCGCGCAGGCGCTGGCGACAGTCTTGGCAACCGGGCTCGATGCGCAGCTGCTCGATGGCCGCAGCCAGATCGAGTGCATCGGGCAGGTAGGCCGCGTTGCGCTGCTGCCAGGTCGCGAGCGCGTCCAGATCCGGCGCGCCGGTGTCGTCGCCGAGACGCTGCCAGGCTTCGACGATGGCCGGATCGGGCGGGGTGCGGGCGGCCAGCGGCAGTTCACGACTGGCCAGCCCGGCACGGTCACCGCCGAGGCGGCGGCCTTCATCGATCGGTGGCAGCTCCGGTCCGACACGGGCCAGATAGATGCGCTCGGCCTGCTGCACCTGCTTGATGAAGCCCAATGCCTTGTAGGCGAAGGGCAATGCCTGCTCCGGACGGCCCTGACGCAGCTCGCCTTCGGCCGACCACATCTGGTCCAGCGCGGCCTTCAACGTGGCGCGGGTCTGCGGATCGAGCAGGGTGGCCGCCTCGGCGTGGTCATGGGTGTGTCCGTATTCCGAGAGCACGTCGGTGGCGCTGCCGAACACCGGTGGCGTATCGGCATTGGACGCGTTGCCGCCGTGATCGTGGCCATGCTCATCGTGCGCTCCGGCCTCGGCGCCATGGTCGTGATCGTGATCGTCGTCGTGATCGTGGTCGTCTGCGGCGGGCGTATCGCTGGTGGGCAGGTCGCTGGTCGGCGGTGGCTTCGGCGCACCTTCGCTTTCCTCACCCAGGAACTGGCCGTAGCGCAGGCGCAGGATGCGCTGGTCGACGCCGATCGCATCGCTGCGCTTCACGAAGTCCTCGGCGGCGAGAGTGCGGCGCTGCCGGATCAGCGCTTCGGCATCAATGATGATCTGTCGCTGGCTGCGGAAGTAGGCCGGCAGGGTCTTCTTGATGCGGCCTTCCAGCTCTGCACCGAGTGCGACTTCGGCGCTGGGCAGGCGCAGGATCACGCTGCTGCTGCGTCCGGTCTGCGGCGTGGGCGCATGGTTGTCGCGCACTTCCAGCTGGGCGATGACATCGTTGCCGGGCTGTGCGCCCAGCGCAGCAAGATCAAGGGTATGGGCGAAACGCCGCGCGGTGGCTTCGCCGCTGCCGGCAAGCGTGACGCTGCGCTTCGCGAAGGTGATGTTCTCACCGCTGCCCTGGGTGGTGGTGATCGACAGTGTTGCCTGCGCCGCGACACCGTAATCGTCGCTGGCCTCGAAGCGCAGCGCCCATTGCCGTTGCCCGGGCGTGCCCAGCACCAGGCTGGCGGCGGGCTCCAGCACGCGCACGCTGGGCGCGCGGTCGGCCACTACATCCAGCCGATACAGGCGGGTCTCTGCCAGTGCCGGTTCGCTCACCACGCGGTACAGCACCGGCGTGCGTGCCACATCCTGCGCCTGCCACTGTCCATCGTGCTCGCTCAGTGGCAACCGGCGACCATCGTGGAACTGCAGCCATGCCTTGTCCGGTGCGCGGTCGAAGCGCAGGGACCACGACAGCCGGCTGTCGGCGGCGACCTTGGCATCCAGTGCGTTCTGGGTGAGCGTGGACTGGCCGGTATAAGCCGGTGCGTCGATGCGCAGGCGGGTGGACTGCAGGTGCAGTGGGCCCGCGGCAGCCGTACTGCCTGGCGCCGACGTGCGAGCAGGCGCGGAACCGGGATTCGAACGCGGCCAGCCGAGTGCCAGCGCAACGATGGCCAGGCCTGCGATCCAGCACAGTGCCAATGCCCCACGCGGCCAGCGCGGACGCAGTTCCGGCATCGCGCGTTCCAGCGTGGCCAGCACATGTGCGCGCTGGCGCTGCTGCAGCGGATTGAGGGTGAGCGTATCGGAGAACAGCAGATCGGCACTGTCCTCGCTGGCACCACTGCTATCGAGTTGGCGCTGCAGCCACTGGCGGTCCAGCTGGCGGGCACGTGCAGTGGCGAAGGCCGCGCAGGCGAGCAGGCTGACCGTGGCGACCACGCAGGCGATATCGAAACCGGACAGCCGCAGTGCGAGCGCCGTCGCAGCCAGCGCCCACGGCAGGCCCAGCAGCAGGGTGATGGCGGCGCGGCGACGACGCGCACGTTGCCAGGCATGCTGCAGCGTCTTCATGCGATCGCCCTGCGCCGCGCGCTGCTGGCCATCCAGCGTTCCAGTGCGAACAGCAGCACGATTGCCAGCAGAAGCCACGCCGTGGGCTCACGCACCGGCGATGCTGCGGCGGGCAGTGCAATCTGGCGCGGCGCCTGGTCCTGTGCATCGCCCACGCGTGGCGACGGCGGCGGCTGCAGGGCCAGCAGCAGGGAACGCGGCAGCTGTGGATCGCGCAGCGCGGTGTTGCTGGCGGCATCCCAATCACCCGGTAGTGACAGCAGGCGGCCAAGGCCGACACGTTGCTGCCACAACAGCGGCACGCCTTCGGCGCTGCGCAGCAGGACCTGGGCTTCCGTGGCGGGCTTGGTGGCGATCAGCACACTGCCGCCGTCGCGCAGCCAGGCCTGCCAGTTCGCCGGCAGTGCGTCGTTGCGGCTCCATACGCCGATCTCGCCGCGTTCGGGCAGGGCATCCGCCACCAGAGGAGCGAGCGGCGCCTGCACGCCCCACGCGCGCTGCAGTGCATTCAACCAGTGCTGGGCAGCGGCCGCAGCATCGCTGTGCACGCGCAGGCGCGGCGACGTTGCGGCACGCGGTTGCGCAGTGACCGGCATCGGCTGCGGGCGCCACTGCACCTCGCGCGACAGCTGCAGGCGGGCGCCATCAAGGCCGGGCAGGGGATCGGGAACGTGCACGGTCAATGCGGTGCCAACGGGCAGCTGCGCGTCCAGTTCGCGCAGCAGGCTGGGCAGGGAGGCCGTGGACGCAGGTGGCACTTGATCAATGGCCGGGAAGCCCGGCGCCAGCCAATGCCAGTTGCCTGCTTCGGCGGTGCCGCGCAGAGCGGTCGCGTCCAGCCCTGGAGCAACGACCGTCCACGCAGTGGGGGCTGGTGCAGGCCCGGTCAACGCAGGCCGTGCCAGCAGCAAAGCCAGCGCGGCCAGCAACAGCAGGCGCACCAGCAGCAATGGCCAGTCATCGAAGCGGATGCGCTGGCGTGGCCGGATCTGTGCGCGCAGCCAGCGCAGCGCGGCGAAATCCAGCGGTGTGTACGGATGGCGGCGGGCGAGGTGGATCAGCAGCGGCAGCAGCCATGCGGCGAGCGCGGCCAGACCCAATGGGAACAGCAGGGTCATGCACCGCCCCCACGGCCAAACAGCGCCTGCAGTGCCTGGTCCAGCGGCTGGTCGAGCCAGCCGGTGGCACTGGCGATGCCGCTGGCCTGCAGGCGCGACTGCAATGCGCTGCGTGCGTCAGCAAAGCGCTGCAGGTAGTCGGTGCGGATCGCCGCGCCATCGCCCAGCAGTTCCTCGCCGGTCTCCGGATCGCGGAAGCGATGGCCGGCGTCGAACGGGAAGTCGCGTTCGTCGGCAGTCAGGATCTGCAGCAGGGCCACTTCGCGGCGCGCGCTGGCCAGTTGTTCCAGCAGCGCGATGCCGGCTTCATCAAAGCCATCGCCAATGGCCAGCAGCATGTCGCCGGGGCGTACGCGTTCCCACAGCGGGCGTAGTCGATCCGCCGACGGCCAGCCGCCGCGTGCCTGCAGGGCATGCAGTTGCAGATGCACGCGGTCACGCTGGCGTGCGCCGTTCGCTGCGGGCACCAGCTGCAGGCCATCGCCATTGATCGCCAGCAGGCCGAAACGGTCGCCCTGCTGCAGGGCCAGCTCCACCACGCACGCGGCCACGCCGCACATGTGGTCCAGGCGCGTGCGCTGTGGTGCCGCGCGATCGGCCTGGCCGGCCGAGGCGGTGGCATCGAGCAGCAGCCAGACCGTGATCGGGCTTTCGCGTTCGGATTCGCGCACGAAGAAACGATCCGAGCGGGCGTACAGCTTCCAGTCGATCTGGCGCAGTTCGTCGCCCGGCTCGTAGGCACGGTACTGGGCGAATTCGAGACCGGCACCGCGGCTGCGGCTGGCGTGCTGGCCGATGCCGCTTGCGCCGCTGGCCAGGCGCGGCCGCAACCGCAACGTGCGCAGGCGCGCACGCAGTTCCGGTGGCAACGTCAGCGGGGCACCTGCGTTCACGCGTGGCTCAACCCGGGAACGGCACGGCCTGCAGCAGGGCGGCGACTACGTCGTCGGCACGCTTCTGCTCGGCCTCGGCGGCGAACGACAGCAGCAGGCGATGGCGCATCACCGGTGCGGCCAGTGCCTGAACATCCTCGCGGGTGGCGGCGAAGCGGCCCTGCAGCAATGCGCGTGCCTTCGCCGCCAGCACCAGCGACTGCCCGGCGCGCGGGCCGGCACCCCATTTCACCCACTGGTTGATCGCCGCCGGTGCGCCTTCGCCGGGACGGCTGGCGCGCACCAGGCGGGTGATCCAGGCCAGCACATCAGGGCTGACATGCACCTGGCGTACTGCGGCCTGCAGCGCGATCACCGCTTCGGCATCCATCACCTTCGGCACCGCGTCGGTGGCACCGCCGGTGGTCTGTTCCAGGATCTGCCGTTCCTCGTCTTCGCTGGGGTAATCCACCAGCACGTGCAGCAGGAAGCGGTCGAGCTGTGCCTCCGGCAGCGGGTAGGTACCGGCCTGCTCGATCGGGTTCTGCGTCGCCAGCACGAAGAACGGCGCGGGCAATGCGTAGGTGGTGCCGGCGTAACTGACCGTGCGCTCCTGCATCGCTTCCAGCAGCGCGGCCTGGGTCTTGGGTGGGGTGCGGTTGAGTTCGTCGGCCAGCAGCAGGTGGGTGAAGATCGGGCCCTGCTGGAAGCGGAAGTGGCGATGGCCGGTGCCGTGGTCTTCCTCCAGCAGCTCGGTGCCGAGGATGTCGCTGGGCATCAGGTCCGGGGTGAACTGCACGCGCCGGAACTGCAGCTCCAGTGCCTGGCCCAACGAGCGCACCAGCAGGGTCTTGCCGAGCCCGGGCGCGCCTTCCAGCAGGCAGTGGCCGCCGGCCAGCAGGCCGATCAGCAGCTGCTCGACCACGGTGTGCTGGCCCACCACTGCGCGTGCAAGCGCGGCGCGCAGATCGTGCAGGCGCGGCAGCAGGGAATCGAGGTCGGGGGAGGTCATGGGCGTGCAGGTCCTATCAATTGTTCAACGCGTACATCACGATGTTGACGCCGAAGCGGGTGTTGTCTTCGGCCAGGAAACGCTTGTTGCGCCAGTCGTAGTCCCACTCGCAGCCGTAGTCCTTGTTGCTGTAGAGCAGGCCCAGGCGGCCATCGACCTCGATGCCCTTCAGGTAGTCGTGCACCAGGTCGTCGCCCCAGCCGTTGAGTTCGAAGCTGGTGGCGGGCGGGCCATCGGGGAAGCGGAAGAAACTGCGGTACAGCGGATGGCTGTTGGGCAGCTTCTGCAGTGCCTTTGGACCGAACAGGCGACCCATCTGCGCCTCGAACGAGGTGGCGAACAGGCCGTCGATATCGTGGTTGCAGTCGTCGACGAAGACGAAGCCGCCATTGCGCACGTAGCGCACAAAGTTCTGCCGCTCGGCGGCGTTGAACTCCACCAAGGTGTGTCCGGCCAGGTAGCAGAACGGCGCTCCCAGCATGCGTGGGTCGGCCAGTGCGACAACATGCTCCTGCGGATCCACCCGCAATGAGGTGTAGTCGATCAGCGATGTGATCAGGTTGGACGGCATGCGCGCGTCCACGTCCCAATCGCCGGAGTCGTACTGCAGGCGGGTGAACCAGAAGTCGTAGCGCGAACTGCGCGGGCCTGACTGCGCCCAGGCTGGCAGCGCCGCCGCCGAAGCGGCAGCGGCCAACCAGCGCAGGCAGGCCCGGCGATCCATCAGACCGCGTCGGACAGCGAGGTGAAGGTGAAATCGCGCAGCTTCATCGGCGGGATCATCATCACGTAGCTGGATTCATCACCGGCCACGCGCACCGGCTTGCCCAGCTCTTCGATGTTGTTGAGCATGATCACCGGCGATTCGTTGAAGCGGAAGTTCTTCACCGGGTGCTTGATCTGGCCGTTCTCGATGTAGAAGGTGCCGTCGCGGGTGAGGCCGGTCAGCAGCACGGTCTGCGGATCGACCATGCGGATGTACCAGGTACGGGTGACCAGGATGCCCTTCTGGGTGCCGCGCACCAGCTCGGCGGTGCTCTTGTCGCCACCACTCATCAGCAGGTTGCCCGGCGTTGCCTTGGCGGTCTTGCCCTGCTTCTGCGCCCAGAAGCGCGAGTAGTCCAGGTTGGCGATCTTGCCGTTCTCGATGATGGCCATGCGCTCGCGTGGCATGCCTTCGCCGTCCCACGGCAGCACCGGTGCGTCCGGATGCCACGGATCGGCAATCATGGTCACGCGCGGGTCGTAGACCTGCTCGCCCAGTTTGTTGCCACCGCCCTTCTTCGACAGGAAGCTGCGGCCTTCATCGGCCGAGCGTGCGCTGAAGAAGTTCATCATGAAGCTGATCAGGCCCGCGGCCGCGGCCGGTTCCAGGATCACCGTGTACTTGCCCGGCTCCAGCGCCTTGGCTTCGGCCGATTCGGTGGCCTTGCGCATGGCGATGCGGATGTCCTGGTCGGCCTTGAAGTCGGCGGCATCCTTCAGGTTGCGGCCGACCCAGCCTGAACCGCGGCCGTCTTCGGTACGCACGGTGCAGGTGTAGTCGAAGTTGGTGGTGCGCTGGTAGGCGAAGTTGCCGTTGCTGTTGGCGGTGGCCTGGAAGCCCTGGCCGTCTTCGAGGAAGCCGGCGGCGATCAGGCCGTGGCCACGGCACGGGGCGATCGAATCGGCGGCGACCTTGGCGCGGAAGGCCGGATCGATCGCTGCAGTGGATTCGCTGAAGGTCGGGCTGGCGCGGTAGCTCTGCTTGCCGATGGCCGGCATGAACTCCGGGTTCTCCGGCGCCAGGCGCGCCAGGTCTTCGGCGCGGCGTACCACGCGTTCCAGCGCGGCATCGTCGAACTCATTGATCGAGGCCGTGCCGACGCGCTTGCCGAAGGCGACGGTGACCGCCAGTTCGGTGTTGTCGACGATGCCGCTGGTGGAGACATTGTTCAGCGCGAAACGGATGTTGCCGCTGATCGCGCCGGCCAGCACGGCGGTGCATTCGTCGGCCTTGGACAGGGCGATGACCTTGTCGAGGATGGCCTTGGCCTGGGCTTCGGTGAAGATACTCATGGTGTAAGGGCTCCTGACCGATCAGCCGAGGCTGCGTGCGGTGTTGATGACGTTGATGCCGTTGAAGCGCGCGGTCGACGAACCGTGCGAGACCGCCGAGACCTGGCCCGGCTGGCCCTTGCCGTCGAAGAACGAACCGCCCAGGCGGTAGTCACTCTCGTCGGCGACGGCGGTGCAGGCGTTCCAGAACTCCGGTGTGCGGATCTGGTAGGCCACGTCTTCCAGCATGCGGGTGATCTGGCCGTTCTTGATCTCGTAGAACAGCTGGCCGCCGAACTGCGCGTTGTAGCGCTGCTGGTCGATCGAGAACGAACCGTCACCGATGATGTAGATGCCGTTCTCCACGTCCTTGATCAGGTCCGGCACGCTCAGCGGCTTCTTGCCCGGTGCCATCGATACGTTGGCCATGCGCTGGAACTGCACGCTGGACCACGAATCGGCGTAGCAGCAGCCGTCGGACTCGGTCTTGCCGAGGATGTGGGCCTGGTCGCGGATGGTCTGGTAGTCCACCAGCTTGCCGTTGCTGATCAGGTCCCAGCGCTTGCACTTCACGCCTTCATCGTCGTACGCCACCGCCCCGAGGCTGCCCGGCTGGGTCTTGTCGGCGAAGATGTTGACCAGCTCGCTGCCGTACTGGAAATGCTGTTCGCGCTTGTCCAGGGTGGCGAAGCTGGTGCCGGCGTAGTTGGCTTCGTAGCCGAGCACGCGGTCCAGCTCCAGCGGGTGGCCGATCGACTCGTGGATGGTCAGCCAGGTGTGCGACGGATCGAGCACCAGGTCGTACTTGCCTGGCTTCACCGACGGAGCCTTCAGCTTCTCCTGCGCCTGCTTGGCGGCGGCGATCGCGTCTTCCTTCATGTTGTAGGAAGAGCTGTAGTTGACCACGCCATTCGGGCTGATCACCTTGCCGGCAGCCGCACCGTCCAGATACTCGTAGCCCAGGCCCATCGGCGAGGACAGGCCTTCGCGGGTACGGAACTTGCCACTGGCCTTGTCGATGGCGGTGATCGTCATCGGGGCCCAGATGCGGTGCACGTCCTGGTCGATGTAAGAGCCATCGGTGGAGGCGAAGTACTTCTGCTCGTTCACCAGGAACAGCATCGAGTTGACGAAGCTGGCACCGGCGCCCATCGCCGCAGCGTTGACGTCCAGCAGCAGGCCGACCTTGTCCTTGATCGGCACTTCCATCGCATTCTTGCGGATAGGCGTGCGCCAGCTCACCTCACCCACGCCCGGCGCCTTGGCCAGCTGTACCGGTGCGGTCTGCACGCCGGCATTGGCCTTGGCGATTGCTGCGGCCTGCTGCGCGGCCTTGGCTACATCGGCCGTACCCAGCGCATTGGTGGCGGCGAAGCCCCACGCACCGTTGACGATCACGCGGATGCCCACGCCGGTGGACTCGGTGTTCACCACGTTCTGCACCTTGTCCTCGCGGGTGATCACGAACTGCCGCAGGTAGCGGCCGATGCGCACGTCGCAGTAGGTGGCACCAGCCTGGCGGGCAGCGGCCAGCGCCGCATCGGCCAGGCGCTTCTTCAGCCCCAGGTCCAGCGTGCTCTGCAGTTGTTCAGCGGCAATCGCCTTGCCGAAGAAGGAGGGCACGATCAGCCCGCCCGCGGTAAGCCCGGTCAGGGCCAGGAAGTCACGTCTTTGCAAGGCTGCTCTCCATGTCGAAGGATGGGTGGCTCAAGCGCCGAGACTGCGCGCGGTGTTGATGATGTTGATGCCGTTGAAGCGGGTGGTGGACGAACCGTGCGAGACCGCCGAGACCTGGCCGGGCTGGCCCTTGCCGTCGAAGAACGAACCACCCAGGCGGAAGTCACGCTCATCGCAGATCGCGGTGCACGCGTTCCAGAACTCCGGCGTACGGATCTGGTAGGCCGCATCCTCGACCATGCCGGCGATCTTTCCGTCCTTGATCTGGTAATACAGCTGACCACCGAACTGCGCGTTGTAGCGCTGCTGATCGATCGAATACGACCCGCGGCCGTGGATGTAGATGCCGTTCTCCACGTCCTTGATCATGTCTTCGACGCTGAGCGGCTTTTTGCCCGGCGCCAGCGAGACATTGGCCATGCGCTGGAACTGCACACTGGACCAGGAATCGGCATAGCTGCAGCCATGCGATGCATCGCGGCCGAGGATGTGGGCCTCATCGCGGGTGGCCTGGTAATCGACCAGGATGCCGTCGCGCACCAGGTCCCAGCGCTGGGTCTTGACGCCTTCGTCGTCGTAGCCGACCGCACCGAGGCTGCCCGGTTGGGTCTTGTCGGCGAAGAAGGTGACGATGTCGCTGCCCCAGCGGAAACCGGCATCGCGCTTGTCCAGCGTGGCGAAGCTGGTGCCGGCGTAGTTGGCTTCGTAGCCGAGCACGCGGTCCAGCTCCAACGGGTGGCCAACGTTCTCGTGGATGGTCAGGAACAGGTTGGACGGGTCCAGCACCAGGTCGTACTTGCCCGGCTTCACCGACGGCGCCTTCAGTTTCTCGCGCGCGTGGCGGGCGGCGGCGATGGCGTCCTCGACCGGGTCGTAGGAATCGCGGTAGGCGGTGATGCCACCGGGCAGCTGCACCTTGCCGCGCGCATCGCCATCGAGGAACTCGTAGCCCATGCCCATCGGCGAGGACAGGCCGGCACGAGTGCGGAACCTGCCGCTGGCCTTGTCGATGGCGGTGGCAGTGAACGGCAGCCAGATGCGATGGATGTCCTGGTCGATGAACGAGCCGTCGCTGGAGGCGAAGTACTTCTGTTCATTGACCAGGAACAGGGTGGAATTGATGTAGTCGGCGCCCGCATTCAGCGCGGCGGCGTTGAGCGCCAGCAACAGCTCGACCTTGTCCTGGATCGGCACCGCCATCGCGTTCCTGCGCACCGGGGTCTGCCAGCGCACCTCGCCCACCGACGGCGTCGGTGCCAGCTGCACCGGCCGGGTCTGGATGCCGGCGTTGGCGCGGGCGATCGCTGCGGCCTGCTCGACCGCCGCGCGCACGGCAGCCTCGGTCTGCTGGTGGGTAGCGGCAAAGCCCCAGGCGCCGTTGACGATCACCCGCACGCCGATACCGGACGATTCGCGGTTGGTCACATTGCCGACCTGGTGCTCGCGCGTGATGACCGACTGGTTGAGATAGCGGCCGATGCGCACGTCGCAGTAGCTGGCCTTGGCTGTGCGTGCGGCGGCGAGCGCAACGTCCGCCAGGCGTCTGCGCTGGGCGGTATCGACCGGGGCGAGCAGCTGCTCGGCGGCGATGGCACGGGAATGCGGCAGCAGCAGGCCCGCCAGGCCCAGACCGGAAAAAGCCAGGAACTCACGTCGTTGCACAGCGTTTCTCTCTCGCTTGCGTGCGGTTGGCAACGGGCCGGACCGATCACGTCAACTCCTCGACTTTCGCCAGCGCGGCGCGTCCGGGCAAGTGACTGCAGTCATGGTTGGGTGGGTTTCGGCAGGGCTTGCAGCCCTGCACCCGCAGAGGCTACAAGCCAAGGCAACGTCAAGGTCAACGTCGAAAGCTGGCCATCCGTGGGTTGGCGGGGTGGGTCCGGTTGCGGGGGACGCCGTAAATCCGTCCATGGAGGCTCGGTCGCGCCATCCATGGCGCTCACGCCCCCGCAACCGGACCCACCCCGCCTTCGACGGTTTCCTGCGAGCTGTTGGAACCTGCTGCTGTTGGTGGGTGCCGACCGTTGGTCGGCACGCGGTCGGATCACGTCTTAAAAATTGATATCTGACAGTTGTGTCGACCAACGGTCGACACCTACCAACAGCACACGAAATCTGTCAGAGGCGGGGCGGTGTGGGTGGGCAGGACCGTTGGCGCCATGGATGGCGCCATCGAGCCCCCATGGTGAAGTGACCCCCGAGACTTGGACGGGGTCAGGCGGCCGATTGGGCCTGCTCCCGGTACTTTACCGGGCTCAGACCTTTCAGTTTCAGTTTGATGCGTTCTTCGTTGTAGTACTGGATGTATTCCACCAGCCCAGCCTCCAGACTCTCGAGGCTGTCAAAGCTGTTCAGGTAGAAGAACTCCGACTTCAGCGTTCCAAAGAAGCTCTCCATCGCCGCATTGTCCAGGCAGTTGCCGCGCCGGGACATGCTTTGCTTCAACGAGTGCTTTTCCAGCATGTGCCGGTAGTTTTCATGCTGGTACTGCCAGCCCTGGTCGGAGTGGATCATGGGGCGCTCATCCGGGGAAAGCTTCTTGATGGCCTCCTCCAGCATTTGACCCACCAGATCAAATACGGGCCGACGCTTGATCTGATAAGCCACGATTTCGCCGTTGTAGAGGTCCATGATCGGCGACAGGTACAGCTTCATACCCTGCACCTTGAACTCGGTCACGTCAGTCACCCACTTCTGGTTGGGCCGCTCTGCATGGAACTGGCGATTGAGGTCATTGCCAACCACAACATTGGCCGCCCCCTTGAAGGCCTGGTAGCGCTTCACACGCACCCGCGATTTCAGCCCCATCTCCCCCATCAGGCGCTGAACCCGCTTGTGATTGGTCCGATGGCCCTGATTGGCTAATTCCAGCGTCACCGTGCGATAGCCATAGCGCCCTTGGCTTTGATCGTAGATTGCACGGATGCGCTCGCACAGGGCTGCCTCATCCTGATCCGGATGGGCCAGGACATGGTTCTGGTAATAGAACGTACTGCGTGACAGCTCAGCTGCTTCGAGCAGAAGCGACAGCGTATGAACCTGCCTCAATCCTTGGACGGCTTGCGCTTTGCGTCCTGCGCCGCCTGCTCTTCCCGGATCAAGGCATCGAGTTTTTTTAGGTAGTCGGTCTCCGCACGCAGATAGGCGACTTCCTTGAGCAGCTCATCGCGGCTCATATCTTCAGGCGGCTTGGACGAACGGGTCTTCTTCATCGGCTTTCGGGGCGGCGGCGGAGGGGGTGCCAACGCTTGGGCACCGCCTTGAGCATACAGGCGCCGCCATCGCCCCACCGCGCCGGCATCGCCAATTTGAAAGTAGGTGGTGGCCTCGCGCCCGGACAGGCCGTCCTGGCTCATCTTCTCCAGGACAGCCAGCTTGAACGGGAGGTCATAGGACCGGGCCTGGCGATGAAATCCCCGCCAACCATGCAGCCGATAGGTCGCCACCCAGCGCCTGACCGTGGAGAACTCCAGGCCGTGGCGACGGGCAATGGCTTTGACCGATGTGGAGGTCTTGCAGGCCTCTTTGGCGACCTGCAGTTTGAAACGCGCGTCGTATTTGTTCATGTATCCCTCGGGGTTGGATCTAGCGTCCAACTCCCGGGGGTCACTTCATGGATGGGTTTACGGCGTGTCCTGACCACCCACACCGCCCCGCCATCCCACGGAATGCCCGCTTCTGACGTTGACGTTGTCCTGGCCTGAAGCAGGTGCAGGGCTGCAAGCCCTGCCGAGCAACACCCCCTCGTGCACAATGGGGCCGACCCCGCCTGGACACCGTCCCTGATGTCGAGCAAGCCGTATTCAGAAGCCTGCGAGCGCAACCGCGAACCCATCGCCACCGCACTCGACCCGTGGATGGGCGACCGCCATCGGCTGCTGGAGATCGGCAGTGGCACCGGCCAGCACGCGGCGTTCTTCGCCGAGCGCTGGCCCTGGCTGCGCTGGCAGCCCAGCGATCATCCGGACCATCTGCCCGGCATCGAGGCCTGGCGTGCGGAGGCGGCGTTGCTGAATCTGCTGCCGCCGGTGGCACTGCAGGTGGAACTCCCCCCGGCGCCGGGCCTGTCGTTGCCCGAGGGCAGCACGTTCGATGCCGCATTCAGCGCCAACACGTTGCACATCATGGGTTGGGAGCATGTGCAGGCGCTGTTCGCCGCGTTGCCGTCGGTGCTGCGGCATGGTGCGCTGCTGGCGGTATACGGCCCGTTCAACTACGGCGGCCGCTACACCAGCGACAGCAACGCGCAGTTCGATGCCTGGCTGAAGGCGCGTGATCCACGCAGCGGCATCCGCGATGGGGAAGCGGTGCAGGCGCTGGCGGCGGACAACGGCTTCACCCGCCTGGGTGATGTGGCGATGCCGGCCAACAACCGCCTGCTGCTGTGGCGGCTGGGGTGATCAGGCGTCCGGCGACATGCTGGAAAGGCGTGCCGCCGCAGCGCGCAGCCCGTTGAAAATGGGTTCGGACACGTTTACGGGGAAATCACTTGGGAGCTGACGCGTGACCTGCTCGATGGCGGGTTCGACGGCTGCGATCAGCGCTTCGATCCACGGCTCCGCACCATCAGCGACACCACAGGCGCGTGCGGTTTCGTTCCAATGGCGTCGTCGCACAAGGTGCAGCTTCCGGTGGCGATTCTTGCCCTGGACGGACATGGCGAGCTGTGCATTCCGCGGGTCGAGCTGGTTTGGCCCCCTACCCAGGATGGGATGCACCGACAATACGTCGTAGACGGGTGTCAGGCGGAAGCGTCCACCGGCTTCGAGGTAAACACTGAAGTTCTTGGCATGTCCATCGGTTGCAGCCAACATCCAGAAAAGAATCTGCGTCTTGAAGAAGGTCGCCCGATCCTCGAAATGCTCGGATTGTCGAAGCAGATCCATGATGGTCACGATGCCTGGGCCGCCATCGGATTCATACTTCCTGGCAGCGGGCAGACCGAAGACCTGGCACATGTCTTCCTGCGGCAGCCGCAGCCACCACCGGCGATCCGCAGAAAGGCGGCGGTCGAATCGCTCCACAATAAGCGCGCGTTCGTCCTTGAAGCGTCCCATCTGCGTATTCGCAACGGGGATTCCAAAGGCGGAAAGCAGTTGCATGCACAGCCATTCGTTCTCGACGGATTGGTGCATGTCCGCCCGCATGTTGCCCACAATGCCAAGCGGCAGCTTGAAGATATGGGTGGATGGGGTACTGCCGGTAGGAATGCACCACTGGCCAGCATGCAGCAGAAGTCCCGTCTTCTCCTGCGCACCGGCGATGGATATGCGGAACGCATCATCACTGGTGGGTGCGCCAGGTAGATTCCCTGCCGTCACCTGACGCAGGATCGCAGCGACGCCTGATTCGTCCAACGCTTCGCACGTAATCTGCTGGATGTCCCCCGGTGTATGCGAAAGCGGCAGCAGTTGCACTGCGCCGACGCAATCCCGGCCAATGGCTTCGAGAAGATCGAATGTGTCGCTGCTGCGCGTGGAGAACCTGTCGCGGATCCGGTTGCGGATGACGGCGTTGTCGGGAAGAAGGTTGTCGAAGTAGTTGTTGACGACATCGCCCCGATGGCTCTCACCCTCCGGGAGCAGGGGCAGTGAGAGTGACAACGGCCGGGACTGGGCGGAGCTGATCCACGAGTCGACGTACGAAAGCCGGGAAGAGCCGCTCCGGACATCATCCCAGAGCGCGACCTCGACACCATTCATCCAGACCCGCAGCGTACCCATGGCTCACCACTCCAACGTTGACGTTGTCTCCGGGGGGCTTCGCTGCTGCAATCTGACTTCCAGACCCAGCACTGCCCAGACCCGCATCAGCCGTTCGAAGCTTGCCGATGCCGGGTCGCGCTCCAATGCGCCTACTGCCTGGCGGCTTATGCCGAGCTGTGCCGCCAACTGCGCCTGGCTCAGGCCCGCCTGGCGCCTGAACGCACGCATCAGCGGTGCCAGTTGTTGAGGTGTCCTCACCGTGTGCAGCGGCCTGTCCATATCGGCAGTCCCCTAGAAAGTGACCGTACGCGAACGTGTACGCAAAGGATAGGTTGCATTACCACAAGCAACCTATCTCTTTCCTTCGCTGGAGGCAACCTATCGATTGCTATTTCAATATGCAATCAATAGGTTGCTTTCGTGCCGTCAGCGGTGCTCAAGCCACCTGCACGATATGCAGCGCCTTCGGGTTCCACCACTGCGCCAGCAGGGCGGCTTCGCGCGCCTTGGCCTGCTCGAAATGCGCTTCCTTGACGTGGCCGAAGCCGCGGATGTGCTCGGGCACGCTGGCGATCTCCACCGCCAGCGCCAGGCGGTCGTCATCCAGGCCGTCCAGCAGCAGCTGCACGGTGGCCTCGTAATCGCCGATCAGCTTGCGCTCCATGCGGCGTTCCTCGGTGCGACCGAACACATCAAGCCGGCCGCCGCGAAGGAACTTCAGCTTGGCCAGCAGGCCGAAGGCCTTGAACATCCACGGGCCGTATTCCTTCTTCAGCAACCGGCCCTGCTCGTCCTTCTTGGCGAACAGCGGCGGTGCCAGGTGGAAGCGCAGCTGGTAATCGCCCTCGAACTGCTGCTGCAGGCGGCGCTGGAAGTCGCCGCTGGTATACAGGCGGGCCACTTCGTACTCGTCCTTGTAGGCCATCAGCTTGAACAGGTAGCGGGCTACCGTCTCGGTCAACGCGGTGGAACCGCCGATGCGCTCGGCCTCGGTGGCGCGCACGCGTGCCACCAGATCACGGTAGCGGTTGGCATAGGCAGCGTCCTGGTAATCGACCAGGAAGGCGGCGCGACGCTCGATCATTTCGTCCAGCGAACGCGACAGGCGTGCGTCGTCCAGCGGCAGGAATGCCACGTCGCCACCGTGCGAGGGCAGGCTACGCAGTTCGCGTTCGTCGCCGGTGTTGCGCGGTGCGGCGGTGGCACCCCATTCGTTGCCCTCCCACTCGCCCGGCGGCAGCGGATGCAGCGGGCCCGGGGTGGATTCGGTATCGGTGTGGCGGTTGCGTACCAGGCCGGCGGCCTGCTGCACGGCCTGCGGGTCGACCACGGCCAGGCGGCCCCAGGCGAAGGCCTGCTGGTTCATCGCCACGGCCGCACCGTTGAGCTCGATGGCGCGCATCAGCGACTCGAACGACAGCGGCACCAGCCCCTGCTGCCACGCATAGCCGAGGATGAACAGGTTGGCGGCGATCGCATCGCCCAGCAGCGCGGTGGCCAGCTGGGTGGCATCCAGCAGCAACGGCTCCTGGCCGCCCAGCGCCACGCGCACGCCGGCCACGATGTCGGCGGCGGGGAACTGCATGTCCGGGCGGGTGGTGAAGGTACCGGGCATCGCTTCGTAGGTGTTCAGCACCACCTGCGAACGGCCGGCACGCACCTTCGACAGCGCCCAGTAATCGTTGACCACCACCATGTCGCAGCCCACCACCAGGTCGGCTTCGCCGGCGGCGATGCGCACGGCGTGGATGTCTTCAGGGCGACGGGCAATGCGGATATGCGTGGTCACCGCGCCGCCCTTCTGTGCCAGGCCGGTCTGGTCGAGCACGGTCGCACCCTTGCCTTCCAGGTGGCCGGCCATGCCCAGCAGCGCGCCGATGGTCACCACGCCGGTACCGCCGACGCCGGTGATCAGGATGTTCCAGGGCTGTTCGAGGGTGCCGCGGATGGCCGGTGCCGGCAGGTTGTCCAGCAGGGTGGAAGCATCGCGCTTGCTGCCCTTGCGCGGCTGGCCACCGTGCACGGTGACGAAGCTCGGGCAGAAACCGTTCACGCAGGAATAGTCCTTGTTGCAGTTGGACTGATCGATCTCGCGCTTGCGCCCGAACTCGGTTTCCTTCGGCAGCACCGACACGCAGAAGCTCTTCTTGCCGCAGTCGCCACAGCCTTCGCAGACCAGCGAATTGATCAGCACGCGCGTCTGCGGATCTTCCAGCTTGCCGCGCTTGCGGCGGCGGCGCTTCTCGGTGGCGCAGGTCTGTTCGTAGATCAGGATCGAAACACCCTTCACCTCGCGCAGGCGCTTCTGCACCTCATCCAGCTCGCTGCGGTCGTGGAACTCGACGTCGCTGGGGAAGTGCTCGCGCTGGCCGGTCCACTTGCCGATGTTGTCCGACAGCACCACGATGGTGTGGATGCCTTCGGCGCGCATCTGCTTTGCGATGTCGGGCACGCTCAGCGGGCCGTCCACCGGCTGGCCGCCGGTCATCGCCACCGCGTCGTTGTAGAGGATCTTGTAGGTGATGTTGACGCCGGCGGCGACCGCCTGGCGGATCGCCAGCGAGCCGCTGTGGAAATAGGTGCCGTCGCCCAGATTCTGGAATACGTGCGGGGTGTCGGTGAACGGCGCCTGCCCGGCCCAGGTCACGCCTTCGCCGCCCATGTGGGTGAAGGTGTCGGTGCTGCGGTCCATCCAGGTCACCATGTAGTGGCAACCGATGCCGGCCAGCGCCCGCGAGCCTACCGGCACCTGGGTAGAGGTGTTGTGCGGGCAGCCCGAGCAGTAGTGCGGTACGCGCGGGAAGCTGGCGCGCGGCAACGCAAGCTCGGCTTCCTTCTCCTGCATCCACTGCAGGCGCTGCTCGATCGATTCGTTGTTGAAGAACTTCTGGATGCGGCGACCGATCACGCCGGCGATGGTGGCCGGCGTCAGCTCACCGGTGGACGGCAGGATCCATTCGCCGCTTTCATCGTACTTGCCGACGATGGACGGGCGCTGGCCCCAGCTGGCCGGCCAGTTGAAGAACTGTTCCTTCATCTGGCGCTCGATGAAGGCACGCTTCTCCTCCACCACGATGATGTCTTCCAGGCCCTGCGCGAAGCGCGCGATGCCCTGCGGTTCCAGCGGCCAGGTCATGCCGACCTTGTACACGCGGATGCCGATGTCGGCGCACGCGGCTTCATCCAGGCCCAGGTATTCCAGCGCCTGCAGCACGTCCAGGTAGCTCTTGCCGGTGGTGACGATGCCCAGCCGCGCGCGCGGCGCATCCATCACCACCTTGTCGATGCCGTTGGCGCGGGCAAACGCCTGCGCCGCCTTCACCGCATAGCGGTGCAGGCGCATTTCCTGGTCCAGCGGCGGGTCTGGCCAGCGGATGTTGAGGCCACCCGACGGCATCTCGAAGTCTTCCGGCAGCACGATGCGGCGCGCCATCGGATCGACCTGCACCGACGCCGACGATTCCACCGTCTCGGCGATGGTCTTGAAGCCGACCCAGCGGCCGGTATAGCGGCTCATCGCCCAGCCCAGCAGGCCCATGTCGAGGATGTCCTGCACGCCGGCCGGGTTCAGCACCGGCATCATCGCGCTGACGAATTCGTCCTCGCTGCCGTGCGGCAGCGTCGAGCTGCGGCAGGCATGGTCGTCGGCAGCCAGCGCCAGCACGCCGCCGTAGCGCGAGGTGCCGGCGGCATTGGCGTGCTTGAACACGTCGCCGCAGCGGTCCACGCCCGGGCCCTTGCCGTACCACATGCCGAACACGCCCTGCACGTTGGCGCCGGGGAACAGGTTGGTCTGCTGGGTGCCCCACACCATGGTGGCGCCCAGGTCCTCGTTCAGGCCCGGGGTGAACTTCACCTTGGCTGCTTCAAGGTGCTTGCGCGCGCGCCACAGCTCCAGGTCGAAGCCACCCAGCGGGCTGCCACGGTAGCCGCTGACAAAGCCGGCGCTGTCGATGCCTTCGGCGGCGTCGCGCAGCCGCTGCATCAGCGGCAGCCGCACCAGCGCCTGCACGCCACTCAGGTAGATCCGCCCCTCGCTGCGGGTGTACTTGTGGTCGAGCGTGTAATCACGGTCGAGCAGGTCGGCGGACGAGGGCGAAGTGAGTTGCGCGGTACTGGTCATGGCTGGCCCGGTAGGATCGGCTGGCACCGGCCGCGTGCAGGCACGCGGCGGGAAAGGCGCGAATTGTAGCAGCGGGGCCGCGAGGCCCCGGCACTCGCGCCCGCGGCGGTGCTGGGGTTAGGATCGGGGAGAGAGAGGGAGGCTGCAGTTGCGGCCTGGGGAGAAGGGATGTCAGTTCCAGGAAAGATCCTGGCCAGCGTGCTGCTGGCCTCGGGAGTGGCCACTGCGTGGGCCGCGCCGGCTGTGCCGGCACCACAGGAGTTCTACTTCGACAACGACCTGGCGGCCACGCCGATGGTGGCGGTGCAGGGCGAGGGCGATGAGCTGGTGGCCCAGCTGGTCAAGCTGCGTGAGCGCGGCCGCCGCGCGGTGGAAGCGACGGTGCAGCTGGCATCGGTGGCCGGCGCGCAGGGCCGTGGCGAGCTGGCCGAGCAGCTGTATGGCGAGGCGATGAAAGAGGCGCCGGCACAGAGCAGCAGCGGCCGCAGCGTGCGCTGGAACTACGGTTGGGACCTGCTGCGCCAGGGCAAGCCGGAGGCGGCGCTGGAACAGTGGCTGGTATCGGCCAGCAACGCCCGTACGAAGCCCACCTGGGTGCCACCGACCTATGCGTTGGCATTGTGGCGGATGGGGCAGAAGCAGGAGGCGGTGCAGTGGTATGCGGCTGCGGTACGCACCGAGCCGACGCAGTGGAGTACCACGGCCAACTATGGGCAGCTGCTGCCGCAGTGGCGTGAGGATGAGCGCGCGTCGCTGGCTGAGGTGCAGCAGGCCTGGGCGGCCGCACCGCCTGCCTGGCCCTGAGGGAAGGGGTTCGGCCGGGTTGCACCCGGCACCCGCAGAGGCAACAGCTGAAGCAACAGCAACAGCCGAAGCAACAGCGGGCTTCCTGCGGGATGGCGGGGCACTGTGGGTTTGCGGGGCCGCCGTAAACCCGTCCTGGGGGCTTGGTCGCCGCATCCATGCGGCTCACACCCCGCAAACCCACAGTGCCCCGCCTTCGACAGATTCCGGCAGCTGTTGGTAGGTGTCGACCTTGGTCGACACGATGTCCACGCCATGCGCGAATGAATCCACATCGGAATCGAGTATTCGATATCTGATCGAAATGCAGCCGAGTGTGGGCTCGGCTCTACAAAGAGCGGCCGGCCAAGCGCTTTTGCCTTTGCTTCTGCTCTTCTTTTTTCTTTTCCGTGGCGGACGCACCCGGAAATTGTCAGAGGCCGGGCGGGGTGGGTTCGCGGGGGTGTCCGCGGCATGGATGCCGCGGCCAAGCCCCCATGGACGGGTTGACGGCGTCCCCCGCGAATCCATCCCGCCCGGCCAAGCGCGGCTTTTGATGTTCACAGTCAACCAGCCGCCACGAGGGGCTGCGCCGTTCGCTGGAAACCCCTCAGTCGTCCGCGGAAACCGTCCGCCCCGACGCCCACGCCCGCAGTGCCTCTACCTGCTCGGCCATCAGCACCGACAGCGGTCGCGTGGCGCGGATCTCGTTCATCAGCAGCTCGGTGTCCAGCGGCCGGCCTTCGGCGTGTGCCGCATACAGGCCAGCCACGATCGCCTGCTCGATCTCGGCGCCGGAGAAGCCATTCGCGGCCGCCGCCAGCGCGGGCAGTGCGAAGTCGTCGGCGTTGAGCTGGCGCCGGCCCAGGTGCAGCCGCAGCAGTTCCACGCGCACGTCAGGCGAAGGCAGATCGACGAAGAAGATCTCGTCGAAGCGGCCCTTGCGCAGCAGCTCGGCCGGCAGTTCGTGCACCTGGTTGGCGGTGGCGACGATGAACACCGGCGCCTTGCGTTCGGCCATCCAGGTCAGCAGGTAACCGAGCACGCGGCGTGACACGCCGCCATCCTCGCCACCGCTGGCCAGGCCCTTCTCGATCTCGTCCATCCACAGCACGCAGGGCGCGAGTTGTTCGGCCGAGGCCAGTGCCTGGCGCAGGTTGGCTTCGGTCTCGCCGTGGTACTTGTTGTACAGCGCGCCCACGTCCAGGCGCAGCAGGGGCACGCCGAAGCCGGCGGCGGTGGCCTTGGCCAGCATCGACTTGCCGCAGCCCTGCACACCCAGCAACAGCATGCCGCGCGGCGGGTCCAGCCCGGCCGGGGCGGAGCCGGCAATGAAGGCCACGCGCCGCTGGTTGATCCAGCGCTTGAGCCGGTTGGCGCCGGCCACATCGCCGAAGCGCGCGCTGTCATGCTCGAAGAACAGGTGGCCGCTGCGGTTGAGCAGCTCGAACTTCAGCCGCGCCAGCTGCGGCAGGTCGTCGTCGCGCAGTGCGCCGTCGGCGTAGATCAGCTGGCGCGCGATGCGCCGGGCATCGACCAGGCTCAGGCCCTGCAGGTTCTTCAGGATCTTCTTGACCGCTTCGCTGTCGACTTCAACCCGGCGGCCGCCATGCTCGCGCGCATAGGCGTCGGCCTCCTCGCGCAGCATCTTCAGCAGGGCATTGGCATCGGGCAGGCGCGGGTTGAAGCGCACCGCCAGCGCTTCCAGCTCGGCCGGCAGCTCCACTTTGGCACCGATCAGCACCAGCACATGCGGCTCGCTGTGGCGGCGCTGGATCAGGTCGCGAAGGGCGCGCTGGTGGCTGGCATAGCCCAGGTAGGGATGGAAATCGAGCAGCAGGTAGACGCCGCGCTGGTCGGCCTGGCGGATCATCTGCAGGGCCGCGCTGGCATCGGGCGGCCCGACCGGCGGGTCTTCGCTGTCCAGGTCGATCCGGCGCAGGCCCTCGGTGATCGACCAGCGGTGCAGGGCCCGCCATACGTGCATCAGCGTCTGCCGGAACAGCTCGACGATGCGACCTTCGTCCTGGGTCTCGATGACGATCAGTGGGGTATTGGCGCGGATCAACGCGCTCAGATCCTGCAGTTCGCTCATGCCGGTTCGATCCTTCGGGGGCGCCACGATAGCAAAGGCGATGGCCGCTGGTTCAGCACGACGCTACCTACCGTCACCATCACCGGTGTACGCTCGGGGCACGTACCCGGAAGCGAGGCTGGCATGAAGACGATCCTGGTGGCCGGTTCCAAGGGCGGGGTGGGCAAGACCACCGTCGCCACCCACCTGGCCGCGTACGCGGCATTGCAGGGCAAGGCCACGGTGATTGCCGATGCCGACCCGCAGGGTTCCAGCACCCGCTGGGCACAACGCCGTGCCGGGCTGGAAAGCGCGGTGCTCCCCATCGACGTGTATCGGAAGAAGCAGTGGGCGCAGAAGCTGCCCGACGGCACCGACACCGTCATCATCGATGCGCCGGCCGGTGCCCTGGCTGACGATATTCCCCATTTCCTCGACGCAGCCGACGCGGTGGTGGTACCGGTGCTGCCCTCGGCGCTGGACATCGAAGCGATCGTCGGCTTCCTCAACAGCCTGGCCCAGAACCCGCGCGTGCACAGCCGCAAGCTGCCGGTGGGGCTGGTGCTCAACCGTACCAAACCATGGACCCAGACCTCGCAGCAGGCGCTGCAGATGCTGGGTGAATGGCCGTACCCGGTGGTCGCGCAGCTGCGCGACAGCCAGAGCTATGTGGTCATGACCGGCCTGGGCCGCAGCCTGTTCGACTACCGCTCGGCCCAGGTGCGCGAGCACCAGGCCGACTGGGAGCCGCTGCTGTCCTGGCTGAAGCTTTGATGCCTGCGTCACTCTTTCTGCTGCATCCTCTTCTTCATGGAAACCCGCGATGCGTGAACTGATCCTGCTGCGCCATGCCCATGCCGAACCGGCTACCCCCGGCCAGGCCGACCTCGACCGGCCGTTGTCGCCGGTGGGGCTCGCCGAAGCCGAAGCCGCCGGCAAGTGGCTGAAGGAGAACAACCTGCTGCCGGACTGCGTGCTGTGCTCACCGGCGCGGCGCACCCGGGAGACCCTGGAAGCCGTGCTCGGCACCATCGGCTATGTCGAGAAGCGCCTGGAAGACCGCATCTACGAGGCCACCCCCGGCACCCTGGCGGCGCTGGTGGACGACCGCCGTGACCTCGACCGGGTGCTGATCGTCGGCCACAACCCCGGCCTGGAGCGCCTGGTGGCGTTGATGACGGAAGGCACCAGCAGCGACTATCGCGGCATGCCGCCGGCCGGCATTGCCGTGCTCGGCTTCCCGCGCGAGGCCTCGATCGAGCCGGGCGTGGCCAGCCTGAACGCGTTCTGGTGGCCGTGATCCAATGAGCCTGGCGCGGCGCAGTCGCTTTCTGCTGCCCGTGCTGCTGGCTTCCGGCGCGGCCTGGGCTGCCGCGCCACCGCCAACGCCCTTGCCGCCGGTGGTCGCTGAAGCGCACCGGGTCCTGCACCTGGATACCAAGCGCTCCCAGATCGGTTTCGAGGTGCGGACCCGCTTCGGGCAACGCATCGAAGGCCTGTTCCCGCACTTCGAGGGTCGCATCGAGATCCTCTCCGACGGCCGCCATCAGGTGCACCTGAAGATGTTCACGCGCTCGGTCGAGATCCCCGGCAAGGCGCGCTACACCGGCTGGATGCGCGGCGAGGAGTTCTTCGACGCAGGCCGCCACCCGGTGGTCGAGTTCGACTCGCTGCCGTACTGGCCGGAGACCGTGGAAGACGGGGGCGACATCAACGGGCGGCTGACCCTGCGCGGGATCAGCCACCCCGAGACACTGAAGGTCGAGAAGGCGGATTGCGCCCGACCCGGCTATGATTGCGACGTCGTCAGCCGCGGTACCGTGCAGCGAGGCCGGTATGGAATGGACAGCTGGCAGCTTGCCTTGAGTGACCGAGTGACCTTCGTATTGCGAGCGCGCCTGAGCGAGGCGCCGAAACCGTGAACCTCCTGCTGCGTGTACTGGCGCTGGCAACCGTGTTGCTGGGCAGCGGTTGTGCATCGCTGTCCAATGCCGAGCGCGACCGCGCCGAAGCGATCGCCGTGCAGGCGCGCTCGATCCAGGTCGACTGCCAGCGCGCCGACCGCTGCGCACAGGATTCGCCGCTGCGGGCGTTGGCAGGCCGGGCGTTCACCGAATCCACCCCGGAGCAGCCGCGCCACTACGCCACCCTGCTGGACGAGGGGGAGGGCGCCCTGGTGGCGCGCCTGAACCTGCTGCGCAGTGCCACCCGCAGCATCGACCTGCAGACCTACATCTTCGACAAGGACGACAGCGCGCGGCTGGTCATCGACGAACTGCTGGCCGCGTCGCGGCGCGGGGTGAAGGTGCGGGTGCTGATCGACCAGCTCTCGGCGATCTCCGACCTGGAGATCCTCGGCGCGCTGTCCGGTGCCCACCAGAATTTCCAGCTGAGGGTCTACAACCCGACCTTCGGCAAGGCCCGGCTGAACTACTTCGATTACGCCGGCAGCGTGCTGTGCTGCTTCCGTCGCTTCAACCAGCGCATGCACAACAAGCTGCTGGTGATCGACGATGCGATCGGCGTGGTCGGCGGCCGCAACTACCAGGACGACTATTACGACTGGGATCGCGAGTACAACTTCCGCGATCGCGACGTCATGATCGCCGGCCCGGAAGCGCGGGCGATGGCGGCCAACTTCGATGCGTTCTGGCGCGCCAAGCGCAGCGTGCCGGCCGAGCGCCTGAATGACGTGGGCCGCACCCTGCTGCGCGAAGGCGTGCCGGTGCTGCCGCCCGCCACGTTCCGCCGCCCGGAGCGGGTGCAGCGGGTCAGCGCTGAAGCCAATGACATGGAGTTCGTCACCCGTTCCTTCGTGGATACCGCGCTGCCGGTGGCCTCGGTGCGCTACGTCGCCGACCTGCCGCGCAAGCACCGCCGCGAGAAGGCCGATGCCCCGCTGGCCGGCCAGCACGTGACCGAGCCGCAGCTGGATGCACTGATCGCCGGCGCGCAGAAGGAAGTGATCCTGCAGACGCCGTACCTGGTGCTGTCCAAGCCGGCGCAGAAGCTGTTCCGCGAGCTGCGCAAGCGCCCGCAGCCGCCGCGCGTGGTGGTGTCCAGCAACAGCCTGGCGGCCACCGACAACCCGATCGTGTATGCGCTGTCGTACAAGTACAAGCGACGCAACATGCGCGAACTGGGCTTCAACATCTTCGAGTACAAGCCGTTCCCGCTGGATGCACCGGTCGACTACCGCAATCTGCTGCCCGACCCGATCGCCGCGCCCGGAGGCGACGACGACGGCGGGCGCAATCCGCTGATCGGCGGCAGCGCCGCTGGCAGCAATGCCGGTGGTGGCAGCGACGGGGATCTGGCCGCGCCCCGCAAGCAGGTGGCGGTGCATCATCCGCGTACCGGCAGTGCCTACCAGAACGCGCGCGAACGTCGCCGCGCCGCCGGCAGCGAGGTGGAAACGCGCCTGCTGCGCACCGAGACGCGTCCGTCGTTCCTGGGCAGCAAGGCGGTCAACAAGCCGTTGCCGGTCACCCGCAAGGGCGCCCGCATGGGCCTGCACGCCAAGTCGCTGGTGGTCGATCGCCGCATCGGCGTGGTCGGCACCCACAACTTCGATCCGCGCAGCGAGAACTACAACACCGAAGGCGCGGTGATCATCGACGATCCGGTGTTTGCCGAGCAGCTGGCCGAGAGCATCCTGCGCGATACCCATCCGCAGAACTCGTGGACAGTGGCGCCGCGGGCCAAGCCGCCAGTGTTGTCGGGCCTGAACTACAGCGTCGGCAAAGCCTCCGAAGCGCTGCCGATCCTCGACTTCTGGCCGTGGCGCTACGCCACCGACTACGAGTTCAAGCCCGGTCCGGACTGCCCGCAGCCGCTGCCACGGCAGGACCCGGCGTTCCACAACTGCTACGTCGCCGTCGGCGACTTCCCCGAAGTCAACGTCGGCCCGAAGTGGCTGCTGGTGCGCATGCTGACTGCATTCGGCGCCGGCCTCGTTCCCATCCTCTGAAGGTGCCCGCATGACCCAGGTGTTCCGCGAAGCCGTTTCCATCGAGCAGCTCAACGCGCTCAGCCGCAACACGGCGATCGAATCCCTCGGCATCGTCTTCAGCGCTGCGGGCGAAGACTGGCTGCAGGCCACCATGCCGGTGGACGAGCGCACCCGGCAGCCGTACGGCATCCTGCACGGCGGTGCCTCGGTGGTGCTGGCCGAGACCCTGGGCAGCAGCGCCGGCAACCTGTGCGTGGATACCGGCAAGCAGATCTGCGTGGGCCTGGAAATCAACGCCAACCACGTGCGCGCCGTGCGCTCGGGCACGGTCACCGGCACCGCCCGCGCGCTGCACGTCGGCCGCAGCACCCAGCTGTGGGAGATCCGCATCGAAGACGAGCAGGGCCGGCTGGTGTGCATCTCTCGGCTGACCCTGGCGGTGGTGGCCGCCGGCCACGGTTGAGCCCCCGGCGGGCGTGTTGACGGCGGCAGAACCCAGCGTTCCCCGCCGATTGCCCCGGTCAATGGCGGTTATGGCCTAAATCGGCTGGCAGCTGCTGCGGCGCTCCGGTATCGTGCGCGGATGACTTCCCCCACTCCGGCCCCCCGTGGCGGCGTGGCGCGTGTGTGCCGTTACCTGTACCGCGTACCGCTGCTGTTGGTCCACATCATCGTGTTCCTGCCGCTGATCCTGATCGGCATGCTCCCGCCGTGGGGCGAGCTGCGCGTGGGCGAGGATACCTTCGGGGCGAAGGTGGTGAACTGGTGGCAGGGCGGCCTGATGTGGATCTTCGGCTTCCGCCTGTCACGGGTGGGCCAGCCCTTGCCCGGTGCCGTGCTGTTCGTCGCCAACCACGTCAGCTGGGTCGACATCTCCATCCTGCACAGCCAGCGCATGATGGGCTTCGTCGCCAAGCGCGAGATCGCCAGCTGGCCGCTGGTCGGTTGGCTCGCTGCGCGCGGGCAGACCATCTTCCACCAGCGCGGCAACACCGAATCCCTCGGTGGCGTGATGCAGGTGATGGCCGATCGCCTGCGCGAAGGCAAGGCGGTGGGCGTGTTCCCGGAAGGGCGTACCCGTGGTGGCCACGAAGTGGGCCCGTTCCATGCCCGCATCTTCCAGGCCGCGGTTGAGACCGGCGTGCCGGTGCAGCCGGTGGCTCTGGTGTACGGGCTCAAGGGTGACGCACAGACCATCGTGGCATTCGGCCCGGGCGAGAGTTTCGCCGCCAATTTCCTGCGCCTGCTGGGTGAGCCGGCGCGGCATACCGAAGTGCATTTCCTGGAGCCGATCGGTACCCAGGACCTGGAAGGCCGTCGACGCATCGCGGAAACCTCGCGCGCGCGCATCGTGGCGGCCATGAGCACCGGCTGAGGGCACGGTGGCCCTGGTCCCGCCACCCGTCCTGGACGCCGGTACACCGACGTTGCATGCGACTGACTACCAGCCGCCGCGCTGGCTGCGCAATCCGCACCTGCAGTCGATGCTCAGCTCCAGCCGCATGCGCCTGCAGCGCGGCCTGCTGCTGCTGGCGGCCACCGGTGCGGTCAGCGAAGAGCTGATCCTCGATGGTGGTGATGGCGTGCGCCTGCAGGGCTGGCACAGCCATGTCGAAGGCCGCGAGCCCAAGGGCATCGCGCTGCTGCTGCATGGCTGGGAAGGCAGTGCCGAATCCAGCTACATGCGCATGGCCGCCGCGCGCATGATCGAGCAGGGCTTCGACGTGGTGCGGCTGAACTTCCGCGACCACGGCAACACCCATCACCTGAACCCCGGCATCTTCCACTCCAATCTCATCGATGAAGTGGTGCACGCCGCGGGCGATATCGCCCAGCGCTGGCCGCAGCTGCCGCTGGTGGCCGCCGGTTATTCGCTGGGTGGCAACTTCGTGCTGCGCCTGGCCCTGCGCGCGCCGGCGGCCGGCGTGCCGCTGCTGCGCGTCGCCTCGGTGTGCCCGGTGCTGGACCCGGCGCTGACGATGGAGAGCATCGAGAACGGCCCGGCGATGTACGACTGGTACTTCCGCCGCAAGTGGGCCGGCTCGCTGCGCCGCAAGCGCGATCTGTTCCCCGAGCTGAGCGACTGCGACGACCGCGTGCTGAAGCTGGACATCCGCGCGCTGACCGCCTGGCTGGTCGAGCGCCACACCAGCTTCGGTTCGCTGCAGGCCTATTTCGACGGCTACTCGATCGCCGGCGACCGCCTGTCGTCCCTGCAGGTACCGGCCGACATCCTGATGGCGCAGGATGACCCGGTGATTCCGTACGCGACCTTCAGCAACTGGCAGCTGCCGCGCCAGGCGCGCCTGGAAACCGCCTGCTGGGGCGGCCACTGCGGGTTCATCGAAAACTGGCGCGGCGACGGCTTCTCCGAGCGCTGGGTGGCGCAGCGCCTGCAGCGGGTGCTGGCGGGCTGAACCGGCACCGGTGCGTGGACCGCTACAATGCGGGTTTGCACTTGAACCGGACCGCCATGCAAGACCAGATCATCCAAGCGTTGCGCCAGAACCAGGCCGACCAGGCCGTGCAGCTGGCCCAGGCGTGGACCCGTGATGAACCCGGCCAGGCCGAAGCCCACCGCTGGCTGGCGCTTGCGCTGCAGCAGCAGGGCAAGGCCGAGGATGCGATGGAGGCGCTGCAGCAGGCGTTGCAGCTGGCCCCCGATGATGCCCAGCTGCACCTGCAGCACGCTGGCCTGCTGCTCGCCCTGCGCCAGTATCAGGGCGCTGACGAAGCGCTGGCACGTACCACCGGGCTTGACCCGAATTCCTTCGCCGCCTATCTGATGCAGGCGCACCTGGCGATCGGCCGCAACGACTTCGATGAAGCCCAGCGCCTGTCCACGCTGGCCTCGCGCGTAGAGCCGGACCACCCGGAACTGCTGACCATCGACGGCATGATCGCGCTGCGCCGCGACGACCCTGATCGTGCGCTGACGCTGCTGTCGGCGGCCAACCAGGCGCAGCCCAACGACACCCGCGTGCTGTACGCACTGGGCTTCGCCTACCTGGGCAAGGACATGCTTGCCTTCGCCGAGCAGGCGTTCCGCCGCGTGCTGGAACTGAACCCGGCCATCAGCTCGCTGCATGGCCTGGTAGTGCAGTTGGCGCTGCGCCAGGGCAACCTGGAGGCGGCTGCCGAAGCGATGCAGATCGCGCTTCAGCAGGAAGGCATGGATACGCCGTCGATGCGTCGCCTGGCCGGTGAACTGTCGCTGCGCGGCGGCCAGCCGCTGCAGGCGCTGGACCATCTGCTGCCGTTGCTGGAATCGATCCCCGACGACCGCCAGGTGCTGCAGCTACTGCTGATGTCCTGGCAGCGCCTGGGCCGCGAAGACGAGGCCCGCGCGCGCCTGGACGCTGCCCTGGAACAGCATCCGCAGCTGCACGACCTGTGGCTGGCACGCCTGGCCGTGGAAGAAGTCGGCAGCCCGACCGCCGCGGCGACCGTGGAGCGCTGGATGGACGCGATGCCGGGTCATCTGCCGGCACTGGAAGCACGCCTGCGCCTGCATGACATGGTGGGCGAACACGAACAGGCCGAAGCCATCGCCGAACGTATCGTCAGCCTCGAACCGGGCCGCGTCAGTGGCGAAACACGCCTGGTCGAAGGCCTGCTGCAGCGTGATCCGGTTGCCGCGATCGCGCGCGTGCAGGCGCTGATCGACAGGGCGCCGGACGGCCATCGCGCCGACCTGCGTACCTGGCTGGGTGAAATCCAGGACCGCGCTGGCCAGCCGGAACAGGCGCTGCAGACGTGGATGGCGCTGCAGGCCGACCAGGCACCGCAGCGCCTGCCGCTTCCGCCGCAGGCCAAGGCGCCGCCGAGCTGGCCGGAGAAGGGCGAGATCGACAGTGATGCCAGCTCCGCGCCGATCTTCCTGTGGGGTGCGCCGGGTTCGGGTGTGGAGCGGGTTGCGACCGGCCTGGCGGCCGCCAGCCCGGTGCTGCGCAGCGACCGCTACACCAGCAATCCGCCGGATGATGCATTCCAGAACTACCACACGCTGCAGGACCTCGCCTCCGGCGTGCTGACCCCGGAGCGGCTGGTGCAGCGCTGGCGCGAGCAGCTGCCGGCGCGTGGCCTGCAGGGCGATGCCGTCATCGACTGGCTGCTGTGGTGGGACAACGCCCTGCTGTGGGCGCTGCGCCCGCAGCTGCCGCAGGGACGACTGGTGCTTGTGCTGCGTGACCCGCGCGACATGCTGCTCGACTGGGTGGCCTACGGCGCTGCCGCTCCGCTGGCGATGACCTCGCTGGCTGAAGCCAGCGAATGGCTGGCGCGCGGGCTGGCGCAGGTTGCCACCCTGCATGAGGAAGAACTGTATCCGCACGTGCTGCTGCGCATCGACCAGATCGGCAATGATCCGCACGCGATGGCCGAGCAGCTGGGACGCCTGTTCGAGCGGCAGATGCCGCCGGCCGCACAGCTGGGCGCACCGCGCTTCCCGCCGGGCCACTGGCGCAACTACCGCGACGTGATGAGCGCCGCCTTTGCCAAGCTCACCCCGATTGCGGTGCGCCTGGGTTACCCGGAAGAGTAAGGAGAAGCCGATGCAACTGAGCAGCCACAGCCTGACCAACGGCGCGCCGATCGACCGCGCGTTCGCCGCCGGCGATGCCACCGGTTTCGCGCCGGACCGCAATCCGCACCTGGCCTGGAACGGCGCACCGGAAGGCACGCGTTCGTTCCTGCTGGTGTGCGTGGACCCGGATGTGCCGACCGTTGCGGAAACGGTCGGCCGCAGCGACATGACCGTGCCGCGCGACCAGCCGCGCTGCGACTTCGTGCACTGGGTGATGGCCGATATTCCGGCCTCGGTGCAGGAGATCGCCGCCGGCAGCTGCAGCGATGGCTTCGTGGTGAAGGGCAAGACCGCACCGGCTGGCCCGGCGGGCAGCCGCCAGGGCCTGAACGACTTCACCGGCTGGTTTGCGGGCAACCCGGACATGGCCGGCGATTACCTGGGCTATGACGGCCCGTATCCGCCGTTCAACGACGAACGCGTGCACCGCTATTTCTTCCGCGTGTTCGCGCTGGATGTGGCCTCGCTGGAACTTCCGGCGCGCTTCACCGCCGCCGACGCATATCGCGCCATGCACGGCCACGTGCTGGCCGAAGCCGCACTGCATGGCACCTACACGTTGAACCCGGCGCTGGGCTGAGCGGCACGATGGGTAGAGCCGGCCGCTGGCCGGCTTTGCTTCTGTAGCGTCGAGCCACCATGAAAAGGGGCAGTCGGCCAGCGGCCGGCCCTACCCACCACGAAGAAGGGCGACCTCGCGGCCGCCCTTCTGTCGTCTTACTTCTTCTCGATGGCCGACTCGACCACCATGTCCAGCACGTACGCCTGCGATGGCGCATCGGCCGGCGGGTTCTTCACTTCGTAGCGCTTCACGCGCACCACGTTGCGCACGCCGTCCTCGTGGGTGTAACCCTCGATGTTGCCGTAGAAGTTCTCGAACTTGCCCGGCTCACCCTGCTTCAGGCCCTTGTCGTCGAACTTCACTTCACGCACCTGCAGGCACTGGTAGTCCGGGATCAGCGGGTGCGAGCACTTCTCGGTCTTGGCGGCCACTTCCAGGAATACGGTTTCGCCGGCGCCGCCGTAGCGGGTTTCAGCGGTCGGTTCCGGGTTGAACACCAGCACGTCGCCCTTCGCGTTGGTCAGGGTCAGCTTGCCATCGGCATCCTGCTCGGCCTTCAGCTCGCCCTGCAGGCGGCTCGACACGGCCTCGTCCAGCGCCATCAGCGCCTTGTCGGTGCAGGCCATCATGGTCGAGGCCATCGCACTGACCGTCAGCTTGCCGTCGGCCAGGGTGTAGCCGCCACCCATGTGGTTGCAGGCGTTGCTGACCGACAGGCGGCCATCAGCGAAGTCCAGGGTGACCGGCTTGTCTTCGCGGGCGAACAGCGCGTCGATGCGCTTGCCGTCGGCGGCGGTGGCCTGCTGCAGCAGCCAGTGCTGGCTCTGCAGGCGCTGCGCGTCCAGGTGCGCCAGCGTCTGCTGGTCTGCTGCCTTGGCCGCGGCCGGGGCCACGTCGTCGCCGCCGGTGCCGGCCGGGGCCGGGGTCTGGCTGCAGGCGGCCAGCAGGGCCAGCGGGAGGAGCAGGGTGAGCTTGCGGTTCATGGTGATTCTCCTTGGGGAACCGTGGGGGAAACGGGGTGGGGCCGGCAACGGGGTTACCGTGCCCCGGCGCTGTTCAGCTGCCGGACGGCAACCACAGCAGCAGCGCGGCGCCCAGCGCGATGCGGTAAAGCGCGAACGCGGTGAACCTGTGCGATTTGATGTAGCCCATCAGCCACTTCACTACGACGAAGCCGGTGACGGCCGCGGCAAGGAAGGCCACGCCCACCTCGGTCCAGTTCTCGCTGCCCAGCTGTCCGGCCTTGGCCATTTCCAGGAAGGTGTAGGCGCTGGCGGCGAACATGGTGGGAATGCCAACCAGGAACACGAACTCGGCGGCGGCCGCGCGGCGGCTCAGGCCCAGCAGCATGGCCAGGAAGATCGCCGAGGCCGAACGCGAGGTGCCGGGGAACACGCCGGCCACCACCTGCGCCAGGCCGACGCCGATCGCCACGGTCCAGGTCACCTGGTCGCGGTCGGGCAGGCGCGCGGTGTAGGCCTCCACCAGCAGCATCCAGATGCCACCGATGATCAGTGCCCAGGCGACCGGGCTGACCGTCTCGGGCAGCGACCAGCCGGCTTTGCGCACCACCAGGCCGACCACCGCGGTGACCAGGAAGGCCGCGCCCAGCTTGAAAACGTACTCGCGGTTCTCGCGCTGCCCGAAACCGGTGGCCAACTGCAGCAGGCGCTGGCGGAACACCAGTACCACCGCCACGATCGCGCCGGCCTGGATGACGATGTTGAAGAAGTCCGAACGGGCACCCAGCCAGTGCTGGGCGATGAGCAGGTGGCCGGTGCTGGAGATCGGCAGGAACTCGGTCAAGCCTTCGAGGATGCCCAGCAACAGGGCGGAGAGCAGGTCGGACATGGACGGTGCGGGCACGCGCGGCAGGAAGGAAGAAGGTCGAGAGGATAGACGATCACTGCCGCACCAAACGGGTGCGTCCGCTGTCGGCTGCACCCATTTGGTGCGCACGGTTCTGCACCGCTGCGGGGCGGCCTTTTTGAAATCAATGACTTGCAGCCTGCGAAAAGTTGGCACGGTCGTTGCTGTACCTCAGCAGGCATTCATCCCCATCCGAGGTCGTACCGATGTCCGTGGAAAACGTTGAGAAGCTGATCAAGGACAACCAGATCGAGTTCGTCGACCTGCGCTTTGTCGACATGCGTGGTGTCGAGCAGCACGTGACCTTCCCGGTCAGCATCGTCGAGCCGTCGCTGTTCGAAGAAGGCAAGATGTTCGATGGCAGCTCGATCGCCGGCTGGAAGGGCATCGCCGAATCGGACATGGTGCTGCTGCCGGATACCGCCAGCGCCTACGTCGACCCGTTCTACGCCGATCCGACCATCGTGATCAGCTGCGACATCCTCGACCCGGCCACCATGCAGCCGTATGGCCGTTGCCCGCGCGGCATCGCCAAGCGCGCCGAGGCCTACCTGAAGTCCTCCGGCATCGCCGAAACCGCGTTCTTCGGCCCGGAGCCGGAATTCTTCATCTTCGATTCGGTCCGCTTCGCCAATGAAATGGGCCACACCTTCTTCCAGGTCGACTCGGAAGAAGCGGCGTGGAACAGCGGCGCCAAGTACGACGGCGCCAACAGCGGCTACCGTCCGGGCGTGAAGGGCGGTTACTTCCCGGTGCCGCCGACCGACACCCTGCACGACCTGCGCGCCGAGATGTGCAAGACCCTGGAACAGGTCGGCATCGAAGTGGAAGTGCAGCACCACGAAGTGGCCACCGCCGGCCAGTGCGAGATCGGCACCAAGTTCAGCACCCTGGTGCAGAAGGCCGACGAACTGCTGCGCATGAAGTACGTGATCAAGAACGTCGCGCACCGCAACGGCAAGACCGTCACCTTCATGCCCAAGCCGATCGTCGGCGACAACGGCAGCGGCATGCACGTGCACCAGTCGCTGTCCAAGGGCGGCACCAACCTGTTCTCCGGTGACGGCTACGGCGGCCTGAGCCAGCTGGCGCTGTGGTACATCGGCGGCATCTTCAAGCATGCCAAGGCCATCAATGCCTTCGCCAACTCGGGCACCAACAGCTACAAGCGCCTGGTGCCGGGCTACGAAGCACCGGTGATGCTGGCCTACTCGGCCCGCAACCGTTCGGCTTCGTGCCGCATTCCGTGGGTGTCCAACCCGAAGGCACGCCGCATCGAAATGCGCTTCCCGGATCCGATCCAGTCCGGCTACCTCACCTTCACCGCGCTGATGATGGCCGGCCTGGACGGCATCAAGAACCAGATCGACCCGGGCGCACCGAGCGACAAGGACCTGTACGACCTGCCGCCGGAAGAAGAGAAGCTGATCCCGCAGGTCTGCTCCTCGCTGGACCAGGCGCTGGAAGCGCTGGACAAGGACCGCGAGTTCCTGAAGGCCGGCGGCGTGATGAGCGATGACTTCATCGACGGCTACATCGCGCTGAAGATGCAGGAAGTGACCAAGTTCCGCGCGGCCACCCACCCGCTGGAATACCAGCTGTACTACGCCAGCTGACCGGTGGCGATGGCGGTGGGCTTCCCCCTCCCACCCGCCGCCATCGCTTCCGTCTTCGCGGCTGGGGAGCCGCAGGGCGGGCCCCGGTCCGCCGTGGTAGAGCGGACCCCGACCCGCCGTGGTAGAGCGGGCCGCTGGCCCGCTGCAGTAGAGCGGACTGTTAGTCCGCTGAAACAGGGGCAAGAGAGACCGGATACGCGACCAGGGCCGCCCTCCCTCCCGCGTCGGTCGTGCAAGGAGAGAGGCACGGCCGTCCCGGCCCTGTACGTGTCCGGTGCAACAGCCACGGCCATCATCCTGATGGCCGCTGGTTGCCTGATGCCAACGCGCGCTGGCGCGCTGGCCCCATCCACCCTCGGGACATGCGCATGAAACTGATCTCCGCCATCATCCGGCCGTTCAAGCTCGACGAGGTCCGCGAGGCCCTCTCCGACGCAGGCGTGTCGGGCATCACCGTGACCGAAGTGAAAGGCTTCGGCCGCCAGAAGGGCCACACCGAGCTGTATCGCGGCGCCGAGTATGTCGTCGATTTCCTGCCCAAGATCAAGATCGAAACCGTAGTCACCGATGAGCGTGCCGACGCGGTGATCGAAGCGATCCAGTCGTCGGCAGGCACCGGCAAGATCGGTGACGGCAAGATCTTCGTCACCGCCGTCGAACAGGTCATCCGCATCCGCACCGGCGAAATCGGTGCCGACGCGCTGTAACCCCTTTCCGGAGACTCCCCCATGAAGATGCGCCTTCTCACCGGGTGGCAAGCCCGGTTCCACTTCGTGTGCCTGTTGATGCTGCTCAGCGCGCTGGCCGCCGGTGCGTGGCCGGGCAGTGCCCACGCTCAGGCCCAGATCTCGCCGCTGCCGAGCGAAAGCGTGGCGGTCGAACCGCTGCAGGATCCGGTCGCTGCGGCCGCCGCACCGGCCGCGGCTGAAGCCGCCGCGACCTACGACCATGGCGACGTGGCCTGGATGCTGACGTCCACCCTGCTGGTGCTGCTGATGGTGGTGCCGGGCCTGGCCTTGTTCTACGGCGGCTTGGTGCGTTCGAAGAACGTGCTGTCGGTGCTCAGCCAGATCCTGGTGGTGTTCTCGCTGGTGCTGCTGCTGTGGGTGGCGTATGGCTACAGCGCGGTGTTCAGCGCCGGCAATCCGTTCTTCGGCTCGTTCACCGAATTCGCCTTCCTCAAGGGCTTCACTCCGGAGTCGGTCGGCAACACCCCGATCAAGGGCCTGCCGGATTACCTGTTCGTCGCCTTCCAGTCGACGTTTGCTGGCATCACCACCGCGCTGATCGTCGGCGCGTTCGCCGAGCGCATCAAGTTCCGTGCGGTGCTGCTGTTTTCGGCGCTGTGGTTCACCCTCAGCTACATCCCGATGGCGCACATCGTCTGGGGTGGCGGCTACCTGGGTGAGATGGGCGCGATCGATTTCGCCGGTGGCACCGTGGTCCACATCAACGCAGGTGTGGCCGGTCTGGTCGCCGCGTGGTTCGTCGGCAAGCGCCTGGGCTATGGCCAGACCGCGCTGAAGCCGCACAACGTGCCGTTTACCTATATCGGCGCGATGCTGCTGTGGGTCGGCTGGTTCGGCTTCAACGCGGGTTCCGCCGCTGCCGCCGATACCGTCGCCTCGCTGGCCTTCCTCAATACCGTGCTGGCCACGGCCGCTGCCGTACTCGGTTGGACGCTGGTGGAAGCGATCAGCAAGGGCAAGCCGTCGGCACTGGGCGCGGCCTCGGGCGCAGTGGCCGGCCTGGTCGGCATCACCCCGGCCTGCGGCACCGTCGGCCCGCTCGGCGCGATCATCATCGGTTTCGTCGCCGGCGTGGTCTGCGTGTGGGGTGTGACTGGTTTGAAGCGCCTGCTGAAGGTGGACGACACCGCCGACGTGTTCGGTGTGCATGGTGTCGGCGGCATCGTCGGTGCGATTCTCACCGGTGTGTTCAGTGCGCAGTCGCTGGGCGGCACCAAGGCCGATCTGGATATCGCCCATCAGGTCTGGGTGCAGGTGGTCAGCGTCGGCCTGACCGTGGTCTGGTCGGCGGTAGTGACCACGCTTATCCTGCTGGTGGTGCGCAGCGTGGTCGGCCTGCGCGTGACCGAGGAAGCAGAGCGCACCGGCCTGGATGTGACCTCGCACGGCGAGTCCGCCTACGAGGCCTGAAGTAGCGGCCGAGCTACTGCATTGATGTTGTGGGTGCCGACCGTTGGTCGGCACTTCTACTGGTCTGGTAGGTGCCAAGCTTGCTTGGCACTGGGTCTGGGTCTGCTCTGGTGGGTGCCGACCACTTGGTCGGCACGGCAGCATGCATCATCGCGCCTGATCGCGCACAATCGGGCCATGCACCCGATCCGCACCGCCCTGATGCTCTCGGCCTGCCTGCTGCTGGCCGCCTGTGCCTCCGCGCCGCAGGAAACCCGCAACCCGCTCGCCACCTGGGTGCCGTCACCCAACCAGAACGCGCGCACGCCCGTCATCATCGTCATTCACCACACCGAACAGAAATCGGTGCAGCAGAGCCTGCGTACGTTGCGCACGGCCAACAGCGGTGGACCGGTCAGCGCGCACTACCTGATCGGTGCCGATGGCCATCGCTATCAGCTGGTTGCCGATGAGCGCCGCGCCTGGCACGCCGGCGCCGGGCGTTGGGGCACCATCACCGACCTCAACTCGGCATCGATCGGCATCGAGCTCGACAACGATGGCCGCAGCCCGTTCAGTGCGGCGCAGATCGAATCGCTGATCGTGCTGCTGCGCGATCTAACCACCCGCCTGAACATTCCGCCGCGGCAGGTGATCGGCCATGCCGACCTGGCGCCGACACGCAAGCAGGACCCGAGCCGCTTCTTCCCGTGGCAGCAGCTGGCCGAGGCTGGATTCGGCGTCTGGCCGCGCGCTGCCGACGGTGCGGCGCCGGAAGGCTTCGACGCGTGGAGTGCGCTGGCCCGCTTCGGCTATCCGCTCGACAACCGGGACGCCGCCGTCGCTGCCTTCCACCGCCGTTTCCGTGGCCGCGACGACCTGCCGAAGACACTGGATGCCGAAGACGCCCGCATTCTGCATTCCCTGCTGCTGCAGACGCCGTGAACCATGCCTGGCGCGTTCGCTCCATGCCGTTCCCGCTCCCCGGTAGTGCCAGACCATGCCTGGCATCCTCTGGCGATCACCCCAGACCCAGCGCATCGCGTAGCGCCACGATGTGCGCGCGGCCAACAACCAGCTCGCTACCGTCGCTCAGCACCAGCCAGTAGCGGCTGCCGGAACCAGCATGCAACGTACGCACGTGCCGCAGGTTGACCAGGTGCGATCGATGGCAGCGGACGAAATCCTGAGGCAGTACTGAGGCCAGTGCAGTCAGGGATTTGTCATGCAGCTCGCTGCGGCCATCGCGCATGCGCACCTGGCTGTAGTCGCCATCTGCCGCGATCCACATCACCTCCGAGAGCTCGACGGTTGCCGTTCCCTGCGCACGCCAGATGCCCAGGTAGCGTGCCCGGCCTGAACGCATACCGCTGGTATCGAACAAGCGTTCCAGCGCCCGACCAAGGCGTTCGCGCGAAAAGGGCTTGGGAACGAAGTCGAGTACACCGTGTTCAAATGCCTGCAGCGCACGATCACGGTGGGCCGACACCACTACGCACTGGTAGCGGCCGGCTACCGCACGCCGCAGCAGTTCGAAACCGTCCTCGCCCCCAAGGTTGAGGTCCAGCAGCAGGCCGTCGTAGACATTGCGCTGCAGGCGGTCGCCGGCTGCCTCCAGATCGGCCACGGCATCGAAGCGTGCGCGCGTTCCTGCCAGCTCGGCGCACAGCCGCTGCAGGCGTTGGCGTACCAGCGGTTCGTCTTCAACGATCAGGATGCGCATGTCAGTTCGATCCGTCCGCACCATTGGTTGCCGTCGATGCCTTGCACGAAGCTCCATCCGCCGGGGCTGGCGGCCGCCAGACTGGCTTCGATGTAGCGCGTGCCCGTGCCGCGACCGCGATGCGAGGACGAGCCGTGCGCGCTGTGCAGTTCCAGCACCCAACGTCCACCGCCGCGCTGCACGCGCAGACGGAACGGGTGCTGCGCGCATGCCAGCGCACCGGCGTGCGTCAGTGCGTTTTCCACCTGTGCGTGCAGGATGCCGGGCGGCAGCAACAGCGGCGCATCCTCGCCATCCACGTCCAGCACCAGGGGCTGGCCCAGTGCCTGGCCAACGATGTCCAGATGGCTGCGGCACAGGGCCAGCTCGTCCTGCAACGGAATGCTCTGCCGGCTGCTGCTGTCACGCAGCCGATCGAACTGATCGGCCAACGACTCCACCAGGCGGCTGGCACGTGAAGGTGCCTGCTCGATCAGTTCCTGCAGACTTGTGAGGGTGTTCATGAGCCAATGTGGCTGGATGCCTCGCTGCAACAGCTGCAATGAAAGCCGTGCGCGCTCTTCACGCAGCAACGCATTGTGCCGGTCCAGTGCCTGCAGCTGTGCCGCATGACGCAGCAGCAGGAACACCATCAGCACCGCCAGCAGCAGGAAGTACGGCCCATCAAGGAAGGCGCCGCGCGCGACCAGCAACGCCAGCAGGCCGGCCAGCAGCAGGACCAGGATCGGCCATCGATCCTCTGTGTCGCCGCGCGCACGCAGCAACAGCGATGCCGAAGCGAGCAGGCTCAACAAGAGCACTGCCGCCGAGCGGGTGTCAAAGCCAGGCAGGACGATGGCGAGCACCGCGATCACGGACAGATAGACGAAGCACCCGGCACGCGGAACCGCCACCTGGAATCGCCGCGCCAGATAGGCTGGCAGGAGCATGGCCGCGGCTACGTGCAATGCCAGCAGTGCAATCAGGCGCGGGACATGCCACGGGTAGTCATACCCCAGCAGGGAGCGCCACGCTTCCACTGCAGGCAACGCCAGTCCCACCACGCCCAGTGCCAGCAGAAGGCGAGCGCCGGGCGTGCGGGTCTGGCCACGCAGTACCGCCAGGAAATACAGGCTGGCTGCCGCCAGTGCGCCGATGGCGAAGGCCGCAACCAGCCATGGCAGGATGATCTGGCCATACAGCACAGCTGCGGGCGCGATCAGTGCCATCGCGTCGGCGCCATGCAGGGTGAAATGTTGTCGCTGGCTGGATGCAAGCACGACCAGCTCATCGGTGGCATTGCCAGAAGCGGGGGGAAGCACGTGGACAAGGTCGATGCGTCCTGGTTGTTCTTCTTCAGCGGTGCGGCCCACGACGCCATTGCTGATCCAGGGCGTGCCGTTCCAGTACAGCTGGCTGGCAGCGCGCAGCGACAGCCGCAACGTGCGGTCATGATCGTCGGTGCCGGTTGGCGCCGGAACCTGCCAGCGCAGCCAGTACGGGCCGCGCCACTGCGCCAGCAGCTGCTGATCCAGCGGACGCCAGGCCAGGTCCTGCGGCGGCCGCGCAGGCAGGGGGCTGGATGCCCCGGCGTCCGCAGGTGCCATCTGCGCCCCCTGCACGAACACCACGCCGGCGGGTGGCGTCGACACGACCAGCCATGCGGCCACCGCCGCAAGCAGCAGAGCAAGAACAGCCAGGGTACGTGGGATCTGCATGGCGGCCATCGTATCGGTTGCGTGGAGCCATTGGACCGCCTTTTGGAGACGTTCGGCAGGCGGGTGCCCCCACAGCCCTGTGATCGAGCCGATGCTGACCGCGCACGTCCCTCCTTTGGAGCCCACCATGAGCCGCAACGCCTGCACATCGTCCAGCAGTCTCCATCCTCGTCGCTCTGCCCTGGTCGCCACGGTGGCCACGTTCTGTCTGGCGCTCGCTGCGGCCATGCCGGCGCAGGCCACGCCTAGGGCATTGGTGTTCGAGCCGTACACGCTGCAGACCAAAGCACATGGCGCCATCCCTGCAGAGATCGCCGTGCTGGAGGTGCCGCGCCGACACAGCGAGCCGGACGGACCGCGCATGGGGCTGAAGGTGGTACGCCTGCGAGCAACCGGCGGCGATGGCCGCAGCGCCCCCGTGGTTTATCTGGCCGGTGGCCCGGGCGGTTCCGGCATCGATACCGCGCGCGGCCCGCGCTGGCCGGTGTTCGACCAGGTCCGACGCGAAGCCGACGTGCTGCTGCTCGACCAGCGAGGTGCCGGTCTGTCTGAACCACCGCCGGAGTGTCCGCATGAAACCCGCTTCGACGATGGCCAACCACTGCAGCGCGATGCGGCCCTGGCCGCATTGCAGGCGACGGCTGCCAAGTGCGTGGAATTCTGGCGTCAGGCTGGCGTCGATCTGGGCGCCTATACGACCGCCGAGAGCGCCGATGACCTGGATGATCTGCGGCGCGCACTGGGTGTGCCCAGGATCAGCTTGTGGGGTATGAGCTACGGCACCCACCTGGCGCTTGCGACGGTGCGCCTGCACGGCAAAGATCTGGAACGCGTCGTGCTGATGGGCACCGAAGGCCCCGATGACACACTGAAGCTGCCGCTCAGCAGCGATGCGCTGCTACAGGAACTGACGCCACTGGCCCGCAGGGACGGCTTCGATGATCTGGCCGGATCGGCAAAGCGCGTGCTGCAGGCATTGCGTGAGCAGCCGCGACAGGGTCGCAGCCGCATGCATGACGGTCGCCAGGTGACCATCGGTGAATTCGATGCGCAGATCCTGATTGCCAATGCTCTTGGCCAGCGGCATACCCAGCAGTGGCTGCCGTTGATACTCCGCGAGGCCGAGCGCGGCAACTACGACCCGCTGGCCGATCTGGTGCTGATCGTGCGCGCACAGTTCGCCCAGTACCCGGCGATGGGGCTGGCCATGGACGTGGCTTCCGGGCAGAGCCCGCAGCGCCTGGCGCGGGTGGAAGCGCAGGCACGCGAAAGCCTGTTCGGCGACGCCCTGAACTTCCCGTTCCCCGCCATCGGCAACGGCCTGGGTCTGGCCGATCTGGGCGAATCCTTCCGCGGGCCGCTGCGCAGCGACGTGCCGGTGCTGTTCATCAGCGGCACGCTGGATGGGCGCACGCCACCGGCCAACGCCGATGCGCTGCGTCCAGGCTTCAGCCATGGCCGCTCGCTGCTGGTGCGCAACGCCAGCCATCACCACGAGCTGTGGACCGGCAATCCTGCCATTGCCCGCAGCATCGTCGACTTCCTGGCCGGTCGCATCGTGAACGATGCCGAGCTGGACGTACCGCCGCCGGTGTTCGCCACCAGCAACAGTGGCCTGCTGGGCAGTGGTGGACGCTGAAGGAAGAGCGTGGTGCCGGGCACCCGACGGGTCCGGCACCGTGCTGTTTCCTCTACATTGGGGCAATGAAAGACATCATTGCCCCCCTGAATCGCACGAGCTTGAGCCTTCTTGCGCTGGCCGTGCTCGCCGGCTGCTCCACCACCGCTCCCCGCACTGGAACCGAAGCGCCGACGCCGGCCACACCGCCCGCGGCCACCTACGCCAAGGCCGCATGGAGTGCACTGCCACCGGTCTCCGACAGTGACCTGCAGGCCGGCTTCGTTGCCTGGCGCAGCAGCTGCACGCGCCTGAAGAACGATGCGGTCTGGGCAAAACCCTGCGCCACCGCCGCGACGGTTTCGGACAAGGACCCGGCGGCGATCCGCCAGTTCCTGCAGCGCGATTTGGATGTCTATGCACTGCGTGCCGGCGGCCAGCAGGCCGACGGGCTCATTACCGGCTACTACGAGCCGATCTACCCCGGCAGTCTTACCCGTACCGACAAGGCGACGGTGCCGGTATACGGCACGCCGGATGATCTGGTGGTGGTGCAGCTGGACAGCGTCTACCCGGAATTGAAGGGCAAGCGCCTGCGCGGGCGCGTCGAGGGCAAGGTGCTCAAGCCCTATGACGACGCCGGCACCATCGCGGCCAAGGGCGCCAAGGCGCCGGTACTGGCCTGGCTGACCGACCCGATGGACCTGCAGCTGCTGCAGATCCAGGGGTCGGGCCGGGTGCGCCTGGCCGATGGCACGCAGGTGCGGCTGGCCTATGCGGAACAGAACGGCCACCCCTACCGCGCGATCGGTCGCTGGCTGGTCGACCAGGGCCAGCTGAAGAAAGAAGACGTCACCATGGACGCGATCCGCGCCTGGGCCCGGGCCAATCCCGCGCGCGTGCCGGAACTGCTGCGCAGCAACCCCAGCTACGTGTTCTTCGTGCGCAACCCGGACAGCCCGGAAGGCCCACGTGGTTCACTGAACGTGCCGCTCACCGCCGGCTACAGCGTCGCAGTGGATCGCAGCGTGGTGCCGCTGGGCAGCCTGCTGTGGCTGTCCACCACGCGCCCGGACGGCACCCCGGTGGTGCGCCCGGTGGCCGCGCAGGACACCGGCGGCGCCATTGCCGGTGAAGTGCGCGCCGACCTGTACTGGGGCAGCGGCGATGCCGCCGGCAAGCTGGCCGGCGACATGAAGCAGAAGGGCAACATCTGGATGCTGTGGCCGAAGGGCATGGCCTTGCCGGCTCAGAGACCGTGATGCCTGATCAATCATTACTCATCCATTGGAGCTTAAGCAATGAGCGCACTGAGGCGTGTACACCAACGTGACTGGAACAACGGTGATTGCGGCATAGCGTGTGTTGCCATGCTGGCGCGCGTTTCCTATGAGGAAGCGCTTGAGGCATTCAGGACGCTACCGGGAAAGGCAAAAGGCACCAGCTTCTTCACTACGCATACTGACATCGCGCAGATGCTGGCGCAGTTCAGTATCGCGACCAAGCGCGTGAGCTTCAGATCATGGCGGGCCATTGATCGACATGCAATTGTAAAAGTTAATCCTTATCAGTCGGGCCGGAGATGGCATTGGGTTGTCCTCGATGCAGGCAGGGACGAGCTCGTCGTTCACGATCCGAAGCCGGGCAAGACGCACTTGATCCGAGACTTTCGTGGGCTAAAGGGAAGTGGCCACTTCATTGCAGTTGCGGACTAGTGTCTGCGGCTGCCACCTCTGTCCGTCGGTTAGCGGCCGAGACCAAAGCCAGCTGAGTTTTGGAAATGGCCACTTCAAAGTGCGGTGGTCGTCGTACTGGGTGATAATTGTGGCAGTGCCGCGAATCACATCGCGGCGGCCTTTTCGAACTCTCCGGCCGCGCCTGCTGCCAGGACCCCTGCAATGACCTACGCAAAGCACAACGCAAAATCCGGCGCGAAATCGGCCGCAAAGAAGTACTACAAGCACTGGGCCGAATCGGGCCTGGGCAAGGGCAACGTGCTGATGGAAGCCCGTGGCGAGAAGATCGTGCGCCAGGTGGAGATCTACGGCACCAAGATGGTCTGGGCCGACGAGCATGCCCACAGCGATGACCGCTTCCTGCTGGCCGACCAGCCGGTGTCGTTCCTGGATTTCGACGAAGACGACGAGATCAGCGCGCGCGAATTCGAAAGCGCCTGGAAGAAGGCCCGGGAAGCTACCGGCTACCCGGTGTAAGCCACCGCTCCACCCCGTTTTTGTAGAGTCGAGTCATTCTCGACTGCTGTTTGCCAGGAGCAGTCGAGCATGGCTCGACTCCACATGGAAGACGCATGTAATGTTATATAATTACATTTCATCTGCGCCCGTCCACCCCCATGAAAACCTCCACGCTGGTGGCCGCCCTCGCGGCGGCTCCGTTCGCCCCTGAAGCACTCGCACAATCCGCCGACGCCGCACTCACCCTCGGCAGGGTGCAGGTACACCAGCACGGGGAGGGCCAGCTGAGCGCGCACCAGGTGCTGACCTCGGTGGACGTACTGGGCGCGGACCAGATCGAAGACCGAAACGTCTCGCACAGCTGGGAACTGCTCGGGCAGATGCCCGGCATCCAGCTCACCGAAACCCGGCAGGGTGCCGAATCGGGCAAGGTCAGCTTCCGCGCCTTCAACGGTGAGGGCTACCTCAATGCCATCAAGACGCTGATCGATGGCATCCCCAGCAACGTCAACAGCGGCAACCAGCGCTTCATCGACATGCTGATCCCGCTGGAAATCAGCTACATCGAAGTAGTGCGCGGTACCAACGATCCGCGCTATGGCTTGCACAACATCGGCGGCAACGTGAACTTCGGCACGCGCCAGGGCGGCAGCTATACCGATGCGCGGCTGGCCTACGGCAGCTACAACACCCGTGATGCGCAGCTGGCGGTAGGCCGTGAAGCCAATGGCGTCGCACAGAACTATTTCGTCGGCACCCAGGCCAGCGATGGCTACCGCGACCACGACACCTCGAAGAAATATTCGCTGGGCGGCAAGTGGTTCTACGGCTCGCTGGACGAAGGCCTGCGCGTGGGCCTGACCGCGCGTGCGTACCACCACGAAGCCGAAGAACCCGGCTTCATGACCGCCGACGAACTGCGCACGCATCGCCGCGGCAGCGACCTGCGCAACGGCAACGATGGCGATGACCGCGACATGCGCCAGATTGCCGCGCACCTGGATATGAAACTGTCCGAGAGGCTCACCTTCGGCACGCGGCTCTATTACAACCGCTACGAAGACGACCGCCGCGTGACCTTCAGCGACCTGCCCACCGGCAACCTGCCGCGCCAGCGCCGCGTGTGGGATGAGCGGCAGACCGGCCTGCTCAGCACGCTCACCTGGCAGCCCAGCCCCGCGCTTACCGTCGAGGGCGGCTTGAACTACGAGCAGCAGGACAACAGCTACCTCCGCGATCGCTACGCCTACGCCGAACCCACCGACTTCAGCCGTGCCCCGGCACGGGTGCAGAACAACGACCGCCACAGCTTCGACAATTGGGGCGCCTACGTGCAGGCCATCTACCAGCCCGTCGAGGCGTGGAAGATCGTGCCGGCCTACCGTGTGGACCGCTTCAGTGGCCGTACCCACCTGATGAACGGCCTCAGCGCTCGGCTGCAGGATTACGGCAGCATCGGCCAGCCCAAACTGAGCGTCATCCACAGCCTGGGCGAGAACATCCACGTCTACGCAAACTGGGGCCGCACCTTCCAGGTGCTCACTGGATCCACCGCGCCGGCTTACCTCGCCCCGGGCCAGGCGCCGATGCATCCGTCCACCAACACCGGCATGGAGCTGGGCCTGAAGTTCCAGCCGTTCGCGGGCAGCCAGGCACGTCTGGCGGTATGGCAGCAGGATGCGGAAAACGAGGTGTCCAACATGCCGGCCACCGGTACCACGGTCACCTTGGGCAAGACCCGCCGACGCGGCGTGGATGCGCAGTTGAGCCTGCAGCTGGGCGACGACTGGACGGTATGGGCGTCGCACGCCTACCAGGAAGCGAAGATCACCCGCGACGACCGCGACGCCAGCATTTCCCTGCAGGGCCGCGAAGTGGCCGCCACCCCGCGATACATCAGCAACCTGGGGGCGGATTACCGCGCCAGCGACGCGCTTCGCCTCGGCCTGCAGGCACGCGCGCAGGGCGACTACTACCTTGAGGAGCGCAATGTGGCCGGAAAGTTCGGTGGCTTTGCCGTGCTCGACCTCAGCGCGGCCTACCAGATCAACCCACGCTGGAGCGTGGACCTGCAGCTGAAGAACGTTACCGGACGCCAGTACGCCTACGCCTGGTACGACAGCTTCTTCTGGGACAGCGCTCGCCCGATGTTTTCGCCGGCCCCTGGCCGTAGCGTGTTCGTCGGCCTCAATATGAAACTGTGACCCGCTCACGTATCCGGTAGTGGGCGAGCTTGCTCGCCCTGCGGCAGTGGTCAGGGCCCTTTCCTGACGGAAAGGGATCCGACCCCGGACCCGCGTTTTGCACTACATTGGTGCAATGTCCGACCCCGCACCCCCGCCGTCCCTCGATGCCCTGGGCACGCCGTTGGCCTGGGCCGGGGCCGATGGCTGCATTGCCGGCTGCAATCCGGCCTTCGCCCGCTGGCTGGGCGTCAGCGTCCGGCGCCTGCTGGGGCGGCCGCTGGCTGCACTGGAAGTGCAGGGCGAAGCCCTGGCTCATTTCCTGGCCCGCGATGAGCGCGACAGCCTGCGCCTGAACCGGTTGGCGCTGGCGGTGCCCGGCGAGGCGCCGCGCTTCGCCGAGGGCTGGATGAGCCGCCGCGACGATGGCGGCTGGCTGCTGGAGGCGCATCCGGTCGATGAATTCCCCGGGCTCGACCCGACCCAGGCCCTGCCCAGCGCGCTCAGTGCGGCGCTGAAGGGACTGGCCCACGAGCTGCGCAACCCACTGGCCGGGTTGAAGGGCGCGGCCCAGCTGCTGGCCCGCCGCGCGGCCCAACGCGATGCCAGCGAACGCGAGCTGATCGAGCTGATCGGCTCGGAGATCGAACGCCTCAACGGCCTGCTCGACCAGCTGCTGTCGCCGGCCCCGGCCGCACCGCATGCCGAACTGAACATCCATGCCGCGCTGGAGCGCGTGCTGCGCCTGGCCGAGAACGAGGCCGGCTGGGCGGTACGCCTGCAGCGCGACTACGACCCCAGCATTCCCGAATTCCACGGCGACGCCGACCGCCTCACCCAGGCGGTGTGGAACCTGGTGCGCAACGCGATCCAGGCCGGCGCCGGCAGCATTACCCTGCGCACCCGCGTGGAGCATGGCGTGCGCATCGCCGAGCAGCTGCACACGCTGGCGCTGCGCCTGGAAATCGCCGACGACGGCCGTGGCGTGCCCGAGGAGCTGGCCGAGCACCTGTTCCTGCCCCTGGTCAGTGGCCGCGCCGAAGGCACTGGCCTGGGCCTGGCGCTGGCGCAGCAGGTCGCGCGCGAACACCGCGGTACGCTGACCTACCGCTCGCGCCCGGGCCATACCGTGTTCACCCTGCTGCTGCCGATCGGCAACGGCGCCGCCCCGGCCGAGGAGGCCCCGCGCGATGTCTGAGTCTTTTTCGTCCCCGCAGCGCATCTGGGTGGTCGACGACGACCGCGCCGTGCGCTTCGTGCTGTGCACCGCGCTGCGCGAGGCAGGCTACCAGGTTGTCGACTTCGACAGCGCCGCCCCCGCCCTGCAGGCCCTGAGCGAGGGCCCGCCGCCGGCGCTGCTGTTCACCGATGTGCGCATGCCCGGCGACGATGGCCTGGTGCTGCTGGACAAGCTCAAGGCCGCGCTGCCGCAGCTGCCGGTGGTGGTGATGTCGGCCTACACCGACGTGGCCAGCACGGCCGGTGCGTTCCGCGGTGGCGCGCATGAATTCCTGTCCAAGCCGTTCGATCTGGACGACGCCGTGGCGCTGGCGCAGCGTGTGCTGCCGGCCGTTGCACCGGCACTGGCGGCGCCCACACCTGCGGCGGAAGCGCATGGCGACCAGCCACCGCAACTGGTGGGCGATACCCCGCCGATGCGCGCGCTGTTCCGTGCCATCGGCCGCCTGGCGCAGGCACCGCTGGCGGTGCTGATCACCGGCGAAACCGGCACCGGCAAGGAGCTGGTGGCCAATGCGCTTCATCGCGAATCGCCGCGCGCGCAGGGGCCGTTCGTCGCGCTCAATACTGCTGCAATCCCGTCCGAGCTGCTGGAAAGCGAGTTGTTCGGCCACGAAGCCGGCGCCTTCACCGGTGCCCAGCGCCGCCATATCGGCCGTTTCGAGCAGGCCAACGGCGGCACGCTGTTCCTCGATGAAATAGGCGATATGCCGTTGCCGCTGCAGACCCGTCTGTTGCGCGTGCTGGCACAGGGCGAGTTCTTCCGCGTCGGTGGCCGCGAGTTGATCCGCGTCGACGTGCGGGTGATTGCCGCCACCCACCAGGATCTGGAAGGCCTGGTCGCACAGGGGAAGTTCCGTGCCGATCTGCTGCATCGCCTGGACGTGGTGCGCCTGCAGCTGCCACCGCTGCGCGAGCGTCGCGAGGACATCGCACAACTGGCAAGTACGTTCCTGGGCGCCGCCGCACGCAAGCTGGATACGCCGCCGAAGCGCCTGACCGCTGCCGCACTGCAGGCGCTGCGCGAACACGACTGGCCGGGCAACGTGCGCGAATTGGAAAACGTGTGCTGGCGGATGGCGGCGCTGGCCGCCGCTGACACCATTGGCGTGGCCGACGTCGATACCGCGCTCAACCGTACGCGCGGTCGTCGCAGCAGCACCACCAACGCCGATCCGGGGCAGTGGGAGGCGCTGCTGGCCGAATGGGCACGCCGTCAGCTGGCCGAAGGCGTGGAAGGGCTGCACGCGCAGGTGCGAGAGCGGGTCGACCATGCCCTGCTGGAGGCCGCGCTGCAGATCACCCATGGCCGCCGTGCCGAAGCCGCGGCCCGCCTGGGCCTTGGCCGCAATACCCTTACCCGCAAGCTGGGCGCCGGGCGCCGTCGCGGGGGCCATTGAACGGTCCCTGCACGCGATCCTCGCGCCCGCTTGCCGAACCGTTGATCGTTCATGGACGATGCCGTCCGTAGTGTCACCTGCAAGGAGTCTTCGATGCGTCTGTCCTTTGCCATCCTGCCGTTGTCCGCCGCCGCGCTGCTGTCTGCCTGTGGCAGTGCGCCGAAGAAGGCCGAACCCATCCCGCCACCGCCGACCGTGGTCAGCGCCGCCAAGCAGGCCGAGGCCAATCTGTCGCCGGCCTCGGCCAGCATCGTCAGTGGCCGCATCGCGCTAATGGTGGAGCCCGGTGGCATCCACATCACCGGGCTGATCGGTGGCCTGCAGCCGATGCAGCAGGCCGGCTTCCACATCCACGAGCGCGGCGACTGCAGCGCGGTGGATGCCAGCAGTGCCGGCAATCACTTCAATCCCGGTGGCGCTGCGCATGGCCGCGCCGGCACCGGCAAGCACCACCTGGGCGACATGGACAATCTGCGTGCCGACGCCCAGGGCCGCGCCAACGTCGATATCCACCTCAAGGGCGTTACCCTTGGCGGAGGCGCCGCCACCGATATCGCCGGACGTGCACTGGTCGTGCATGCCAACGCCGACGACTATCGCAGCCAGCCCGCCGGCAATGCCGGCGTCCGCATCGCCTGTGGCGTGATCCGGGTTGTCCGCTGATCACTGCAGGCATCATCCAGGGAGAGATTCCATGCGTTTGATCCACACTTCGCTGTTCGCAGCCATTGCTGCACTGGGCCTGGCGGCCTGCAACCAGCAGCCGGCCGCGCCGCAGGCTGAAACCGCGCCGGCCGCTCCGGCCGACGGCGCCACCGCCGAACCGGCCGCAGCACCTGCACCGGCTGCCGATGCCTCGGCCACGGCCGAACTGGCGCCGACCCAGGGCAACGAGACCAAGGGCAGCGTCACCTTCAAGGTGGTTGACGGCAAGGTCCACGTGACCGGCCAGATCAGCGGCCTGAAGCCGGGCAGCGAGCACGGCTTCCACATCCACGAGAAGGGCGACTGCAGCGCGCCGGACGGCATGAGCGCCGGTGGCCACTTCAACCCGGGCAAGCAGGATCACGGCAGCGTGTCCGCCGATCCGCACCACGGTGGCGACATGCCCAACATCAAGGCCGACGACAAGGGCGTGGCCACCATCGACGGCCCGGTGTCGAGCAACGTCAACATCGGCAAGGGCGATGACTTCGACATCATCGGCCGCGGCCTGATCGTCCACGCCGATGCGGATGACTACAAGACCCAGCCGACCGGCAACGCCGGTGCGCGCCTGGCCTGCGCAGTGATCCAGAAGGCGCAGTAAGCCATCAGAAAACGCCGGCGCAAGCCGGCGTTTTTCTTTATCGGTAGTGACGGCCGCTGGCCGGCAATCGCATATCCGGAGGTTGCCGGCCAGCGGCCGGCACTACCAACACCCGCATCAGCGCGCCAGCAACTCGCGCGCGTCCTGACCGGCCTCGCAGTGCACGAACAGCACCGCGGTCATTTTGCTGGAAATGGAAAACGCCGGCGCAAGCCGGCGTTTTTCTTTATCGGTAGTGCCGGCCGCTGGCCGGCAATCGCAGATCCGGAGGTTGCCGGCCAGCGGCCGGCACTACCAACAGGCCACCCGCATCAGCGCGCCAGCAACTCGCGCGCGTCCTGCCCGGCCTCGCAGTGCACGAACAGCACCGGCACGCCGTGCGCTTCCAGCACCGCGGCCATCTGCCGCTGGCGCATCAGGAACTGCTCGTAGATGCCCTTCAGGCGGTCGCAGTCGTTCTTGCCGTGGTTGTAGTGCGCGCACCAGCCGGCCGGATCGAACAGCGCCATGCGTGCCTCGCCATGGGTATAGCGCAGCAGCGGCTCGGGCGCGGCATTGAGCCACTCGTCCTCGCCCGGCGCCATGATCGCGGTCTCGATCAGCGGCCACAGCGCGGCCAGGCCCTGGTTGTCGTACTGCATCGACATCATCGCGGCCAGATCATTCACGGTGAAATAGCGCGCATGCTCGATGCGGGCACCGAAGGTGTTCTGCGCCATCAACGCGGTGTCGGCATGCGCCATGCCGTTGGCCAGCAGCGTGTCTTCCAACGCCTCGGCCACCGCGTTGGTGGTGACCACGTCGCTGCCGGTCAGCAGGAACGGCACCACGCGCAGGCCACCGCCCACCAGGCTGGCATCGGCCTGGAACGGCAGCGGCACATCACCGTTGGCATCGGTACCGAAGGCCAGCAGGCGCGGGCCCTGGTTGCGGCCCGGCGCACGCATCTGCAGTTCTTCCAGGCGGCGATGGATCGGCCAGCCCGGGCGCAGTACTTCGGCCGGGTCGAAATGGGCGGCGGCGAACACCAGGTCCAGCTCGGCCACCTGCGGCACCAGCTTGGACAGGTCGCGGCCGACGCGATCGGCCAGTTCACCGGCCTGTTCGGCGCTGAGCACCGCCTGGTGGGGGATTTCGCCGCCGGCCAGTTCCAGGGCCAGCACGCCAAGGGCATTCATCGCGGGGTCGGGTTTGCTCATGGTTCCACGGTTGGCCCATCACAGGGCGGCAGCTACACTTGACTCCATTATGCCTGCTCCGTCGTGCAGGCCATGTTGCAGACACCCTCATCCATGCCAGGTATCTCCATGCCCAACGCTCGTCCCGTCGCCATCCTCGGTGGCGTCCGCATTCCGTTCTGCCGCCAGAACACCGCGTATTCGGATGTCGGCAACCTTGGCATGTCGGTCCGTACGCTGGGCGCGCTGGTCGAACGTTTCGGCCTGCACGGCCAGCAGCTGGGTGAAGTGGCGATGGGTGCGGTGATCAAGCACTCCAGCGACTGGAACCTGGGCCGCGAAGCCACGCTGTCCTCCGGCCTGTCGCCGTTGACCCCGGGCATCACCCTGCAGCGCGCCTGCGGCACTTCGCTGGACAGCATCATCACGGTTGCCAACAAGATCGCGCTGGGCCAGATCGAATCCGGTATCGGTGGCGGTTCGGACACAACCTCCGACGTGCCGATCGTCTACGGCAAGAAGCTGCGCGCGCGCCTGCTGGCCGCCAACCGTGCCAAGAGCACCGGCGACAAGATCCGCGCGCTGACCGCTGGCTTCAAGTTCTCCGAGCTCAAGCCCGAGTTCCCGGGCGTGGCCGAGCCGCGCACCGGCAAGAGCATGGGCGACCACTGCGAGGACATGGCCAAGGAATGGAACATCTCGCGTGACTCGCAGGACGAGTGGGCGGTGTCGTCGCACAAGAAGCTGGCTGCCGCCTATGAGCGCGGTTTCTTCAACGACCTGATCGCACCGTTCCGTGGTGTCGAGCGTGACAACATCCTGCGCCCGGATACTTCGCTGGAGAAGCTGGCCACGCTGAAGCCGGCGTTCGACAAGGTTTCCGGCCGCGGCACGCTCACCGCCGCCAACTCCACGCCGCTGACCGACGGCGCCGCCGCGGTGCTGCTGGCCAGCGAAGAGTGGGCGCGCGCCCACGGCCATGAGCCGCAGGCCTATCTGCGTGACGCGCACGTCTCGGCGGTGGACTTCGTGCATGGCGAAGGCCTGCTGATGGCGCCGACCGTGGCCGTGCCGGAGATGCTCAAGCGCAACGGCCTGACCCTGCAGGACTTCGACATCTACGAGATCCACGAAGCTTTCGCCGCGCAGGTGCTGTGCACCCTGCGTGCGTGGGAGAGCGAGGATTACTGCCGCAATCGCCTGGGCCTGGATGCACCGCTGGGTCGCATCGACCCGGACAAGATCAACCTGCTGGGCTCGTCGCTGGCCACTGGCCACCCGTTCGCGGCCACGGGCGCACGCGTCATCGCCACTGCCGCCAAGCAGCTGGCCGAACGCGGCGGTGGCCGCGCGCTGGTGTCGATCTGCACCGCCGGCGGCATGGGCGTAGTGGCGATCGTCGAGCGCTGATCGTTGCGACCGCGCGCCAACCAAGGTTGGCGACTACCGGGAATGCGCGCTGGATCTGCTTTGGTAGATGCCGACCTTGGTCGGCCATGCGATGTCATCGTTCGGAAGATGTCAGAGCGCCAACCAAGGTTGGCGACTACCGGATTTCACAGATGAAAACGCCGCCCAATGGGCGGCGTTTTTTCTGCTCCGGTGGGTGCCGACCGTTGGTCGGCACACTTCAGCAGGAATCACGGCAACCGCGGATTGCCGAATTCGTCGCGCTCTTCGTTGGCGTCATACACCGGCGGCTGCACCGTAACCGGCTGCTCCTCCACCGTGGCACGCAGCGGCGCTTCGGTGCCGCGCACCAGTTCCACGCTGTCCTCGCCACGCTGCAGTCGCAGCGCATTGGCCAGGCACTGCGCAGCCAGCGCGTGCTCGCCACGCTGTGCGAACAGCTCACCCAGTGCCTCCCACGCCGGGGCACCGGCGCCCGCGGCGATGGCCTCGTGCAGGAACGCATCGGCGGCATCCCACTGCTGCTGGGCCAGGGCCACGCGGCCCTGTGCCAGGCGCAGCGCAGCCGAGCTGTCGTGCACGTTGCGCCAGCGCGCGAGGTTGGCCTGACGCGTGGCCAGGCGCTCGGCCGGCAGGCGGCCATACAGCGCCACCAGTTCGTCGTCCCAACGCTGGTCCAGTGCCTGTTCCAACGCCAGCAGCGCCGGTTCGTCCCAGTTCAACGCAACCGCACGGCTGGCATACGCACCCACCACGTCCGGGGTCGGTCGCAGTGCCTTCGGCGTGGCTTCCCACTGCGCGGCCAGCGCATTGACGTCGGCTGCTTCCAGCAGCGCCTGTGCGGCCAGGCGTGCTTCCAGTTCGCTGTTGGCGTCGGCCGGCAGCACCTTGCTCTGGCGCAGTGCACCCAGCTGGCCATACGCCTCGTGGGCGCGGCCGGCCTGTGCCAGCGCTTCGGTACGCAGCCACAGGCCGCGCGGCGGCAGCGGCTGGATCGTCGCCACATCCAACGCGTTGATCGCATCCACCGGCAGATCGCGCGCCAGCAGCTGTTCGGCGCGTAGAAGCGCCTGCAGGGTGGCATCGCTCTCGCCCAGGCGCTGCAGCAGGGCTTCACCGGCGGGGCCGTCGGCACGTGCCTGCGCACTGCGCACGGCATTGGCCAGCGCCACCGCGCTCACTTCCGGATCCTTGGCGGCACCATCCAGCAGCTTTTCCGCGCGCTGCCACTGGCCGTGCTCATAGGCCTGCAGGCCGTCGATCAGGCGCACCCGGCCCTGCTTGCGGCGGTAGCGGCCCCAGGCGCGGAACGGTGCAGCGATCAGGCTCCACAGCAGCCACAGCACCAGCACCGCGATCACCGACAGCAGTGCCACCTTGGGCAGGTTGCTGTGGTAGTCGTAGCCGCCGTAGCGCAGGGTCACTTCGCCGAAGCGGTTGAGGTCATCGGCGCCGAGCCATTGCGCGGCCACCACGCCGATGGCCACGGCCAGCAACAGCACGACCAGGGATTGCAGGGGTTTCATGGGGGATTACCTCCGGTCGGTCTGGGTGCGCAGTTGCTGCAGGGTGCTGCCAAGAACGCTGTTGCTGGCCTGCAGCGGAAGCTCGCGCAAGGCCTTCAGTTCAGCACGTTGCGCGCGCAGGGCCGGTGAATCCGGCCAACGCCGCTGTGCCCAGTGTTCCACGCGCGCCAACGCGGTATCGCGACCGGTGCGGTCGCCACGTTCGATTGCGGCACGCGCCAGGGTCAGTTCCAGCTGCAGCGCATCGTCGGCATTGCGGCGTTCGGCGGCGGTCAGCGGGCCATTCTGGCGGCTCGGGGTGATGTCCACGAACGGTGCCAGCGTGGCCTGCCACCAGGGCTTGCCGGCGCCGGGCGCGGTGCTACCCGTCACCTGCGAGGGCAGGCCCTGCAGGGCCTTGGCCAGGGCATCCAACCGCTGCAGCGATTGCACGCGCGGGCCGGTGCCCAGCGCATCCAGTGCATCGCGTTCCTGTACCAGGGCCTGGCGCAGGTTCAGGCCGTCGCTGTCGGGCAGATCGGCCAGCGCGGTGGCGGCCTGTGCATACAGGCGGCGTGCGCCTTCCACGTCGTCGGCGTAGTTCAGGCGCTGCGCCGCCTGGGTCAGCAGCAGTTCGGCCTCATCGCGCTGTACCGCCTGACGGCCCTGGTTGGCGCTGTCGGCCAGCTTGGCCAGGTTCTCTTCCAGCAGCGCACTGCGCTGGGAAAGGCCCAGCATCTCGTCGCGCAGCACGCGGTTGGTGGTCGCCGCATCCTGCAGGCGCTGGCTGGTTGCGCGCTGGTCGCGGCGCAATGCATCCAGCGTCGCCTGCAGGCCCTGCAGCTGTACGGCCGTGGTCTGCGCCTGCGCTTCCTGTTCGTTTTGTTGCTGCTGCCAGACGTACCAGCCGGCATAGCCGCCCACGCCAAGCACGACCACCCCGGCCAGCGGCAGCAGCCAGCGCACGGGTCGACGGGGCGGGGAAACGGGCGGAGTCTCGTTCATGGGGCTTCCTTGTCGGCACCGTCGCCGGTCAGGTTCCGGCAGGCCGCGTTGTGCACAGCATCACTGTTGCCGACCACAGCGGCAAGCGTGACCCACGTCCCTGTTCAGTTCGCTGCCGGGACGGTGAGCGTGGCGTGTGCAGCCGCCACCAGCTGGGCGGTGGTGGGCCCGGCCGCGCGCGCCACGCGCTGCAGCCCCAATGCGTGCGCCTGTTCGCCCAGCCGTTCGCTGGCCACGACGGCGGTGGCATGTGCCTGACAGCGTTGCTGCAATGCCGGCGGAAGCTGCTGCCAGAAATGCAGCAACGCCTCACCACTGCTGACCGCCAGCACCCACGGATACGCTGAATGCGCCAATCGATCCAGCGTGCGTGGCGACAGGCGCAGCAGGCGACGCTGATAGACATCGGCGCGCTCGATGCTGCCGCCGGCCGCCTGCAGTTGCGCAGCAATCAGGCCGCGCCCGCCGGGGGCGGTCACCAGCCCGATGCGCAGGCCGCGTACGTCCGCCAGTACCGGCAGCGCCAGCAGGCCCTCGCTGTCCATCCGCTGCGGCGCATGCACCTCGGCGACGCCCTGCGCCCGCAGCGCGCGCGCGGTGCCTTCGCCCACGGTCAGCCACGGGCTGCGTTGTGCCTCGGCCAGTGGCAACAGGGTGGCGGCTGCGGTAACGGCGGCCGGGCTGGTGAACACCACCCGATCGCAGTTCAGCGCGCGTTGCAGCTGGTGCACCACTGGCGTGCCGTTCAGGCGCTCCAGGCGCCAGGGTGGCAGGGCCAGCACATGCCCGCCCAGCCCAGCAACGGCGCGGCGCAGCGCGGAATTCTGGCCCTGCGGTCGCAGCGAAATGAAGGTCCAGCCCGGTTCGGAACCGGCGGCGCCAGTGGGTATCGTATGGTCGGCCATTGCCTGCATTATGCGGGCCCTTCGTTGTCGTGGTCCCTGCTCCGATGTCCGTTGATGCTCTGACTTCCTCGCTGGCCGCCCTACAGGACGTGCTTGACTGCATGCCGGCGGTCCGCGCCATGCAGATCCAGCTCGACGGCTATGCCGATGGCGTGCTGCGCATCACGGCGCCGCTGGCCGCCAACGTCAATGACAAGGGCAACGCCTTCGGTGGCAGCCTGGCCTCGGTGCTGACCCTGTCCGGCTGGGCACTGGTCAGCCTGCGCCTGCGCCTGGCCGGCCACGATGCCGAGGTCTACGTGGCCGACAGCAACCTGCGCTACCTGGCACCGGTCTACGAAGACCTGCACGCCCATGCCGAAGCGGCCGAGGCCACTGGCTGGGATGCCTTCCTGAACACCTTCCGCCAGCGCCGCAAGGCCCGCATCAGCATCATCGCCACCCAGCCCGGTGCCGATGGCAAGCCCGCCGCCGAGTTCAGCGGTCGCTTCGTTGCCTTCGCCAAAGGGTAGGATGGCAGGCTGACGTTCTGGGGAAACCACCGATGCGCCGCCTCATCCAGTTCCTGATGTGTTCCCTGCTGCTGGCCAGCGCCGTGGCTTCGGCAGACGACCTGAGCCGCAAGCAGCGCAAGCTGCTGGAAGAGACCCAGATCGCCTACGGCGCCACCATCCGCTGGGGCAGCATGGACGATGCCATCGGCTATCTGGACCCCAAGCTGCGCAAGGAAAAGCCGCCCACCGAGTTCGAGCTCAACCGCTACGCGCAGCTGCGCGTGTCGTCCTACCGCGAGCGCAGCAGCGCCGCGCTGGACGGGGGCCTGGTCGAGCGCCGGGTCGAAATCGGGGTGATCAACCAGAACACCCAGGCCGAACGCACCGTGGTGGTGGTCGAGCGCTGGCGCTGGGATGCCGAGGCCAAGCGCTGGTGGCAGACCGCCGGCCTGCCGGACCTGTGGAAGGGGCAGTGACGGGCCGCGTCCGGCTTGTGCGACAATCGGCGCCCGCTTAATCGACCCGTGACCTGAGTGAATTACGAAGAGTTGCTGGCCTTTGCAGGCCGAAACCCGATGCTGTCCGCGGCCCTGGTCGGCCTGACCGTGGCCATCATCGTCACCGAGATCCGCCGCCTGTTCCGGGGCTTCAAGGGCATCAAGCCCGCCGAACTGACCCAGCTGATCAACGCGGGTGGCACGGTGGTGGTCGACCTGTCGGCCAGCGGTGACTTCGAGAAGGGCCACATTGCCGGCAGCCGCAATGCCCAGGCCAGTGCCTTCGGCCCGGACAACAAGCTGGTGGCCAACGCCAAGCAGTCGCCGGTGGTGCTGGTGTGCCGTAGCGGCAACGCCTCGGAAACCGCCGCCAAGGCGCTGAAGAAGGCCGGCTTCGAAAAGGTCTACGTGCTCGACGGCGGCATTCCCGCCTGGCAGCAGGCCGAGCTGCCGCTGGTCAAGGGCCGCAACTGATTGCCGCAGGTGGCGGATCCGGCCTTGTATGGGCCTGATCCCGCCCCCATCGCAGTAGTTCGACCATCGTTTTCATTGCATTCACCTGGAGTTACTGGAAATGTCCGAAGAGATCACCAACGGCGCCGCTGCGCCGGTCGATGCCGCTACCGGCCCTGCTTTCACCGTCGAGAAGATCTACGTCAAGGACGTCTCCTTCGAGTCGCCGAACGCTCCGACCATCTTCAATGACCAGGTGCAGCCGGAACTGCAGCTCAACCTGAACCAGCAGGTGCAGCGCCTGGGCGAGAACGCCTTCGAAGTGGTGCTGGCCGTGACCCTGACCTGCCAGGCCGGTGAGCGCACCGCCTACGTGGCCGAAGTGAAGCAGGCCGGCGTGTTCGGCCTGGTCGGCCTGGACCCGCAGTCGATCGACGTGCTGCTCGGCACCCAGTGCCCGAACATCCTGTTCCCGTACGTGCGTCAGCTGATCAGCGACCTGATCCAGGCCGGCGGCTTCCCGCCGTTCTTCCTGCAGCCGATCAACTTCGAAGGCCTGTACGCAGAAACCCTGCGCCAGCGCCAGGAGCAGGGCGACGCACCGTCGCTGGCTGACTCCGAGCCGGCTGGCAACGCCTGATTCCTGCCGCGACGTCACGGATGAGCACTACCGCTGACAAGATCGCCGTGCTTGGCGCCGGTTCCTGGGGAACCGCGCTGGCCAGCCTGCTCGCACGGCACGGTCACCCGACCGTGCTGTGGGGGCGCGACGCTGCCGTGGTCGAGGCCATCGACCAGCGCCACGAGAACCCGCGCTACCTGCCGGGCATCCCGCTGCCGGACAGCCTGCGTGCCACCACCGACCTGGCGTCGGCAGTGGAGGGCGCCGCCTGGATCCTGGTGGTCACCCCGTCGCATGCCTTCGGTGAAACCGTGCGTGCGCTGGCGCCGCTGCGTCCGGCCGGTGCCGGCGTGGCCTGGGCCACCAAGGGCTTCGAACCTGGTTCGGGCCGCTTCCTGCATGAAGTGGCGCGCGAAGTGCTGGGTGAGGACGTGCCGCTGGCCGTCGTCACCGGTCCGTCGTTCGCCAAGGAAGTGACCCAGGGCCTGCCGACCGCGATCACCGTGCACGGCGACGTGCCCGAGTTCGCGCAGACGGTGGCCGAGGCGATGCATGGCCCGGCGTTCCGCGCCTACACCGGCGACGACATGGTCGGTGCCGAGCTGGGCGGCGCGATGAAGAACGTGCTGGCCGTGGCTACCGGTGTGGCCGACGGCATGCAGCTGGGCCTCAACGCCCGTGCCGGCCTGATCACCCGTGGCCTCAACGAGATGCTGCGCCTGGCCGCGGCGATCGGCGCCAAGCCGGAAACGCTGATGGGCCTGGCGGGCCTGGGCGATCTGGTGCTGACCTGCACCGGCGACCTGTCGCGCAACCGCCGCCTGGGCCTGGCCCTGGGCCGCGGCCAGACGCTGCAGGATGCCGTGCGCGAAATCGGCCAGGTGGTCGAGTCGGTGCAGACCGCCGACGAAGTGATGCGACAGGCACGCCGTCATGGCATCGACCTGCCGATCTCCGACCGCGTGCGTGCCGTGCTGCACGGCGAGCAGACGCCGGAAGAAGGCCTGCGCGCATTGCTGGCGCGGGAACAGAAACCGGAATATCCGGACACGCTGTTCAAGTGAATCGAAAAACCCCGGCCACGTGCCGGGGTTTTTTCTGCGCGCGCCCCATCCACGCATGGCGTGGATCTACGACGGAACCCGCTTCTGGTAGCTGCCAACCTTGGTTGGCGCTCGGTAGCGCCGGGCCATGCCCGGCGGCATTCATCAACGCGATCGCGGCGGCGCGCTGGTGTTGTCCATGTCCGAGAAGATCAACCACGGCCCGTCGCCCACGCGCTTCAGCGTCAGCGTGAACTTGCCGGTGTCATCTGCGTTGTTGCCATAGGTGTAGGCACCGATGATGTAGCCGACGTTCCCCTCCACCGAGTACGCCAACGCACGCAGCCGCAACGGGCTGCCGCCCTGGCCGGCATACGCGGCCTCGATCGCGTTGCGTCCGCGCACGGGGGGCTGGTTGCTCTGCAGGATGAAACCATCCTCGGCGAACAATCCGGCCAACGCCTTGGCATCGCCCGCACGCCACGCCTGTTCGTAATCGCGCAGCACGCGATCCAGAGGCGCGGGCAGGGCCGCATCAGGAAGAGGCTGTGCGGGCTTCGCGCCTTCAGCATCGTGGGCGATGGCCGGCGATGCCAGCAGCAGGGCACTGCAGAAAATCACGGCGAGTCGTGTGCGGTGCATGCGTCCGGCTCCAGGCGATGACGGGAACGTGCGAACGCATCCTAGCGCGCTGCTGGTTAGAATCACGCAGGCGCCCGCGCGGCGGCATGCACCGCAGATCAGACAAGGACAAGGAATGAAGATTCGAATAACAGGGATGGCACTGACGGCCGCACTGCTGGCCGCCTGCGGACAGGCACCAGCGCCGGATGCAGCACCGACCGCACCGGCACCAACCACCGAAGCACCTGCGGCCACGGCAACGGTGGTCGAGCAGGCGCCGTCCATCGAAGACGGCGTAGACCCTTCGGTGTGGGACAACGAAGGCGAACCGGAAGACCCGAGCGCCGGCGGAGAACTCACCTGTGCGGACAACCCGCTGGCGACGCATTTCTTCACCCTGGTGGGCGGTAACACCGTGGACGACTGCGGCCGCAAGGACCCGAAGGTGCTGGCCGCGTTCAACGCCCTGATGAAGAACACAGCCGCGGCCGAATCTGCTGACAAGGAGATTCCGTCGCTGCGCGAACGCCTGTTGAGCGGGCCCAGCGGGCCCGGCGAGCTGGTGGTGCTGCAGGGCGAGCCATGGTGGTTCTACACCGCCTGCCAGGCCCACGACTGCCCCGGCACCGCATTGGCGATGCTGTACTCGCCCGATCAGTCGAAGATGGTCGGCCGCCTTACCGCGCGCTGCCGAATCTGGTGGCTGGGTGAACCCAGCGACGAGCAGCGCGCGCTGATCGAGCGCGAGCAGCCGGTGGACAAAGCGATGCTGAAGGAAGAAGGCGAGTCCTGCGAGTAATCGGTGGTGACGCCGGATGATGTTCCGGCGGCCGCATCATGCCGGTGAAAGCTGCCTCACCATGTCGGCGATGATCACGTGGACCAGTGTTCTCAGGAAATGCACTTCGCCTTCCAGGGTTGGTCCGATGTCGAAACGGGTCGACCATTGCTGGTTTTCCTGCAGCACCAGCGCGTAAAGCGCCTGGGCTTCGCTCGTGATGCGGTCGATCTGATGGCGCAGCTGCCGGGTGGCAGCCGGCCTTCCCAGGCCCAGCGCTTCACCGGCAGAAACCAGATGCTCGAAACGAAGGTCGTGGAAGCGCGCGACACCGAGAATGGGCCACGACAGTTCCGAGCGTTCTGGCCAACGTGCGCCCTCGTCGGCATACGCGCGGGTCTCGTAACATGCGGTGGACAGCAGGTCGTAGTGGGGGGCCAGTTCGATGCCCCTGCTGTCGACCAGGAAGCTCAGGTTCTTCAGGTGCGCATCGTTGTTGCCGGTGAGTACATTGAAGATCAACCAGTCGAACAGGCGGACGCGCGTCTTGAGCTTGCTTCTGCATTGCTCGACGATGACCTTCAGGGTGTCGATGCTGCCGAGCGTGTACTTGAACTGCCGGTCGAGGTTGAGCAGCTGGCAGGCGTCGATGGCATGACGGCGATGGATGGCATCGGCGGTGATTTCGCGATCAAAGCGCTCGATGATGAAGACCGGCTCCGGTACGTAGCGGCGCTCGATCTTCGGCACCTGCAGCCCCATGCGCTGTGCAAGGCGCATCACGAACCACTCGTTGGCCACGCTGTGGGGATAACTGCTGCTGGTGCTGTCAGGCTTGAGGATGTGGGTCGAGGGCTCGGCGCCCAGAGGTTGGTAGAGTTCTCCCCCTGTCTCGATGATCGCCAGCTTGTGCTGGGCACCTGCCAGTGACATGCGCTTGGCGGCACCCGCCGCAAGCGACTTGCGTGGCAGGCCTTGGATACGCGTGGAGAGTTCCGCATCGGGCAGTGGTTTTCTGCCGCCGGGTGGCAGGCGCTCGCCTGGAGGCAGCAGCGTCAACGAGCCTGCCGATTCCGCGCCATAGGCGGCCAGCAATGCGAACGCGTCCGCGCCATCCACCCTGGCATCGGTTGCCATCAGCGTGCGTTGCTGCTCTTCCGGCAGCAGATTGTCGAAGTACCACTGCACGGGGCGTTGGCTGGAGCCATCGAGGATGGCGGTGTCTTGCAGTGGCAACGCAGGCGCCAGTGGAAACCGATGTGCGCTGCCGAGCCACTCCGGCGCATAGGTGAAGCGCCACAGGTTTGCTGCTTCGGTCAGGCGGCCCACCGGCGCTTCGTCGATGCTGACCTGCAGTTCGCGTGGTGGAAGCGGATAGTGCAGTCCAGACAGGACGGTCGTTGTAATGACGTCCTTGAGATCGATACGGGGGGCGCTCATGGCACCTTCCCGTTGGCACGTTTGGCCAGCAGGGCCATCGCTTCGTCCGGCACGTCGATTTCGACATGCAGCCCCAGCTCGTCAAGCACGGTGAACAACTTGCCCCATTGCACCGTGGTACCGCCGCGTTCGACCTTGGCCAGGAAATTCTCGCTGACCCCGATGCCTTCGGCGGTTGCATCCTGGCGCAGTCCCTGATGCTTGCGGGCGGCTCTCACCAGTGGTCCCAAGGCCTCAGCCTTCTCAAGCCTGATCTTCAATGGGAACTCCCCCAGCAGAGCCTGACGCTCTGGATTCGACCCATCGTCTATACCATAGAATCCTCACTGCAGTGAGGATTCTTCGCGCAGAACCCAGGATTCCTTAGAATCCTTTCGATCTTGAGGATTTTTTCGCAAAAGAGCTGGATGCAAGAAAATCCTCATTGAAACAAGGATTTGTTTGCAAAGGTGTCCAGCCCGCAAAAAATCCTAATGAACTCAAGGATTTTTTTGACGTCGTGGGAGCGCGATGCCTCATCCGGTCCATATGGGCAGCGCCACGAGGGTGGGACGTCCGCGATGAGTGGGGTCCAGGTGGGGCCTGCCAGGAGCGCACCCGGGAACCTCTGCCTGCAGCGCAGGCTCGCATCGTCAACAGGCCGCAGGCAAAGCGTCTGTTACTTGCTCGCGCGCCGCGCGCCTTTCTCGTCTTCGTCCTTTGCTTCGCCCCGGCTCTGCGCGAACTCCGGGAACGTCTTCGCGATCGAATCCTTGTCCGGAAGGATGTAGAACACGCCGCCCTTCTCGAACGTGGATTGCACGATCTGCTCGTAGAACGCAGGCGTGACGTTGATGCAGCCGTGCGTAACGCGGTTGTCGTCCGGCGAAGGTGATGCCAGCCGTTCGGCGCGCTTCTCTTTCGGAGTGCCTGGCGGCAGCGGGTGCATCGAAACGGCGGAATCGTAGTCCACCCACAGCACGCGACCGGCATCGTCGGAGGGGCCATAGCCACCAATGAAACGGCCCGCCGGGGTAGTGCGGTCATGGCCTGGAATCGCACTCAGCGCGAGCTTGGCAACGCCGGGTGCGGAGTGATCGCCGATGGCCGAACCGAACAGCGCCGGTGCGGCACCGCGCAGCTTGCCGTCTCCACCGAAGACCAGTACCTGCGCAGCCGCCTTGTCCATGATCGCGAACGGATAACCCTGGTTGTCCTTGCTGGCGACTACCCAGCCGGCCAGTTCGATCACCGTCTCGGACACGCTCTGGTCAGCGGGCAGTTCATCGACTGCGGCGACCGGGGGTGCAGGTGCGTCCTTGTCCCTGGCGTTGGCTACGCCGCTGCACGCAACGGCCAGTGCCATGGCCAGTGCGGCATGGAGGGCGCGGCGCGCAGGGGAGGAGGAGGTACGAATGGGACGGCTCCTTGCAGTGCAATCTTGGTGGAAGGATGCCAGTGGCCGGCGAAGGCCACTGGTTCCCGATACAGAGGTGGATCAGTTCAACCGGTGAGGGAGCGATCAGCCGCGCGGCTTGCGGCCCGCTGGTGCCCTTTCAAGCTGCTGCACGCGACCTTCGATCTGGTCCAGACGCTGGTTGGCCTGCTGCGCCGACTGGTTGGCGGACTCGGCACTCTGGGCGGCGCCCTGCACCTTTACATCGAGCTGATCGAGACGCGAGTTGATCGTTGCAAACTCGTTCTTGTAAGAGGCGCAAGCGCCAAGGCTCACGGTGGCGATGAGCGCCACGCTGAGTGCACGGGCCATCTTCATGTGTTGCGAGGTCAGTTTCATTCCACTCCCTCCTTCGTCTGGGGAAGCTGGAATATAGCGGCGTTTGTTCCCGGCGCTACCAAGCGCTTTCAGCTGGAATTTGAGTACGTGGATGGGCTGTGAAGGCCTGTAAATCAACGAACCTTAACAAGCGGGATCAAGCGGGCTGATCTGCACCGGCGTATCGCCTTGTGCCTGTTCAATATCACCCATTCACCTGCATGAAGCCGGCATCACGGCATGTGCGTCTGTGTGCTTTCGCCTGCTCCGCACGCAGGCTGCCATCCACTTGCTTTCAGCAGCGCTGCAGCGTTTCCAGGCTGGACATCCAGCAGTTCGGCGATGGCGTTGGGCGTGTCGGGCCCGCGCGCAACATAGTCGTGGGCAATGCGGTAGCCGATCCAGTAGCCGAGATCTCCGCGGCGCGTATCGTCGCCGGGGCCGTTGTACAGCCACCTCGAAAGATCGGTACCCATGCTGTCCTGCAGGAACGCGCGCTCCAGCGCACACTCGCGACCCTGCGCCCAACGCTGCAGATGCGCGTTGGCCGGTTGCCCGGAGATCCGTTCGGCCACGTATTCGGCGCCGCCTTCCAGCAGCGTCTGATAGAGCAGGGTGGGCTGCTCGACATCAACGCGTGCGCCGGGCTGTTGCACGTGCACGTACTCATGGGCGATCAGGTGCACGAAGCGGTCGCTTGCATCGGCCTGCATCCAGTCCGCATTGCACAGCGCTTCCAGTCCAATGACCACACCTGCTTCGGTGGTAACGCCACCACTGTTGCCGCGGCCCACCAGTACGGTGACCGGAGGAAAGCGCGCAGATGGCAACAGGGCGCCGAGCTGATCGACGGCAGCGGCGACGCGCGTGCGGATCGATGGCAATGCGGCCGCGCAGGTTCTCGCTTTCGCAAACAATGCCGGCTTGTCCTGGATGGCCCTGGCCAGCCGCTCCATCGAGCCGATACGGCTGTCGGTGAAGCTGCGCAGGGCATCCGTACCCGCATCCAGATAGCCGTGCTGCAGATCATCGGCGCTTGGGCGCCCATGGTTGGCGTCCAGCACCTTGAAGAAGCGCGTGACATCGTCTGTCTGTACGACGATGTGCCCGGCAGGACCGACACGCTCAGCCGCCTGTGCCTGCAGCAGCGCGATCGGCGAGGCGATCAGGATCAGTGCCCGCATCAAGCATCGAACGTGATGCGCGTAAGAAGCCGACAGTAGACGGGCAACCAAAGGTTTGTCGCCATCCGCAACCATAGGTTGAGCAAATTTCCTGCATCCATTGGCGCAACTATGGTTGCCAAGCACTCATAGTCTCCCCGCTGACCGGCAGGAACCCAGTTCCATCAAGGGAAACGTATTCAAGTCCGATCTAGCGAAAACCTATGCTTGCTCCCATTCAGCTTCATCTCCTGCGCTGACGTTGATTCCAGTGCCGCGTTGGGTTGCTATCCAATGCGCCCATTCAGGGGGAACCGTTGCCCTGTCCGGCCGTTGGGGCTGCAGCCGTAGCGGTTGCGTCCTTGAAGCCCTTTGCATGGAGATCGGCACGAAGGCTCTTCAAAGCTGTTACAGGGACAGCCAACCACAGCAGATCCCTTGCCCGGGTCACAGCCACGTACCCGATTCGCCCGTCCTCGGTGGAACCTCCGCCTAGCAGTGCAGATACATGCGGTTTCGTTGCCATGTAGAGGACGGCATCCAGGCTTTCGCCCTTGACCTGATGCACGGTACTGATTCTGACCCGCAAGGGCTGATCGGCACCTAGGTCAGGCGGGCTCATTAGCGGTGAGCCGGGCAAACTCCTCTTCGAGAGCCGAGCACCGAGCGTGGACGATGTATGGTTGAGACCGTGGGCTGTGCTCAGATTGGTCATCAGGACCCTTACACGTTGCAACATTGCCGGCTGCCAATCGCTAATAGCGGGCAGCGCCGCGCTGGGCAGGCCCGAGACCGGATCTCGCGTAAAAGCCCAGATGACACGACGAAGTGCTCGTTCCTCTGGGTACCTGACAGGCTGAGTCAGGCGAGCAACGATGCCCTTGGGCGCGTTGTCGATCAAACCCATGATGGCAGTTGCCACGAGTCTGAATGCTGTTGAGTAGTCGGAGTGGATATCGCGCGCCATCGCTGCCTGGGCAAGGATCTTGGTCGTTCCCACGCCAGGCGCACCCCCATGCCCAGCCAGCTCGTTGGCCCACTTGCGTGCGCGGCAGAGCACGGCGGAGCGTGCTGGGTCCAACCCAGCGGAGACCAGTGTTGCCTGGAAGGCCGCCACGACCTTTTTCGTATCGGCAGTCGTGTACGGAACGAAGTAGGCCCCGTGGAGCGTAGGTGGCGCTGTCCTATCCGGATCGTCCGTGCGCGCCGAGATTGCGTTGGCGAGATCGAGTACGGCCGGTACGGACCGATAGTTCCTCGTCAGGGCGGCCGCAGAAACACCGGGTTTGCTGTGGTAGCTGGACAGGAACGAGCCGGTCGCGCCCATGAACTCGTAGATGCCTTGATTGGGATCCCCAATAAGGGAAATCTGAGAGCCTGCTTGGCTGAGCCTCTCAATGATCACCTGGTGCAGGATGCCGATATCCTGGGCTTCATCAATGAGGATATGGGGATAGCGACGCGCAAGGACTCGGAGGATCTCGGGTTGTTCGCGGAGGGTAAGGTCGACCCAGTAGCGGGCCAGCTCATGGGTGTAAGCCCCCAGTTTTCCCAAGGCTGCGGCAACCTTTGGGCCATTGTTGATCCTCGCCAGCATGCCGGAGTTCTGATAGAAAAAGCCCGTTTCAGCCCCAGAAGGGCCTATGACAACGCGATGGATATGCCCTTGGGGCACTGGGTAGTTATCGGTTCTCGGCGATTCCACCCAGAAGCGATAGTCCTTTCCTAAAAGGAATGACTCGCTCCCTGATAGCAAGAACGGGGTCGTGGTACACCCCATCGTCCGATGGGCGTGGGGTCGCAGAATATTTGTCGTAATGAACCCGTCCAATGTGTCGATCTCGACACGCTGGTGGGACGGGATCTTGAGCGATCCCATTGCGAGTGCCTGGTACTCGCGCCTGAAGGTCTCCACGGCGATGTTCGAGAAGGACAGGAGCGCAACCCGGCCCCGGTGATCACCGAGGCATTGACGTATGTGGGCCAGCCTGCGTACAGCCGTGAAGGTCTTCCCACTTCCCGCGCAAGCGATGACCGACATCGGATGCAATGGTGCCGTGATGATCTCACGCTGTTCAGCTGAAGGAGTAGTATCCGTGCTCATTCGTCTTCAGCCTTCTTCGGGCCAAGCTGACAAGCGTGTTCGACTGCAGACTGGATGTACTCCGGAACAGTGAATTCTTCCTTTTTCGCCTTGGCGATCAGGTACGCCAAAGCTTGTGCAAAGCGCCCCTTCTGGACGTTTCCGTTCTTCCGCTCGAACATTCCGCTGAACAGTACGCGAGCCTTCTCTGCATCTCCCGTAGCGGCGTCTACCTTCTTCTCCAGGTTCGCAGAGATCTTCGGGTGTAGCTCCTTAAGCGCCGCAAGCATGATCTTGCGATTGCTGGCGTACAAGGCCAAGTCATACTCAAGCGTCTTTAGCCCATGGAAGATCTTGAGATATGAATCCTCGAACTTGAGCATACTCAAGGTATTGGCGGACACCTGCACCTTGTCGCCGATCGAAGGGTAGACAGGAGCCGCCTTCTTCTTTCCACTAGAGGTCCCATCTTCCGGCGCATGGTCGTCCGCTTCTGCGCTGCCATCGCCCTCTTCCTCTTCATCCTCTTCACTCGGACCTGTTGGGTCTGCATCCGTAAGCACGGAAACAGGAATCTTCAGCGCCTTCTCGCCGAACAGTGGAATGAATGAGTCGAAGTTGAGGCCTTCAACGCTGATGAGGCTTACCCCATGCTTACGTAGATCGCGACCGCACTTCTCGGCGAGCACACTGACAAGGACCAATTCCGCAGCGCCCTCGACCAGGATTGCGCGGCGTGCAAAGAAGAGCTCAGCCCGAGTGACGTCCAAATAGCGCTCAAGCTTCTCACGCTTTCCGACAGAAAACTTGATGTCTCGGGGAAAAAAAGTCTCCACCCTGATTCCGGTGTCGACAAGACAGGTGAGACTGTCGAGGTTGGCGATGCTGGCAAAGTTGGGTGAGTGGCTGGTAACGAACAGCTGGACAGGCTTCTCTTTGTCCACTGCCTTGATGGTCTCAAAGTATCCCAGGAGCACAGCCTGCAATTGGGGATGCAGATGTGCCTCGGGCTCCTCAATGATCAGGCCTCGATAGCTGGCTTGCGGGTTCTTGGTCAGCTCGCTGAGAACGACCGCCATGAAGATCAGATTGTTGAATCCGAGCCCGTTTTGCTCAAGCTCGAACAGATCAACGGTAAGGGAGAGACGCGAAGCCAGGCGTTGGAAATCGCTGACGCTAACCCCCAGCTCGAGCAGCTGGGACAGCTGTGGCCCCAACATCTCGGAATGGCGAGTGGTTATCGCCTTATGGGTGCTCACAATCGGCGCTTTCGTCTTGAGCTCATCATCCAGCAGCTTCAGTGCCTTATTGATCTCGATCTTGCCATCGTCATCAACGAGCAGCTGAAACAGTCGGGACAGCTGGCTTGTGCGGCCGGGTCTAAGAGCCTGAGAAGCATCGCGCAGGGGCTGTAGATAGACGCCACGAAGGTTCTCCATCATGTCCGTTGTCAAGCCGACATCATCATGGTCTCCGCACCAGCGCTTCGCTCTAAGTCGCCCCGTCTTATCCGCCTCGGAGAAGCTGATGGTGATATGCGCCTCCATCTGCCCGTCCTTGGCAGGTTTCAGGGCAGTCATGAAGTCAGCTTCATCATCGGGGCTCAACCCTCGGAAGATGTACTTGAACACGATGTTGCCGCTAGGCGATCCTGTCTTCGGCCGATGAATATCGTCCGAGTCCAACCGCGGGTACGGTTCATCGTGCCCGGCAAGGAGAGACCTCAACGCATCGACAATGGCGGTCTTGCCCGCGTTATTCGCACCAACCAGAACGTTCAGTCCACTTTGGAAGTGCAGTACTGCGTTGTTGATCTTGCGGAAGTTCGAGATAGACAGCTCTGCCAAGTACACCCTGATGTCTCCTTGTGCTCATGGCGGCGTAGCCGCCTCCTGTCCCTAGCTGCAGCACGACGATGGCCGGCTGACAGCCCCTATCTACCTGGGCAGATTCTAATCAAATCAGGGGAATTGGACGTTCCGGCAACACTCGTACGCGCATCGCCTTTTGGTTCCCCGGCCCCTCAGGCAAGTAAGGGGCGACGTCGGATCCGTCCCCCAAGCGAAGGCAGGGGGGTACGTCTGGTAGCAGTGCCTTTCAGCGCACCGACGCGCGATGAAGTGGCAGGCCCTATTCGGTCAATGCAGTGATGGCGCTTGTACATGGTGGCGGAGTTTGATTGGCGACGGCCCTCATGAAGGACAACAGTTTGTTATTGCAATTCGTAACACTGATGTCCCCGGATCGCCAATTCTTTCGGGAACGGCCTGGCGTAGCCTTCTCTTCCAGCGGTGCTGCCCATCGGCTGCCCTGAGTCAATCAACTTCTCATATCTGGAAACTGGGCTGTGGCCACCAATCGAATTTGCAGTGTTCTCGGAATTTCAAAGCCTGTCATTCAGGCCACGCTCTCATGACTGACGGATGCGCGCCTGATGGCCGCCGACGGCCTGCAGGGCTGGCCCCAGCGCAAGCGTCGCGGGCGGTGCGCAACTCCGGCCATGACAGCGCCGGGCGTGGTCAAACTGCTTGAACGCGATTTTCTCGCGCTGGAGCCGGAAACCGAGTGGGTGACAGATATTACCGAGATCAAGACCCGACAGGGCAAGCTGCATCTGTACGACCAGCGCATCGTGGGCTGGTCAATACACGATCGACAGGATCGCCAGATGGTGACCCGGGCTGTGCAGATGGCGGTGTGGCAGCGTCAAGGAAGCGATGAGGTAATCCTGCATTCGGGTTGAGGCAGCCAGTTCCGCAGCCCGACTACCAAGGGCATCTAGCGGCTAACGGGCTGATCTGCTCGATGAGCGCTGTGGGTCATTGTGGCGACAACGCGGCCTGCGAAGCCCTCTTTGGGCCACTCAAGCGTGAGCGGATCTATCGAACGAACTGCGCCACAAAGTATGCAGCACGAGCGGATGCGTTTGACTACATAGAGCGACGCCATAACCCAAGGATGCGACGAAGGGTCGCCAGGCAGGACCAGAAGGTTGCAGCTCTTTTAGAACCGTCCGTGATATCGGGGTAGAACCCCGCGGTTGAACAACCCGCTCGGCTGCGCAGGGAAGTGATGTCTTCTTCTGGCCTTCTTCAGCGGCACGGGAAGGGATCACCGGAAGCTCGGAAGGCCGGAGAGCGCATGGCCTTTGTAATAACAACTGCGGTCCGGGCGCACTCTCTAGCGATCTCTGCCGAAATGGCGAATCTCTTCAGAACTTCACTTGCTACGCCCCGCTCGCGCATGCCGCTCTTAAGCAGGGTCATGGACAGGGCCATAATTCTGCTCGCCATGTTCCGACCCGCAAGAAGGTCCTGGCCAGGTTGCCTCTGAAGATCTAGGTAGACGCTGAATGACGGCGCACGGTGGATAGAACTTTTTCGTTTAGAAACCAACAATAAGCTAAGGAACTGCTGGCTAGGGAAGACACGCGTATTGGCCTTGCAGAGCGCGTGGAGCACGACTTCGAATTTCCTCGCCTGAGCCCCCCAGTCCTCTAGATCAAAGGCGATCTCACCGTCCACCTCATGGCTTGGAAACAATGAAGTCGATGAGGCCGGAACTGGTTCGGTCAAAATTCCGATAATGTCAACAGATTTGATGGCGGATAGGTTGAGTAGCGTTCTGAAAGTGGTAGTAGTTCGTCTGAAGCGAATTGCATCCCTCCAGAACCTGTTATGAACGATCTTCAGCCTATCCAATGTCCCATCTTGAAGGAGCCCATCAAAGAAACGTTGATAGTTCTCCGCAGGAATAACCACATCAGGGTTGGTTGCGGTCCAGCGTACGACGTCCTCGATCGAGGCGTTGGCCCAGGACTGAAGTGCGCTCGGCCTCTCGTGCGTGGTTGCGCGCGCTAGGCTGCAACCGCAATAGGCGCACGAGGCCGCGTTGCCCCTTCGCAACTGTTGACTGTTGCCGCATTCTTGGCAGCGATCAATGATTCTGACTGAGTGCAAGGAGCAATGCGAGTAGTGAAGGAAGTTCCAGATGAGCCTCTCACTTAGACCGTTACTCTCGCCAGCCTCCAGCAGGCACTCAGGACACCAGCGGCGATTGATGCCAGCAAGGCCGCCATCCCGCATCTGCAGGACATTAATGAAAGGCGAGAGCGTGCAGCCGACCAGGCGTTGGTTAGTCAGCTGCTCTAGCGCGCGCGCGCGGTTAAGGCTCACCTGCCCTGGTCCCACGAAGCTATTTCGCTCACTCAGTCCATTTCTTGGCTGACCCGCAACTTTGTCAAGCACTCCTGCGAGGTGTGTCTTTGTAAACCCGGTCGTTTCGCACATCCTCTGGAAGTACCCTCCAAGTGACTCAGTCTGGGCGGTGGCTCCGTCGATCGGTGCAATTGGCGGCAGTGCTGTCCACCGATACCGCATGTGTGCCGTAGTCATTTTCGCTCTACTCCCCCGTACCCATGCGCTTCAGGAAGTCAGCAATTCTCTTCTCACCATTCAAGGGCCTCTGATCCGCAAGCTTGTTGAAGGCCAGCACGCTGCTCCACACGGTTCCAAGCTCCTTCTCGCTTGAGGAGCTGGCGTGCAAGTGCGCTTCAGTGATGCTGTTCGCTCCCTCATTCTTTCGGCGGAGCTCAGCCCTATGGACGACGTCGATAGTGGGGCCGAACACGCCAGCACCATTGGCGTACATCAAATCAGTATTCTTAACGAGGAGCTTGGGATCGGACAGGTTGAAGCTCTGCCCGATACCCTTCAGCACTGCAACGAAATCCCGCTCGTCTTGGGAATTCTTCAGGTTATACGGCCGGATGTAGACGAACCGGGATCGATTCCAGACGTCGGGGTGTCCCGCCCACAAACTCTCCGCAGTGTGGGTAGCCAGCATCACTATGACGCAGCCGATTTCTTCAATCAGTCGCACAAGGTTCGACATGTACCCATAGCTGGTTTGATGAAGATGCACCATCGTCAAGGTTGCCGCTTCTTCCAGGAAGATGTACTTAAGTTGACGTTGTTTCGCCACAGATTCGAAGCTGTGCTGCAATCTCGGCTGCGACTGCGTTGCCCTCACTCTCTTCCACAGCTGATTGTTTACCTCTGCCTCCGCCTGGACATGGTGCGCATCAGTACTGACCGATCGGTCCTTGTTCTCCAGCCAGCCGAAGTCTGGTTCCACCACAGCGTGATGGAGGCGCAGCGTGAGATCCTTGGAGTTGAACTTTCCCCGATCATTGGCCATTGCACGCACCGATATCAAAGGAAGCGTGCCAGCTGGCCAGAGGCTCTGCTTCCCGGCAAGGACGGGAAGAATAGCTTGTCTGATCTCACTCTTGCCCGAGCCAGAAGGAGCCAATGCCCAGACGAACGTACCTGGGCGCGCACCTTGGATGGCATTCAAGAGTTCGGAGTAAGCCGTCCTCATGCGGCTATGATTCACAAAAGGAATTCCAGAGTTGCTGTCCACTATCGGTTCCTGTGAATTTGAATGACTGGCGCGGGCTTGCCCCCAATTGCACAAGCTACGGCGACTCAATATCGTCAAAGTCATCCATCGCTCGCTTCTTGATTCCGCGCAGAGCGATCTCGTCAAGAGCGTCATTTGATTGAGAAGGGAGGCTACTGGAGTCCGCCTCCCCCGGCTTGGGTTGAGCCGCGGTGTTGGGCTTCGCGTTCGCGGCTGCCGTACGCATCGCCTGAGCGTGCCTCGCGCTCTGCTTTGCTTCGCGGAGCGATGGCGCGTAGAGCTGGTCATACATACCTCTGAATGACCGCTCAATCAGGGTGGAATTAGCTAGAGGCCCGATCAAGTTGCAGAACGCCTTGAACAGTCCACGATTCGTCCTAACCCAGATGAAGCTCGGGTCCTCCGGGTCTGTTCGAAGCTGCTCAACATCGAATGACGCGTCGAGCTCCCTCAGTTCATTGGAGTGAAAGTACCGACCATTCACCTCGAACCCTCGTCCGGGTACATACTTGTTATTGCTGTGCGGGATCGCGGTTCTGAAGAGGAATTCTTCGTCAACCAATGCGTGCAGGCCGGCACTAGGAAAGAGAAGATCTGCGTGGGCTGCCCGTTCGGCCGGACTTGCGAAGCCTTGTACAGGGACGCTCGGGAAGTGCTCATAAAGCGTTTCCCTGGCAACCGTATGAACGGTTTCAAAGCGGTGCTTGGCAGTTTTGTAGCTCTTGAACTTCCCATCCACGCCTCGGCCCGCCTTGTCGGGATCGGTGCTACCGACAAGCTCATGGCTGACCTGGGAATTGAACCTTCCAAAGTAGCGTTCTACGTCCGAGTTGAACCTCGAACCTGCCGTTGGGCAGATATGGATTGAGAACTGATATCGCAAAGCCAGAGCAATGAGAAAGTGTGACTGATTCTCCGTTCCTCGATCGACAAAGATGCTGTTGAACAGTCGTCCATGTCTGCGGACGTAGTCACGTATCAGGATGGCCAAACCATCGCGCCGTGCTGGCCCGAAGACAATGGAATGCGCCATCGGCAGATCAGTCGCCTCATCTGTCCCTAGATAAATCAGAGGGGACTCTGCGCTTGCTTCCATTCCATCGTCGCTCACCACCCTCACGTCGACTTTGGTACTGTCCACGTGCAGGACTGCATGTTTAGCTAAGGCTGTACCCGACCGGTCGCGCGCGTCCGAGCGCGGCCTTTGCTTTTGGTAGCCACGCATTCCCTGCGTTGCAAGGACCTTACGCAGCTCCAGGCGCGGATCAGCGAGCCTGCGTTCGAAGGCCTGGCGGCTCTGTGGCGACTCGCCGTCAGATTCACAGGCCTCCTTGAGCGCAGCGTATGCGTCCTTCTTCTGTGAATACTTGCCTGCGGCGTATGCGCGAATTGCCTCAGCCGTCCGCTTCTCCTGAACGGGGGTAAGCCGGCTCATTCGGTTTCCGCTTGCATGAAACCTGGTAAGGCACTGCTCGAGTTCGTTGTCACCTCTGCTTCGCGCCTCGATCACCTTCCGCGCTATCTCACGCAGGTGTTTGGGGACGGCTGTACCCTTCGCATGCGCGGATTGAATCAATGCGAGCCGCTTTTCGGCGTTGGTGGCGTCGACTAGCGTCGCCGTTGCGAACGCAGAGTTCAGTTGATTGCGAGAGTGCCTGGCAACCTCAAAGAAGTTGCTTCCTATCTCAATAGCCTGAGCCTGACTCAAGGTCAAAAAGAAGTTGCTCGTGTCCGTGAGCGGAACATGCTCAACTGGACCGAAGGCCCAGCGGGTTCCAAGCAGAAGCGCCGCTTGGCTCACGTTGAATCCCTCGATAGTCTCGATCATCCAATCGAGGCTCTTGGGGCCGTCGGCGAGATGCGCATGGATGCGTCTGCCCAAGGCTTGAGCCTCGTTGGCGGGTACCATACGCACCTCGTTATAGATGACCTGTAGGTTCCGGAGTGGCGTGTCGACGCGGGAGGGACTGAGCCACAGGACGTGCTCCATGCCGCGCTGCCTTGCCCAAGGGCCATAGGCAAGGTTCTGAAGATTTCCATCGACGTCGACCCATTCACCGGACTTTGCCGCAAGCAAGCTGTCACGAGCGGAGCCGGCCTTGCATTCGACCAGCTCAATGCGACGGGTGCGGACGACCAGAAAATCCAAGGTGCCGCTCCTTACATGATTGCCAAGTCTCACTCCCTTACAGGCAACCTGCGGGAAGTAGCCAAGCACATCCGGATCCAGCTCCAGAGTCAGCGCGAACATATGTTCAACGGTATGACTCTCCAGCGTGATGAGCTGGCCACACTTGACTGAGTTGAAGTGGGTCACAACGTTGTTCAGCGCGCCTTTTCCTGGCTTCCGCGCTGGACTCGAGCTAGCCATCTCAAGGATGTGCTGTCGCTGTTCGACAGTTAGGCCCTCATGCTCCCGCAGACGCTGGGCCAGTTCTTCTTGATTCATGGAACCCTGCCTATCTACTGGGAGGCGGGCAGCCGCCTCCCTCCCGGAATGCCTAGGGGTTGATTCTTATCGGGGTAAGGGGGTAGATTCGGCATAGCGGTTCTCATCGCTGCGCCTTAAACAGACCCCGGCCTGCCAGCCGGGGTTTGTCTTTTCTGCCCCAGAGAGTCTTCTTAGCTCATCTGGAGGACCTCCATGGGCAGATTGGGATCATTGAGCGGTCCGCCGACTGGTTACGGGATCTGCGCCGCGTGATGCATTGAACAACCATTGGGCGAGATCCCTGGATCGGATCATGCGCCCCTTCCTGCCGGGAATGGTCGAGGTTGCTATTCCCAGGCGGTTGTCATACGCCGCGCGCCTGGCCGCGCTGATGCTGTTGTAGCCAAGCAGCATCCACACTTCTGAGAGCCGGACATAGAGCCCGTACTCCTCCGCCACCTGCTCGGCGAGCTGGTCAGGAGTCGTTGCGCGAAGTGCTAGCGTTTGTATCGACAAGGGCACCATGTAGGCGAGCATCACTCACTCTCTTTCATATTGCAAACAGCGAGCACATCTTCTTGCTTGTGGGGCGCAGATTATCTGATCACGTATCAGATCATCTGATATGCATGCTGCTACAGCGGCTGGCATGTCAGATGATTTAGTACGCAATACAGTTTGTGGATTGCGCTAGCATGGGCATGCTGCCGACTGTTGAAAGAGATGTCGGCGCACCTGTAGGCGTGGGGTTGTGCTGCGCCACGATGTGCCTCTAAGGGAGGTTGATTGGAAGATGAGTACATGATGACCATCCCTACAGATGAGCTCAGTCGCGAAGAGCTTTCAGGCTCAGCATTGAGAGCGTTCTTCAACCTCGCTGCGCGATGGCAACTGTCCGGACCTCAGCAGAGAGCTTTGCTTGGAAGCCCACCCGATGCTTTTTATGAGGCATGGGCGCGAGGGGCCTACGAGCATATCGATGCCGAGGTCCTGGTGCGGATTAGCTATCTACTCGGCATTTACAAAGCTCTTCATATCCTTCTGCCTGACCCCATTCAGGCGGATGGCTGGATAAGGCGACCTAACATGGCGCCCATGTTTGCTGGTAACACCGTGCTGGATTTTATTTGTCGCGGAGGCTTGCGCGAACTTCGGGATGTGCGATCTTACTTGGATGGGCAGCACGTCAGCACCTAGGCAAGGGGTGCCATTTACCATGGACGCTGGAATACGGTCGTACTGCTGACTGTTGTTCATGCGCACCTGAAGCGGTCTGACTTTCGTGCAGGTCTGGCTAAAGATCAGAGGGATGTATGAGACCAACCATTCTTGCAATGGACCTAGAAGGAACGCTGATCTCAAATGCGGTCAGCCAGATCCCACGCCCTGGCCTGTTCGCGTTCCTGGAAGCGATGCGGATCAAGTTCAGTCAGCTAGTACTCTTTACGACTGTTCCGGAGTCAAGAGTGCGAGAAATCTGTAGGCTTCTCGTAGCGGAGGGTGTGGCCCCGAGCTGGTTTGGGAAGCTTCACTACGTTTCATGGTACGGACCAACTAAGGACCTGCGATTTGTTACATCTCACGCCGGGGAGGCCCTTCTGCTAGACGATCATGCGCCTTACGTACACCCCGGTCAGGAATGCTGGTGGGTAGAGGTCCCGTTGTTTGGCTCACCCTACGCCAACGATGACACGGGGTTGGATCTGGCGCGGTTAAGAATCGATGAGCGACTAGCTCAGCTCTCGCTTGGGGGAGGGCATTGAAGCAGCTCGGGAAGACTTCAAAGTTGAAAGGTTTCGCTTGGGGTGCAGTCAATTCGAATGCTATGACAGTGTCGCGCTCTCCCCCAATGACATACAGAACTTCCTTCTTGCGCCGCGCATGTGCCCGATGCAGCCGACACTAAACCGGCCTTGAAACGGCGCTAACAATGCGCGATGTGGAGGCTTAGGCAAAGGCATAGCGCTTCGCTGCGAAAGGGAGCGCTTGCAGCGGACATCGGCTTTTCGTCAAGCGGGGATAAGGTGGCTCGGTCGTCGACAAGGTCTCAACCATGTCTCAACCCAGTCGTTTGCAGGACTTTATGCCCGCTACAACGCCCGGACAGATAAGCGGGAGATTGATATGCAGCAGAACAGTGCGATGGAGGGGGTTGCCGCGCGGTGGCCAGAGCGGATCTGGGTGGTACGGCATGGCCAAAGCGCCGGAAACGTTGCGCGAGACCACGCTGAGGCAAATAACATCACCTTAATCGAGTTGGAACACCGCGACGCGGACGTGCCTCTCTCCTCGCTGGGGGAGCGCCAGTCGCAAGCACTGGGTGCTTGGGTACTGGGACTTGCCGAGCACCAACGCCCGCAAATCGTGCTGACTTCTCCATACATGCGTGCAAGGCAGACCGCCCAAGCCGTGGCCGACGCGCTTGGCCCTGGCCACCGTCTAATCATTGATGAGCGCCTGCGTGAGAAGGAGTTCGGCGTTCTGGACCGCTACACCTCCAGTGGCATCGTCGCTACCTTCCCGGAACTGGCCGCGCAGAGACGGCTGGTCGGAAAGTTCTACTTTCGCCCACCGGGCGGAGAAAGCTGGTGTGATGTCATCTTGCGGCTACGCGGCGTTGTCGGGGATCTCCAACGGAACCACGCCGGTGCACGCGTGATGATCGTCGCGCACCAAGTGATTGTGAATTGCATGCGATACCTTCTAGAAGGCATGGACGAGGATGCCATCCTCGACCTTGACCGCGAAGGCGATGTGCCCAACTGCGGGGTCACCGAGTACTACGCTGCTGAAGGTGGGCAGCTTGCCTTGGTGCATGCCAACTTCATTTCGCCTGAACTGGCCGAGGCCCCAACCACCGCTTCGTCGGATCAGCCCGCTGGAGCCAAGTAAGGTACAGCGTCGGGACCCGACCACCTAACCGCCATCTCTCTGCAGACATGCTCGCTACTCGTGCAGAACGTCCGGTTCTGGCCAGAAGCGGGCACTGAGGCAGGTTTCGGCCCGAGCGATGCTAGCCTCCAGTTTCGACTCCAGGGAGACCTCCGCTGAAGGGCTCGCTCCCGCCCTGTTCGTGGTGGGGGTATGCATGTGCTTGATACCCGGACGCAGCGGACATAAGATCGAGCGGTATCAGGGGATAGCCTGCCACAAGGTGCGCTGTGAATAATTCATTTGACCGGACTCTAGGGTCCGGCTACTAGGTAGTCAGGGTCTATGGCAGTAACTAATCCTCTGACAGAATAAGAGCTGGTCGCGCATAGGCGAGGCAAGTGGTCTGTAGCCGGAGTGCCGCATCGCGGCTGGACTTGCGTAGATATTGAGGATCTTGGAGAGCCGCAGATCGATTGCGAGATGTGCGAGTCGCAAACCATCCGCTACGTCCATCACATGGAGCACCCAGATTACCCGAACGTTCTCGAGGTTGGGTGTGTATGTGCCGGCCACATGGAAGGCGACCTGGCGGCCTCGCGAGCCCGTGAAGCCTCTATGAAAAGCAGCGCAGCAAAGCGCAAGCGTTGGACTGCGCGTGCGTGGAAAGTTTCGGCAAAGGGGAATCCGCATATCACTTCGGATGGATTCCGCATTACCGTTTACCCGCGCGGCGGAGAATGGGCCTGTACCTTGGCTGCGCTAGACGACTCAACTGTCCTGCACGCTCGCCGCAACTACAAGTCTCAAGCGGAGGCGAAACTCGCTGCCTTCGACCACATCACTCGTCTTCAATCCAAAGCTGGCGCATAGCAGTTCATTCAAGTTGAATCGCCACAAGGTTTTGTGGACTGTGATTGCTAGCATACGCGTAGGTTCCGGCCGAAAGCAGACGAGCTGGCGCCGACGACGCGATCAGGAATGCTAGGGCCCCTATTCGACCCGAAGCGAACACTGCCATGGATGCGAGGTGGCTACAGACAGGCGATCCACCCAAAGGGTGCGGTCCGGGTTGAGCATGATTTCCACGACGTCGGGGTCTTCGAGCGCGGTGGCGATCAGCGGCCCCATTGCCGTGCGCAGCATCTGGATGCGCCGGTCGAGCGACGTGGCGCTCATGGATTGGGGAACGGCGCTCATGACGCACGCTCCCGTGCTTGAGCGGCTGCCGCTGCGTCCTCCATCCGCATCGGGTCGGGGTGCAGTTCCTCCACCACGTCACGCACCAGGCTGCGCCCGCGCATCAGGTGGCGGCCAAGCTGCTCGGTGAACTGCTCGAATCGCGCCTTGCCCTGCGCGCGGGCCGCGTCTTGGTGCGCTTCGGGAACCGGCGTGCTGACGGTGAGGTAGTAGCGGATGAACAGCGCCAGCGTTTCGATGGCGATGTTCTGATCGCGCTCCATGCGCTCGGCTTGGCGCGACAGCCGATCCAATCGCTTGGCGATGGCTGCCTCGCGCTGGTCGGCCGCGTCCGGCGACAGCCAGGACGCCAAGGCGGCGGCGACGATGCTGGATTTGGACACGCCTTATCTGCTGCGGGTGGTCGTCAAGAACATGGCTCACTACTCTCGCTTCGTGCTCGACACGCTGCTCAAGCACCCCAGCGTGCAGGACTGCAAGACAAGCTTCGTGCTGGATCGGGTAAAGAGCACCACGGCCTTGCCCCTATGAGCATTCGGCCGATTGGTGTAGCGGGGATGCAAATAGCGCTTGACCTTCCAACCTTGGCAAGGACCAGACTTCAAACACCCAAACCCGAAAGGAGTTTTCCATGCAATTCCATCTCGAAGACATGACCTGCGGCGGCTGCGCCCGCACCGTTACGAAAACGATCCAAACGATCGACCCCAACGCTAAGATCGTCACGGACCCGCCGACCCGCCGTGTCGAGGTCCAGACCTCGGCCTCGCAAGAGCAGATCGCCGCGGCCCTGAGCGAAGCTGGCTTCCCGCCGCGCGCGTAGTAACACCGCGTCGTGGCCGGCCTGCACACAGGACAACCGATGCGAGCACGTGCGCTGTGCCGTACCTGGCGCGGCGCTCAGTGCATCCCAAGGTAGGCGACCTTGGCCCACATCCACAGGGCCATCGCCACCATCATCAGGTTCTCGGTCAGGGACACAAAGCCCAGCGGCACGTTGCTGTCCCCGCCCACACAGGCGCACTTGAGTTCCCGGCGATCGACATAGACCGCCTTGAAAACCGACACGGCCCCGACGGTCCCGATGAACAGCGCCAACGGAATCGACACCCACATCCCCACGCCCGCGACCATCAGGACGCCTGCGATGGCCTCCGCGAACGGGTAGAAATAGGCATACCGAACCCAGCGCTTGGCCAGCAGGTCGTAGTTGAGGAACATCGTCGCGAAGCCGTCCACGTCCTTGAGCTTCTGCAGCGCCAGGAGACACATGGCAAAGGCCACGAACCACTCTGCCGCCTGAATGCTCCAGAGCTGGCCGAAGGCCGCCCAGCTCGCCGCCAGCGCCATCGCGGCCGCCATGGCGAACAGCGCGATCACAGGGATGTAGGTCACGGCGTTCTTGTCCTTCACGGACATGCCGAAGAATTTGCGCAGGTCGTCGTAGCCGCCCACGCGCCGCCCGTTTATGAAGACCTGGGGCGTGGTCTCGACGCCATGCTCCTTCTTGAACGCATCCGTCTGCTCGCGGCTCGCCAAGTGTTTGTCCTCGACCTCGTAGCCCTTGCGGTTGAGCAGATCGAGCGACTTCAGCCCGTAGGGGCAGGTATGGCCGGGCATGACCATCCGGTAGAGCGTGGCTTGTTTGGGCGCAGACATGCTGGACTTCTCCTGTGGGACTTTTCATGGGCCGGCCGCAGCGCCGACTATCACGGATTGAAGGACTTTGACGACATTTCCAGCCTAACCGGCGGTGGTGCAAGGGGGTGTAGACATCTGGCTCGCGGGTCGGTCGTCAGGCTGCAACGCCGTCAGTCCTCCGTCTGCCAGAGCAACCCCGCCGCAGGCCGGCGCGCCCGCGGCGGCACGCTGGGTCCTAGTGGTTCTCCTTGGCATGGTTGATCGTGTATTTCGGGATCTCGACGGTCAGGTCCTCGTTCGCCACGATGGCCTGGCAGCTCAGGCGCGATTGCGCCTCTAGCCCCCAGGCCCGGTCAAGCAGGTCGTCCTCGCACTCCTCGACCTCGTTGAGGGAATCGAACCCCTTGCGCACGATGCAGTGGCAGGTCGTGCAGGCGCAGCTCATGTCGCAGGCATGTTCGATCTCGATGCCGTTGTCTAGCAGCGCCTCGCAGATCGAGGTGCCGACCGGCACGTTCAGCTCGGCGCCCTCGGGCGCCAGTTCAGGATGGGGCAAGACGGTGATCTTGGGCATGTCTCTCCCGGCTGCTCAGTGCGCACGCGGCTTCGTTGCCGCTGCGTTGCCACTTGTACGCCGTGGCACGGCGCCGGTGCGCGCTTCGGGCTCGTCGTCGCTGGTATCGAGTTGCTCCAGCGTGTGCAGGATCGGGCAGTCGGGCCGTTCGTCGCCGGCGCAGCACCGGATCAGCGCCTTGAGCGTCTCGGCCATCTCCAACATGCTCGCGATGCGCCGGTCCAGCTCGGAGATGTGCTGCTGCGCCAGGCGCTTGACGTCGGCACTCTGGCGCGACTTGTCGTTCCACAGTCCCAGCAGGTCCGTGATCTCGGCCACCGAGAAGCCGAGGTCGCGCGCACGCCGGATGAAGTGCAGCCGGTGTACGTCGTCCTGGCTATAGGCGCGGTAGCCCGAATCGTTCCGGTCGGCCGGGGGAATCAAGCCGATCTGCTCGTAGTAGCGGATCATCTTGGCCGAGACCTTCGAGGCCTTGGATGCTTCACCGATGTTCATGGTGTTCCTCCTTTCTCAATGAGCGGTATCCGCCGCCAGCGGCGGCTGGAAGCGGCGCAGGCGCAGCGCGTTGCCGAGCACGAACACGCTGGACAGCGCCATCGCTCCGGCCGCGAAAATTGGGGACAGCAGCACACCGTATGCGGGGTATAGGACGCCAGCAGCTACCGGGATCAGGGCCGTGTTGTAGCCAAACGCCCAGAACAGGTTCTGGCGGATGTTGCCGATGGTGGCCTTGGACAGCGCGATGGCGTTGGGCACACCCTGCAGGTTGCCGGACATCAGCACCACGTCGGCCGACTCCACCGCCACGTCGGTGCCGGTGCCGATCGCCAGGCCCACGTCGGCCTCGGCCAGCGCCGGCGCATCGTTAATGCCGTCACCCACGTAGCCGATCTGGCCGTGGGTGGCCTTTAAGCGGCGCACGGCTTCGACCTTGCCCTCGGGCAGCACTTCGGCCACCACCTCGTCGATGCCCAGTTGCTTGGCGATGGCCTGCGCGGTACGCGCGTTGTCGCCGGTGATCATCGCCACCTTCAGGCCGAGCTGGTGCAGCGCAGCAATGGCCGCGGGCGTGCTGGACTTGATCGGATCGGCCACCGCGATGATGGCGGCCAGTCGGCCGTCGATCGCGGCGTACAGCGGCGACTTGCCCTCATTGCCCAGGCGCTCGGCCGTGCGAGCGAAGCCGCTCACGTCCAACCCCAGCTCACGCATGAAGCGATCGGCACCGACCTCGACACGCGCGCCGTCCACGGTGGCACGCACACCCATGCCCGTGACCGAATCGAAGTCGGTCATCGTCGGCAGCGCGATGCCACCTTCCACGGCCGACTCGACGATGGCGCGTGCGATCGGATGCTCCGAGCGCGATTCGACAGAGGCGACCTTCGCCAGCACCTGGTTGCGGTCAAAGCCGTCGGCAATCTCCAGGTCGGTCAGGACCGGGCGGCCCTCGGTCAGCGTGCCGGTCTTGTCCACGGCCACCACCTTGGCGTCCTTGAGCAGTTGCAGGGCTTCACCCTTGCGGAACAGTACGCCCATCTCGGCGCCGCGGCCCGTGCCGACCATGATGGAGGTCGGCGTCGCCAGACCCATGGCGCACGGGCAGGCAATGATCAGCACCGCCACGGCATTGACCAGCGCGAAGGACAGCGCGGGCGACGGGCCGAACACCAGCCAGACCAAGAAGGTCAGCACGGCGGCCAGCATGACGGCGGGCACGAACCACAGTGTCACCTTGTCCACCACGGCCTGGATCGGCAGCTTGGAACCTTGCGCCTGCTCGACCATGCGGATGATCTGCGCCAGCATGGTCTGACCGCCCACGGCGGTGGCACGCAGCGTCAGCGCACCCTTCTGGTTGACGGTGCCGCCGACCACGGTGCTGCCTTCCGCCTTTTCCACGGGAATCGGCTCGCCGGTGATCATCGACTCGTCCACGAAGCTGCGGCCCTCGGTCACTTCACCATCGACCGGCACGCGCTCGCCGGGGCGCACTTCCACGATGTCGCCCTGCGCCACGTCGTTGATCGGGATGTCCACGATGCGGCCGTCGCGCAGCACGTGCGCCTCCTTGGCCTGCAGGCCGACCAGGCGCTTGATGGCCTCGGAGGTGCGGCCCTTGGCCCGTGCCTCAAGAAAGCGGCCCAGCAGGATCAGCGCCACGATGACGGCGGCCGCCTCGTAGTACACGTTCACCGTGCCGGCCGGCAGCAGACTGGGCGCGAATGTGGCGACCATCGAATAGCCGAAGGCCGCGGCCGTGCCGACCGCGACCAGCGAGTTCATGTCGGGACCCAGGCGGAACAGCGCCGGGAAGCCCTTCTCGTAGAAGCGCCAGCCCGGAATGGCGAGCACCAGCAGGGTCAGCACGAACTGCAGATACCAACTCTGCTGGATGCCGATGGTGGAAGCCACCCACTCATGCATGCCGGGAATCATGTGCGAGCCCATTTCGAGCACGAACACAGGCAGCGCCAGCACGGCGGCCAGGGTCAGGTCGCGCTTGAGTTCGGCGCGCTCGGCGTCCTTCTTCTCGGCGGCTTCCTCGTCGGCCTGCGCGCCGGTATCCACCGGGTTGGCCTCGTAGCCGACCTTCTCGATGGCCGCGATCAGGTCCGCCACGGCGGCCACGCCGCGCACGGTGGCACGCTCGGTCGCGAGGTTGACCGTGGCCTCGGTGACGCCGGGCACGGCCTTGAGTGCCTTCTCGACGCGGCCCACGCAGGAGGCGCAGGTCATGCCCTCGACCGCCAGTTCGACGGTGCCAGCCGGCACGTCGTAGCCGACCTTCTCGACCGCCTGGATCAACGCGATGCGATCGACAGGACCGGCCAGGCGGATGTCCGCCCGCTCGTTGGCGAGATTGACGGAAACGCTGTCCACGCCCGGCACCTTGGCCAGGGCGGCCTCGACTCGGCCGACGCAGCTCGCGCAGGTCATGCCCTCGATGGGTAGGCTGATCGCTGCTGCGGTGGCACGAGCATCACTCGTTATTGGCATGCTCATGGTTGTTTCCCATAGTTGATATTCGACACGGGGGGAGCTTGGGGTTTACCATCGTGGGAAGGTCAAGCGCTTTTTTCGGGTACTGTCAGGTTTCAGAAATGGCCCGGCGCACGGGGGAAACGAGGGGCCTTGGTCGCCAGGCTCGCCCTGGTCCCGGGCTGTGCGCGCGCTCAAGCGGTCGCAGCCTCGTTGATCCTGAAGGGCACGAACAGCCGTTCGAGGGTAGGAATTTTTGAGAGATGACTCCACGCAAACCAGTCAGTGCCCCACCGAAGGGCCCAAGCACCGATCTGGCCTCCCTGTCACAGAATGACGTGACCATCCTGGCCGAGACTTTCCGGCTCCTGGGCGATCCGTCGCGGCTCAAGGTCATGCTGTGCTGCATGAAGGGGTCCACGTCGGTAAGCGACATCGCGGAAGCCGTCGAACTCTCGCAGTCGTTGGTCAGCCATCACCTTCGACTGTTGCGTGGAGCCCGTCTGGTCAGGGGCGTGCGCCAGTCCAAGCAGATCTTCTATGAGGTAGCGGACAAGCACGTGAGCCAGGTGCTGCTGGACATGGCCATCCACATCGTTGAGGACAACAGCGACGACTAGCCTTGGTGCGAAACAGCCCTTACCGCGTCCCGTGAGGCCTATCCTTTCGGTCAGATCCGGTGCAAGTCATCCACGACCAGCACGTGATGGTGCCCGCCTTGGTTCGCGTGCTGACGCAAGTGGGGGTGATCCGCCGACAGGTTCGGATGGTCATGGGCCAAGTCCGACGGGTCGCTGGCCGGCCACAGCCGAAGCGCCAGCGCCACGCCAGCCAGGCCGATCAAGGACATGACGACGAACGTCGATTGCAGCCCCGTGGCCGCGCCGAAGCGTCCGGCCAGCGGGTAGCAGATGAGCCAGCAGGCGTGCGACAGCGCGAAGTGGGCCGCGAAGATCGCTGGACGGTCCTCGGCGTGGGCCGAGCGGCGCAGAAGACGGCCGGATGGCGTCTGCGCCACGCTGTAGCCAAAGCCGATCACCAGCCACAGCGGCAGCAACAGCACATAGCTCGGCAGCAGTGCGCCGATCGCCGTGCCCACGACGAGGACAGCGGCGCCGGTGAGCATCGCGGGTCGGTCGGCTACTTTCTCCAGTAGGGACGGCAAGACGAAGGCGGCCACCATCGAGCCGCCTCCGAACGCCGCCAGTGCCCACGCCACCTCGACTTCGCCCAGGCCGAAACGCGCCTTCACGAGCACCACCGTGTTCACGAACACCATCGCGCCTGCCGCCGAGACGGCCAGGCTGATCGCCAGCAGGCCCCGCAGGCGTGGCGTGGCGAGGTAGATGCGCGTGCCGCGCGTCGTTCGCTCCCAGATGCCGCGGCGCCGGCCGGGGACGGACGTGGGCAACCGCACGCTGACCACGAGAGCGGCTGAAACGAGGAAACCGAGCACCGTTCCTGCGAACAGGTTGTGAAAGTTGATGACGGTCAGCAGCGCGGCGGCCAGCATCGGGGAAATCAGGCTTTCCAGGTCGTAGGCCAGCCGGGACAGCGACAGCGCCTTCGTGTAGTCCTCTTCGTCGGGAAGGATGTCCGGGATGGTGGCCTGGAAGGTCGGCGTGAAGCCGGCGGACGCCGCCTGCAGAACGAAGATCAGCAGGTAGATCTGCCAGACCTCGGTGACGAAGGGCAGGGACAGCGCGACGGCCGCTCGCACGAGGTCCAGCGCCACGAGCAGCGAGCGCCGCGGGAGCCGGTCGGCGAAGGCCTGCGCGACCGGCGCGACCCCCGCGTACGCCAGCATCTTGATGGCCAGCGCCGTCCCGAGCACCGCGCCTGCATCCGCGCCGGCCAGCTCGTAGGCCAGCAGGCCGAGCGCCACCGTCATCAGGCCGGAGCCGACGAGCGCGATCACCTGGGCGGTGAACAGGTGGCGGTAGGTGCGGTTCTTCAGCACGGAGAGCATCGGACGGCCTCAGAGCAGTTTGGTCAGCGCCTTCATTTCGGTCAGAACGGAGTCCTCGTCATGGGACAGGCAGTGGTCGATGTGGTCGTGGATCAGGACGCGCTTGGCCGCCGTCACCGCGCTTTCCACCGCCGCGAGCTGGCGGGCGATGTCGAGGCAGGTTTCTCCCCCTTCGATCATCCCGATGACGTGCCGCAGATGCCCCTCGGCGCGCTTGAGCCGCTTCACCAGGTCGGGATGGGTGGTGTGCTTATGCATGTCTTCCATGCTGAAATCATATCCCCCCAGGGGGGATATTGCCACTGGATGTTAGATCAACGGCTGCTTGCCAAGCGTGGGGAATGGTCGCCGAGCCAGGCTAAGGCAATTGCCCGGAGCGGCATCCCGGCCGTGGTGAGACGCGGACACAAATGTGCAAATCAATTCACATGAACACATATTCATGTGTTATATTTTGAGCCACAGTCAAAGACCCAGTTTCCCGAGGCCCCATGTCCCAATCCCACGCACATGACCATGACCATGACCATGACCATGACCATGGTCACGATCACGACCATGATCATGACCACACCCCGACCGTGACCAGCGCCAACGAGCGCAAGGTCCTGCTGTCCTTTTTCCTGATCTTCGGCTTCATGGTTGTGGAGGCCGTCGGAGGCGTGCTGTCGGGCTCGCTGGCCTTGCTGGCCGACGCGGGCCACATGCTGACCGACGCCGCGGCGCTCGCACTGGCCTACGCAGCATTCCGGTTCGGCCGCCGCGCGGCCGACAGCAAGCGCACCTTCGGCTACCTGCGCTTCGAGGTCATCGCCGGTTTCCTGAACGCCGTGACCCTGTTCGCGATCGTCGCCTGGATCGCCTACGAGGCGTGGGAGCGGCTGCAGGCGCCGCCCGTGATCCTGGCCGGCCCGATGATGATCGTCGCCGTGCTCGGCCTGCTGGTGAACGTGCTCGTGCTGTGGATCATGACCCGCGGAGAGACCGATCACGTCAACGTGAAGGGGGCCATCCTGCACGTGATGGGCGACCTGCTCGGCTCGGTCGGCGCCATCGTCGCTGCGATCGTCATCTACCTCACGGGCTGGACGCCGATAGATCCCATCCTGTCGGTCCTGGTGGCGGCGCTGATCCTGCGCAGCGCATGGAAGCTGCTCGCCAAGTCGATCCACATCCTGCTGGAAGGCGCGCCGGAGGATGCTTCGCCGGAAAAGGTGGAGCAAGGCCTGATGGGCGCCGTGCCGGGCCTGGCGGCCGTCAGCCACGTTCACGTGTGGCAGCTCACCTCCGGGCGCACGATGGCCACGCTGCACGTTCGCCCCAACGTGGACGAGGAAGCACGCGCCGTGGTCAAACGCGTCGAAGCGGTGCTTCGAGAGCAATTCAGCATCGAACACGCCACGGTCGGGATCGACTGGAACTCGGGCACCGACGAGAACGTCTGCAGCTTGCAGCCCACGTCGGAGCGTCAGGACCACAGCGGCCACGATCACAGCGGTCATGACCACAGCGGCCATGATCATGGCAATCACAAGCATGGCGGCGGGCACAGCCACGGCCATGACCACGACCATTCCGCTCCTGGTCACAGGCATTGAGGCCGCGCGAGCCGGCTCGCACTCCACTTGAGGATTTGCATCCATGACGTCCCGCGAAACCACCAGCGCCGACACCTCGCAATGCTCGACCACCAGCCACGACGCGGCGACCGATGCCCTCGCAATGTCGCAAAGTGACGTCGCTGTTCTGGCCGAGACCTTCCGCCTGCTGGGCGACCAATCGCGATTGAAGATCCTGCTGCAGTGCATGCATGGCTCGGTCGCCGTGGGGGACATCGCCGAAGCGCTCGACCTGTCGCAGTCTCTGGTCAGCCATCACCTGCGGCTGCTGCGCGGAGCGCGCCTCGTGCGCGGCGAACGCCAAGCCAAGCACATCTTCTACAGCATCGCGGACCAGCACGTCAGCCAGGTGCTGCAGGACATGGCGGTCCACATTTCCGAGGACAAAGCCGACGACTGACCAGGCCCAAGCACCCAGGCGAATGGCAGGTTGCGAGGCGCCGGTACCCACGCCGCCGGTTAGCCTCAAGGACGTCCTCGATGCGGCCTGGGCGCAACAGCCTAAATCGCGGGCCCTGCCTGGGCGCCGGGATGCCGCGCAGGCACAGCAATGGGCGGCGGCAGCTTGGACGCCTGAGCCTCCCGCGCTCGCAATCACCCACAAGACCGACCGGTTCAACCGCATAACGGCATTCGTGAGCTGGATGTCGGAGTGGCCACGGCGACGACGCGGGGTTCCCCACCACCTTGTCCATGCAGCCTGCCCGCTAGGGCAACCCAAAGGGCTTGACCTTGCCTTCGTTGTAACGCCCAGCCTCCACACAAATTTCTGCAGAGCGCTTCGGAAGGGCCGGAGTCCTGCATCCAAGAAAGGGGCACTTCCATGCGTAAAAAAATCAGAATCGTTGTGGTGGCAGGCCTCATCGCAGCCGTCGGGGGCATAGCGATTGCCGCCCGCGACGCCAAGGACGAGAGCAAGGCCGCGGCACCCCCGGCGGACGCGCCGATGGCGCCGCAGGTGCCCGTGGCCGAGGTCATCACCCGCACGGTCGCGCCATCGGCCGAGTACACCGGCTTCCTGGCCGCGCCCAAGACCGTCGAGCTGCGCTCGCGGGTCGGCGGCGCCGTCGATGCTGTGAGCGTCCCCGAGGGCAGACTGGTGCGCAAGGGACAACTGCTGTTCCAGATCGACCCCCGGCCGTTCCAGGTCTCGCTCGACACGGCTGCGGCGCAACTGCAACAGGCCGAGGTGCTGGCCAGTCAGGCCCAGGCCGACTTCGACCGCGCCGAGCGCCTGGTGGCGACCGGCGCTGTCGCGCGCAAGACCTACGACGATGCCGTCTCCGCGCGCAGTGCGCGCCAGGCCCAGGTGCAAGCGGCCAAGGCCGCCGTCGCTGCGGCGCGGCTGGATCTGTCCTACGCCCGCGTCACGGCGCCCATCGCCGGGCGCGTTGACCGCGTGCTCGTGACCGAGGGCAACCTGGTCAGCGGCGGTGTCGCCGGCGCGGCCACGCTGCTGACCACGGTCGTGTCCATCGACCCGCTGCACGTGTACTTCGACATCGACGAAGCCACGTACCTCAACGTCGTGAGCCGCTCGCGGCCCGCTGCGGACGCCGGCGGCAAGGCCTCGCTGCCCGTGCAGGTCGGGCTGACCACGGACAAGGGTTTCCCGCACAGGGGCGCGCTCGACTTCGTGGGCAACACCATTGACCGAAGCACCGGCACGATCCGCGTGCGCGCCGTTGTGCCCAATCCGGATGGGCGCATGGCACCCGGCATGTTCGTCCGGGCCAAGCTGTCCACCGGCGCGGCGCGCGAGGCCGTCCTGATCGACGATCAGGCCGTGGGCACCGACCAAGGGCGCAACTACGTGCTGGTTGTGGGCGAGAACAACCAGGCCCAGTACCGGCCCATCGAACTGGGGCCGGTGGTGGACGGGCTGCGCGTCATCAACGGCGGCCTGCAGGCCGGTGAGAAGATCATCATCAAGGGCCTCGTGCGCCCCGGCATGGCGGTCACGCCGCGCATGGTGCCCATGCAGGCGCCCGCGGCACCGGCCGCAGGCGCGGCCGGCGCGACCAAGGCTGCGGCAAACGCTCCGGCTCCCGCTGCGGCGCCTGCCAAGGCCGGCGGCGCGGACCCCGCCAAGGCTGACGGCGCGGCCGGCTCGGCGGAGGCCCGCAAATGAATTTCCCCCGCTTCTTCATCAACCGGCCGGTCTTCGCCATCGTCCTGTCGCTGCTGATGCTGATCGCGGGCGCGATCAGCTACTTCCAGCTGCCGCTGAGCGAATACCCGCAGGTCACGCCTCCCACGGTGCAGGTCACCGCTAGCTATCCCGGTGCCAACCCGCAAGTGATCGCCGATACCGTGGCATCACCGCTGGAGCAGGCGATCAACGGCGTAGAAGGCATGATGTACATGCAGTCTCAGATGTCCACCGACGGGAAAATGGTGCTCACCGTCTCCTTCGAGCAGCATATCAACGCCGACATTGCGCAGATCCAGGTGCAAAACCGGGTCTCGCGGGCGTTGCCGCGCCTACCGCCTGAAGTTCAGCGCATCGGTGTTGTCACCGAGAAAACGTCGCCGGACGTTCTCATGGTGGTGCATTTGCTTTCGCCTGGAGGTCGATATGATCCGCTGTACGTCTCCAACTACGCCACACTTCATGTGAAGGATGAGCTGGCTCGTACGCCAGGCGTCGGCGATGTCCTAGTCTGGGGCGCCGGGGAGTATTCGATGCGGGTCTGGCTCGAACCCGCCAAGGTCGCTGCTCGTGGGCTGATCGCGAGCGACGTGGTTGCCGCCATCCGCGAGCAGAACATACAGGTTGCCGCTGGTTCGGTTGGTCAGCAGCCGGATGCCTCGGCGGCGTTCCAGGTCACGGTCAACACTCTGGGCCGACTGTCGAGCGAGGAGCAATTCGGCGAGATCGTCGTGAAGACGGGCGCCGACGGCCAGGTAACTCGCCTGCGGGATGTCGCCCGCATCTCGATGGGGGCCGATTCCTACTCTTTGCGCAGCCTGCTCAATGGCGAGCCGGCGGTGGGGATACAGATCATCCAGAGCCCGGGCGCGAACGCGCTGGATGTGTCTAGCGCGGTGCGCGCGGCAATGGACCGACTTCAAGCCAAGTTCCCCGACGGCATTGAGTATAGCGTCGCCTACGACCCCACGGTCTTCGTGCGCGCCTCGCTCCAGTCCGTCGCCGTCACGCTGCTGGAGGCCATCTTCCTGGTGGTGATCGTGGTGGTGCTGTTCCTGCAATCCTGGCGCGCGTCGATCATCCCGCTGATCGCCGTGCCGGTCTCGCTGGTCGGCACGTTCGCGGTGATGCACATGTTCGGTTTCTCGCTGAACACACTGTCGCTGTTCGGACTGGTGCTGTCCATCGGCATCGTGGTGGATGACGCCATCGTGGTGGTGGAGAACGTGGAGCGCCACATAGCGCTGGGCGAATCACCCAAGGACGCGGCGCGCAAGGCGATGGATGAAGTGACTGGCCCGATCCTGGCCATCACCTCGGTGCTGGCAGCGGTCTTCATCCCCTCGGCGTTCCTGTCGGGGCTGCAGGGCGAGTTCTATCGCCAATTCGCGCTAACCATCGCGTTCTCGACCATCCTGTCGGCGATCAACTCGCTTACGCTGTCGCCAGCGCTGGCCGCCATCCTGCTCAAGCCGCACCACGGCGCGACCAAGCCCGATCGCGTCACGCGCATCATCGATGGCGTGTTCGGCGGCTTCTTCCGCCGCTTCAACAGCTTCTTCGACCGCGCCTCGAATTCCTACGTCGGGGGCGTGCGCCGCGCGGTGCGCGGCAGCGCCATCGTGCTGCTGCTCTACGTCGGCTTCCTGAGCCTGACCTGGCTGGGCTTCCACAAGGTGCCTGCGGGCTTCGTGCCCGCCCAGGACAAGTACTACCTCGTGGGCATCGCCCAGCTTCCGACCGGCGCCTCGCTGGATCGCACCGAGGCGGTCGTCAAGGAGATGACCAAGATCGCACTGGCTGAGCCGGGCGTCGAGAGCGTGGTGGCCTTCCCGGGCCTGTCGGTCAATGGACCGGTGAACCAGCCGAACACCGCGCTGATGTTCGCCATGCTCAAGCCCTTCGATGAGCGCAAGGACCCGTCGCTGTCGGCCTTCGCCATCCAGGGCAAGCTCATGGGCAAGTTCAGCCAGATCCCGGACGGCTTCGTCGGCATCTTCCCGCCGCCGCCGGTGCCGGGCCTGGGTTCTATGGGCGGCTTTAAGCTGCAGATCGAGGACCGGGCGGGCCTGGGTCCCGAGGCGCTTGCACAAGCACAGGGCCAGATCATGGGCAAGGCCATGCAGGCGCCCGAGCTGGCGAACATGCTCGCCAGCTTCCAGACCAATGCGCCGCAGTTGCAGGTGGACATCGACCGGGTGAAGGCCAAGTCGCAGGGCGTGTCGCTGACCGAGGTGTTCGACACCCTGCAGGTCAACCTTGGCTCGCTCTACGTCAACGACTTCAACCGCTTCGGTCGCACCTACCGGGTAATGGCCCAAGCCGATGCGCAGTTCCGCATGCAGGCTGAGGACATAGGCATGCTCAAGGTGCGCAATGCAGCGGGCGACATGATCCCGCTGAGCGCGATCGCGACCATCGAGCGCAGTTCCGGCCCCGACCGGGTGATGCATTACAACGGCTTCCCCTCGGCCGACATCAGCGGCGGGCCAGCGCCGGGCTACTCATCCGGCCAGGCCACCGCCGCGATTGAGAAGATCGTGAGCGAATCGCTGCCGGACGGTATGACCTACGAATGGACGGACCTGACTTTCCAGGAAAAGCGAGTTGGCAATACTGCTATCTATATCTTCGCGCTGGCGGTGCTGCTCGCCTTCCTGTTCCTGGCGGCCCAGTACAACAGTTGGTCGCTGCCGTTCGCTGTGCTGCTGATTGCACCCATGGCGCTGCTCTCGGCGATCGCCGGCGTCTGGCTCTCTGGGGGGGACAACAACATCTTCACGCAGATCGGTTTCGTGGTGCTGGTCGGCCTGGCCGCCAAGAACGCGATCCTGATCGTGGAGTTCGCCCGCGCGAAGGAAAGCGAAGGGGCCGATCCGCTGGCAGCCGTGCTTGAAGCCGCGCGCTTGCGGCTGCGCCCGATCCTGATGACGTCGTTCGCCTTCATCGCTGGCGTGGTGCCGCTGGTGCTGGCCAGCAGTGCGGGCGCCGAGATGCGCCACGCCATGGGCATCGCGGTGTTCGCCGGCATGCTGGGCGTGACGGTATTCGGCCTGGTGCTGACGCCGGTGTTCTACGTCGTGGTGCGCAAGCTGGCGCTGCGCCGCGAAGCGCGCCATGCCCGTGTCGGCATGACCGACCAGCACGCATGACGGCCAGGAGGACATACGACATGAAAACATCTTTCGCATTCACACGACCCGCCAGGACGCTGGCGCCGCTCGCCCTCGCGACGGCGTTGACTGGCTGCTCCATGGCACCGAAGTATGACCGGCCCGCATCGCCGATCGACACGGCTTATCCCTCGGGCGCGGCCTATGTGGAACCGGCGGCCGCGACGCCCGACGACGCGATCACGGCCGAGATCGGCTGGCGGGACTTCTTCCGCGACCCGCTGCTGCAGCAGTTGATCGGCATTTCACTGGAGAACAACCGCGACATGCGCAAGGCCGCGCTCAACGTGGAGGCGGCTCAGGCGCTGTACCGTATCCAGCGTGCCGAGATGCTGCCGAACCTGGGCGTTTCCGCCCGCGGCGCGTCAGAGCGCGCACCGGCCGACCTCAGCACCACGGGGCAAAGCGACGTGCTCCGGCGCTACGACGTGGCCGGGGTGACGGCCGCCTGGGAACTGGACCTGTGGGGCCGCGTCCGCAGCCTCAGCGACCGGGCGCTGGCGTCCTACCTGGCCCTCGACGAGACCCGCATCGCCACGCAGATGAGCCTGGTGTCCGAGGTGGCCAGCGCCTACCTCACGCTGCGTGCCGACCAGGAACTGCTGCGCCTGACGAGCGACACCCTCGCCACGCAGAAGCGCTCCTACGGGCTGACCACCCAACTGGTGGAAGTGGGCAACTCCACGCAGCTCGACCTGCGCCGCGCAGAGATCGCGCTGCGCACCGCCGAGGCCAACCATGCCGCCTACACGCGGCAGGCGGCCAAGGACCGCAACGCGCTGGTGCTGCTGTTGGGCCAGCCGCTGACGCCGGAGCTGTCCCGGCAGCTTGACGAGGCCATGGCGCTGCCGGACGACATCGTGCCGACCGGCCTGCCGAGCGGCCTGCCGTCCGAACTGCTCGCGCGCCGGCCGGACATCCGCGCCGCCGAGCAGATGCTGATCGGCGCCAACGCCAACATCGGCGCGGCGCGGGCCGCGTTCTTCCCGATGATCAGCCTCACGGGCTCGGCGGGCACGGCCAGCGCTTCGCTGGACGGCCTGTTCGATTCGGGCTCGCGGGCCTGGAGCTTCCTGCCGCAGATCACGCTGCCCATCTTCCGCGGCGGCGCGCTGCGCGCCAACCTGGACGTGGCGCACGTACAGAAGCGCATCGAGATCGCCAACTACGAGAAGTCCATCCAGGCGGCCTTCGCCGAGGTGGCCGACGGCCTGGCGGGCAAGCGCACGCTCGATGAGCAGATCCGCGCGGAGCAGCTCCTGGTGGCGGCCAGCCAGAAGGCCTACGAGCTGGCCGAGCAGCGCTTCCAGGAGGGCGTGGACAACAACCTCACTGTACTCGACGCGCAGCGCACGCATTACGGCACGCAGCAGACCCTGGTGCGCACGCGCCTGACGCGGCTGAACAACCTCATCCATCTGTACAAGGCGCTGGGCGGCGGCTGGACTGAGCACACGGTGCAATCGGGCGCCACGGCGCAGCAGCCCGCCCGGTCGCCGGGATGAGGGCCGGCGCGCAGCGGTGGCGTCCCCCATCGCTGCGCGCGGAGAGCTGGATGAGGATTGGTGAACTCGCGCGCTTGACCGGCACGCCCCTGAGAACATCAGGTTCTACGAACGGGAGGGCCTGCTGCCCGCTCCCGAGCGGTCCCGCAACAACTACCGGCGCTATGGCCCGGCCCATGTCGAGCGGCTTTACCTGATTCGCAACTACCGCGCGTCGGGCATCGGCCTGGATGACATGCGCAACTTGCTGGGCTGGACGCATCGCGAGTCCCCGGAACCCGAGCTGCTGACGCAGGCTGTCCGGGACCATCTCGCCTGTGTCGAGGAACGCATGGCGCAACTGACCCGGGTGAAAGAGCACCTGCTCGCATTGGAACGGCAGGCTGTTTCTTCTGCCGCTCGGGAGATTTGCGAGGAGCGACCAGGCTGCGGCGGTTCATGAGCATCGTATGGCCGAATCATTGTCTAATAACTGAACATATATTCATGTGTGTAATAATTCCGGCCAGACAAACGAACAAGAAGGACCGCCCATGACCGACCAGAGCATCACGCGCCGAAACATCGGCGTTCTCACCGCCGCGCAGGCGCTCGGTGGCGCCAGCGCGCCCATCGTGATGTCGCTGGGCGGGCTGGTCGGCCAGCAGCTTGCCAAGGACTCGGCCTCGATCACCTTGCCTGTGAGCCTGTTCGGCCTGGGTCTTGCCATCGGCACCTTGCCTGCGGCGTTCATCATGCGGCGCCATGGCCGCCGCAACGGATACGTGGTCGGGGTCGGCTTCGGCGTGGCCTCGGGCCTGATCGCCGCGCTGGGCATCATGCTGGCCTCGTTTTGGATCTTCTGCGCCGGCACCTTCCTGGCGGGCTTCTACGGCGCGTATGTGCAGAGCTACCGCTTCGCAGCCGCCGACACCGCCGAGGACGCGCTCAAGGCCAAGGCGATTTCCTGGGTGATGGTGGGGGCTCTCGCGGGTGCCATCATCGGGCCGCAGTTGGTGATCTTCACGCGCGACGCGGTAGCGGGCACGCCCTACGTCGGCAGCTTCCTCAGCCAGGCGCTGCTGCCGCTGATCGCCCTGCCGATCTTGCTGATGCTGCGCACGCCGCGCCAGACCCCGGCCGAAGCCGCCGCCGACAGCGGCCGCACGGTGCTGCAGCTCCTGGCGATGCCGCGCTACGCGCTGGCCGTGGCCGCAGGCGTGGTGTCCTATGGGGTGATGGCGTTCGTGATGACCGCCGCGCCGGTGGCGATGGTCAACCACGGGCATTCGGTGGACAACGCCGCCCTGGGAATCCAGTGGCACCTGCTGGCGATGTTCGGGCCGAGCTTCTTCACTGGGCGGCTGATGGTGCGCTACGGCAAGGAGCGCGTGACCGCCGTGGGCATGGTGCTGCTCGCCGCCTCCGGGGTGGTGGCCCTGGGCGGGCTCGGCCTGTCCCACTTCTGGGGCTCGCTGGCGCTGCTGGGCATCGGCTGGAACTTCAGCTTCATTGGCGCGACGGCGATGGTCACCGATTGCCACACCCCGGCCGAGCGCAGCAAGGCGCAGGGCATGAACGATTTCTTCGTCTTCGCCGCCACGGCAGCCGTGTCGTTCCTCGCGGGATCGATCCTGCACAACTCGGGCTGGCAGGCGGTCAACTGGATGATCTTCCCGGCCCTGGCGCTGATCTTGGTGCCGCTGCTGTGGCAGACCGCGCGAAAGCCGGTGCGGCTAGGTCCGGGCTGATCGGGCCGATGCGGAAGGTGTTCCATCTAGCGGTCACCTCAGGCGCTACATCACCTGCCTCCACCGCTGCAGCTTCGACAGCGCGTTGTCGTAGGCGGCGGAAGTGAAGGACTGGATCTTGCGCCGAGGGTTTTCATCGGCATCAACGGCGAAATGAGGGCCTTGACCTTCCAACAATGGGAGGCCCTACAGTGACTCCATCAACCTCATTCAAGGAGTTTTTCATGAGAGTCAACAAGTTCAGCCTGTTGTTCATTGCGGGCGCCGTCGTGGTCGCCATCGGCCTGAGGGCCGTTCAGAAGAAGGTGGTCCCGTCGGGTGAAGTGATGCAGGCCAATGCGAGCGGAGGTCACCATGGGCACGCGATGCCCTCCAGCGCCTCGGCCAATGACAGTCCTTCCACGACCGCGTATCGCGCCGTGAACGACCAGATGCACGCGGGGATGGGAGCGCAGTTCACTGGAAACGCCGACGTCGATTTCATGCGCGGCATGATCCCGCACCACCAGGGCGCGATCGACATGGCCAAGGTGGCGTTGCAGTACGGCAAGGACCCGGAGGTCCGCAAGTTGGCCGAGGAGGTTATCTCTGCGCAGGAAGGCGAGATCGCCATGATGAATAAGTGGCTTGGAGAACGCGGCCAACAGGCGGGGACCGGCAGCTCGGGCGACGCCTCGACGACCGCCTACCGTGCCGGCAATGACCGCATGCACGCCGACATGATGATTGACTTCAGCGGCGATGCCGATGTGGACTTTATGCGCGGCATGATCCCGCATCACCAGGGCGCGATCGACATGGCCAAGGTGGCGTTGCAGTACGGCAAGGACCCGGAGGTCCGCGAGTTGGCTCAGGAGGTTATCTCTGCGCAGGAAGGAGAGATCGCCATGATGAAGAGCTGGCTTGCCGCTCGGGGAAAGTGAAGGCACGACCATGAACCAAGCCAGCACCCCGCGCATCATCATCTATAGCACTCCAGCCTGCCCGGACTGCCGGGTGCTGAAGGAGTGGCTGTCCCAGCAGAGCATCGTGTTTGAAGAACGCGACCTGACCGACCCGAAGATTTCTGCGGAAGCCAAGTCACGAACCGGCGTGCGCGTGGCTCCGATCACGCTCATCGGTAATGAGGTCTTCTATGGCACCTTTGCGAGCCAGAAGCCGGGGCTGATGAAGGCGCTCGGCCGTTCGACAAGTAGATGAAGGGTCTCAAGAAATACTTGGCCCGCGCTGCCGTCCAAGCTCCCAAGATACGCCGCCACCGCGCACCACGGCGGCGATATGCTGCCCCAGCCGCTGCTCGATCATCGGCCGCCACGGCACCAACCTGAATCCCATGCCGTCGTCCAGCATCGCGTAGCGCCCGCTGGCGAGCATGACGCTGCGCCGGTAGATGCCAGCCACACGCTGCCCGTCGGCCACCGGGCGATGCTCCAGGCCGGTTTCAGCGGCAATGTCCTTCGCGGCCTGTGCCAGTTCCCGGTTGCGCAGCGTGCCCAGCAGGTTGCGCGCCAGGATCACGCGCTGCCCGCGCCGCTCGGCCAGCGCCTGTTCGGCCAGGAAGTCGGCGCGCTGTTGCATGGCCTGGCCTCGCCACCAAAGCCTAGGTCGCCCAGGCCCGAGCCGCCGCCGATCAACTGCTGGTCGAGCCACGTGGCCCCGATCACGCGGGCCTGCCGCTCGATGGGCAAGTGCGATTTCAGCTCCACGGCCACGCCGCCCAGGCGCTGCGCGTCGTACTGGCGGCCACGCTCGGCCAGGTCGTCCGGCACCTTCCATAGCCCTTCGGCAACGCGCTCCACAATGCCGGCCCGACGCAGGGCCCATTTAGTAGATGGAGTGCCGCCGGTCTTAGCCGCATGCAGCGTTAAGGCGGGCTTGATATTAAGGCCTCTGAGAAGCGTCGGAGGTAGCCTAGCGATGTCAGCTTCTGGCATGAAGCAGCCGTGAACTTCAAGAGGAGCGAGGCGCGTCAGCGTACGGCCCGTAGCGGACGAGACTCTAGCGATGTCGACCACTACTAGTCCTGAGTCGCTAAGGCCAACCGCATGCTTCGTCCGACTCCCCGCGAACCCTCGTAGGGCACCTAAAGGGGCTCCTTACTTGTTAAGGACCGACAAGGTTGGACCGATGTCACGGCGGCGCTTGCCTCCTGGGCTGTTGGCGAGGGCCAATCAGCCGCGGACGTCAGCTCTGCCCCTAAGTCACTGCAACCATAGGTTCTCAGCCCTTGCGCAACCATAGGTTCAGCCAAAACGCAAACCTATGGTTGCCCGTCTAACAGCAATGCCATGCGGAGTTCCCTGAACGCCAGCCTTATTTATACACCAGTCAGTTCAATATTCAGGGTTGATTAGACCCCCTAACGGATAATTCACACCTGTCGACCGCCTCCTCTCTCTCCCCCTCCCGGGAGGCGGTCGACGAAACCAAAATAATTAAAGGTGTGTCCCGATGAACAAGAATTCGCTGCTTGCCCTGGGTCTTCTGGCTGCTCTGCCGTTCGCTGCATCGGCAACCGATGGCCTGTCGTACAACTACGTTGAAGGCGGCTACGTGAACACCGATGCCAAGGGCGGCGACGCCGATGGCTGGAAGGTGAAGGGTTCCGTTGCGGTGCACCCGAACTTCCACGTCTTTGGCGACTACAGCGCCCAGGAAACCGACAAGTTCAAGAATGACGTCGACCAGTGGCGCCTGGGTGTCGGCTACAACTACGGCATCGCACCGAACACCGACCTGGTGGCCCGTGTTGCGTACCAGAAGTACGACGAGAAGCGCGGCCTGGACTTCAACGGCTACTCCACCGAAGTGGGCGTGCGCACCGCGTTCAACCCGTACGTGGAAGGCTACGTGATGGCCGGCTACGAAGATTTCAGCAAGAAGCACGGCATCAACCCGGACGGCGAGTTCTATGGCCGTGTCGGCGCCACCGCCAAGTTCAACCAGAACTGGGGCCTGAGTGGCGAAGTGAAGCTGGCCAAGGCCGGCGACCGCGAGTGGTTCGTGGGCCCGCGCTTCACCTGGTAACAAACGCCTGTCGTTAGTGCGTGTTGTGCTGGCGTGTGACTCTCTCTCTCTCCCACACGCCAACCGAAGCCCGGCCTCGCGCCGGGCTTCACTTTTATGGGCCCCGTGGCACCACAATGCGGCATGGGCGACCCTTCCTCCCTCGCAGGTACTGGCATGGCCTACCAGGAGCATCTGGCGCCTGCGCCGCTGCGTGGCCACTTCGGCCAGCTGTGGCAGAGCCAGCTCCCTGCCGATGCCGATGGGCACATCACCGTATTGCCCGATGGCTGCGTGGATATCCTCTGGCGCGACGGCGCGCTGTTCGTGGTCGGCCCGGATCGGGTGGCTGCACATCCGGCACTGGCACCCGGTGCACAGGTGCTGGGGGCGCGCTTCCGACCTGGCCAGGCATTGGCCGCGCTCGGCCTGCCCTTGGCCGGGATCATCGGCCAGGCGGTGCCACTGGCCGATCTGAAGGGCACGTGGGCGAAGAAAGCTGCGGCTTCCATCGGTGACACCGCGCCTGCGCAGCGCCTGCAGCGGATGGCGTACTGCCTGCAGCAGCATATGGGCGCGGCCGCACTCGACACCCCGGCGCAGCGTGCACATGTCCTGTTCCAGGCGCTCGCCGGGGGTCACGCCACGCTGGATACGCTGGCGGCGCACTTGAGTCTGAGCCCGCGCAGCCTGCGGCGTTTCAGCCAGTCGCAGTTCGGCTACGGCGCCAAGACACTGGAGCGCATCCTGCGCCTGCAACGCTTTCTTCGCCATAGCCGCGCGCTGCCGCAGCACTCGTTGGCGATGCTGGCCGCTGATGCCGGCTATGCCGACCAGGCCCACCTCAGCCGTGAGGCGCGCGAGCTTGCCAGCATGACCGCACGGCAGCTGCGCCTGGAATGGGGCTGATGATGGCCGTTTTGTTCAAGACCGCCGTGCCGCGCTGACCGAAGCTGGGGCTCCCACCCAGGAATCACGCCATGAGCCACGCCGCACCCCGCGATGCCGAGCGCCGCATCGACAACATCGAATTCAACGTCGCCGACATCGCCCGCAGCAAGCGCTTCTACGGCGAGGTATTCGGGTGGTGCTTCACCGACTACGGCCCCGCCTATACCGAGTTCGACGATGGTCGCCTGAAAGGTGGTTTCGTTTCCGACGCTCCGGTACGTGCGCAGGGCGGCCCACTGGTGATTCTGCGCGGACCTTGCCGACGCCCGGCAGCGCGTGATTGCCGCCGGTGGCGAGGTGGTGCAGGCGGTGTTCGCCTTCCCCGGTGGCCGTCGCTTCCACTTCCGCGATCTGGATGGCTACGAGCTGGCGGTCTGGAGTGATATGGATTGAGGTCTTCGTACCTTCGCCGGTGGACGGAACGAGAACCGCTCCGTCCCCGGTCAGGCGGTTCCGCTATGATCGCCCGCACATCGCCACACGCGATGCGCCCGCCTCAAGCCAGCAGGAACCGCCGTGAACTCCCAGCCCGCACCGATCACCGCCCTCAACCACACGCTCGACAACGAGCCGCAGCAGATCACGGCGCCGCTCACCCATTCGGCGGCGTTCCTGGTGCTGAAAGTGAAGGATGACGAGGCGTCGATCGCCAAGGCGCGCGAGGTGCTGGCCAGCACCGACGACCTGATCAAGAACACCGCCATCCGCGAGATCGAGCGCACCTTCACCTGCAACGTGGCCATTGGCCACCGCGTGTGGCAGCCGCTGGTGGGTACCACGCCGCCGCGTGAGCTGGCGCCGTTCCGCGAGATCAAGGGCGCGACCCACACCGCGGTGTCCACGCCGGGCGACCTGCTGTACCACATCCGTGCGCGCACCATGGACCTGATCGTGGCGTTCGAGCGCAACCTGCTGATGGCGTTCGGTGATGCGGTGGAAACGGTCGATGACGTGGCCGGCTTCCGCTACTTCGACGGCCGCGACCTGCTCGACTTCGTCGATGGCACCGCCAACCCGGAAGGGCTGTCGCTGCCGGAAGCCACCATCGTGGGCGATGAAGACCCGGCGCATGCCGGTGGCAGCTACGTGGTGGTGCAGAAGTACCTGCACAACCTCGATGCCTGGCGTGCGCAGAAGACCGAGGCACAGGAAGCGATCATCGGCCGCACCAAGCACGACAACATCGAGCTGGACGATGCACCGGCCGATGCGCAGAAATCGCACAAGACGCTGTGCACCATCGAGGATGCCGACGGCGAGCACGAGATCCTGCGTGACAACATGCCCTTCGCCAACCCGGGGCGCGGCGAGTACGGCACCTACTTCATCGGCTACACGCGCCGCCTGTGGGTGATCGAGAAGATGCTCGAGCGCATGTTCATCGGCAATCCTGCGCCGCTGCATGACCGCATCCTCGACTTCTCCACCGCCACCACCGGCGTGACCTTCTTCGCGCCCTCGCGCAAGGTGCTGGCCGACCTCGGCGATTGATCGCGCCGGGCAGCGCCGCCCGCCATCTGCCTGTCATCTACCGCGCCGACCATCAGACGTTGGATGAGAGCGCAGGGGCGGGCGATGGCGATGGCAAGGAACACAACCGGCGCACGCCGCTGGTGGCGGCCGTTGGCCGCGCTGTTCGGTGCGCTCGCACTGGGGAGCGCCGCGGTGTCCGCGCAGGAGGCTCCCGCACACTGGATGGCCTATGCCGCCGCCGTGGGCGGCCAGTTGCAGCAGCGCCTGCAGCAGGAGCAGAACCCGCAGGCGCAGCGCGTGCTGGAATGGCTGCAGGCACACCCTGATGCACCGACGCCGTTGCCGGTGAGCGTGTGGATCGCTGCGGATGGCCGCATCTCGAAACTCGAATTCGACAGTTTGGGCGACGCCCAGGTCGACGCCGACCTGCGCGCGACATTGCAGTCCGCGCCGTTGCAGGCCGCGCCACCAGCCGACATGCGTCAGCCGCTGCGGCTGGGCCTGCTGCTTACCCAGTAGATCCACGCCATGCGTGGATGCGCCTGGTAGATGCCGACCTTGGTCGGCACGCGCACGCCAACCAAGGTTGGCGACTACCGGTAAGCCCCGGCCACGCATGGCGTGGCTCTACTGATCTTGCGGGTGCAGTAGATCCACGCCCTGCGTGGATGTGTTGGGTAGATGCCGACCTTGGTCGGCAGGCGCACGCCAACCAAGGTTGGCGACTACCGGTAAACCCAAGCCACGCATGGCGTGGCTCTACTGATCTTGCGGGTGCAGTAGATTCAGGCCCTGCGTGGATGTGTTGGGTAGATGCCGACCTTGGTCGGCAGGCGTGCGCCAACCAAGGTTGGCGACTACCGGTAGCCCCAAGCCACGCATGGCGTGGCTCTACTGATCTTGCGGGTGCAGTAGATTCAGGCCCTGCGTGGATGTGTTGGGTAGATGCCGACCTTGGTCGGCAGGTGTGCGCCAACCAAGGTTGGCGACTACCGGTAAACCCAAGCCACGCATGGCGTGGCTCTACTGATCTTGCGGGTGCAGTAGATCCACGCCCTGCGTGGATGTGTTGGGTAGATGCCGACCTTGGTCGGCAGGCGTGCGCCAACCAAGGTTGGCGACTACCGGTAGCCCCAAGCCACGCATGGCGTGGCTCTACTGACCTTGCGGGTGCAGTAGATCCAGGCCCTGCGTGGATGTGTTGGGTAGATGCCGACCTTGGTCGGCACGCGCGCCAACCAAGGTTGGCGACTACCGGTAAACCCCGGCCACGCACAGCGTGGCTCTACTGCGCTGCCACCTGCGGTTCACGCGCAGCTGCGCTCCATGCGCGCAGGCCGAACACGGCCAGGCCGAGGAAGAACACGTACAGCGCTGCGGTCACGTGCAGCGACTTGAACAGGTAGGCACCCACGTACACCACGTCCACCGCGATCCACACCCACCAGCAGGCCACGTGGCGGCGCGCCTGCCACCACTGGCCGACCAGGCTCAGCGCGGTCAGCATCGCGTCCAGCCACGGCAGTGCGGCATCGGTGAAGGTGTGCATGGCCGCACCCAGTGCCACGCCGCCGCACAGGCCGATGGCCAGGTCGCGCAGCAGCTTGCCGCGCGCCAGTGGCACGATGCGGACGCTGCCCTCGTCGGCGGCGTGCTGCCGCCAGTTGAGCCAGCCGTAGACCAGGAAGCCACCGAAGGCGACCTGCAGCAGGGTGTCCGAGTACAGCTTGGCCTCGGCGAAGACCAGCCCGTACAGCGTCACCGACAGCAGGCCGACCGGCCACGCCACCAGCCGGCGCTTGGCCATCAGCCAGACGCCGAGGATGCTGCACAGCGCGGCGGTCCACTCGAGCATGACGCCGCTCACAGCGCGAACGTCACCGACAGGCGGGCCTGTCGCGGTGCGCCGGGGAACAGGTAGTAGTCACCGCCGCTGCTGCCGGTATCGCGCCAGTAGAAGCGGTTGAACACGTTGTCCACCGACAGGTTCCAGGTCACCGCGCGCTCGTGCAGGCGATGCTGGAAACGCAGGCCAGCGTCGAACACCGAGTAGTCCGGTGCGCGCACGCCACCATCGGCACGGGCCACGTTGGCACCGGCATAGCGCCAGCCGCCGGTCACATCCAGGCCCTGCACGAACGGCAGCGCATAGGCCACGTGCACGCTGGCGCGCACCTTCGGCGCGTTCACCAGCTGATGGCCTTCATAGGCCGGGGTGCCGGTGTCGCGCGCGCGCGCCTGCAGCACGCTGGCGCTGGCCACGATCTGCAGCGCATCGGTCAGCTGGCCGTTGGCGGTCAGCTCCAGGCCGGTGTGGGTCTGCGTGCCTTCCTCGACGAAGGTGTAGCCGACCTCGCTGTTGTCGGGCTTGGCGTACTGGTACGGCTGCGAAATGCGGAACACCGCCGCGCCCAGCGTCAGTGCTTCGACCGGCACGTACTTCACGCCCACTTCCAGCTGCCGCGACTGCACCGACGGCAGGAAGGTGTCGGCGTTGCTGGTCCAGAAGGGCGCTTCCTGGCCCAGCGAGATGCCGCGCACGTAGCTGGCATAGGCGTTGAGCTGGTCGGTAGCCTTCCACACCACGGCGGTCTGCGGCAGGAAACGCGACAGGCGGCTGTGCCGCTGCGGGGTGCCACGCTTGTCGTAGGCACGCTCGTCCAGGCGCACGAAGCGGCCGCCGGCCAGCCACTGCCAGTCATCACCGAAGCTCATCCGGTCCAGCGCGAAGAACGCGGTCTGGCGGCTGTCCAGGCGTCGTGCGGACGGCCCTGGCATCTTCGGCGACGGCGCGAACACCGGCACCTGTGCGTCGTGGATGTTGCTGGTGCCGACGTACTCGTTGACGCTCGGGCGCTTGTCTACCGTGCGGCGGAAGTAGTCGGCACCGATGGTCAACTCATGACCGACGCTGCCGGTCTCGAAGCGGCCGCGCAGCTCGGCACGGGCCTGCTGGTTGCGGCGGGTGTCGTCCGGGCTGCGGTAGTCGTAGACGTCGTAGTCGCCATTGGGCGCGAAGTAGTTGCCCGGCACGCTGCCATCGGCACACTGCGTGGCGTAGTAGCAGCCGTAGGCGAAGGCGACGTTGTCATCGATCACCGAGCGGCTGTGGCCGACCGAGACGCGCGACTGCCAGGCATCGTTGAAGTCGTAGGTGTGCAACGCGGTGATGTTGGTGCTGGCGATATCCACCGGGCGCTGCCACGGCTGGTAGCCGAGCAGGAATTCGCGATCCACGCCGTGCGGCAGCTCACGCGCGCCCAGCAGCTGGTAGCCGGACACCGAACGCTGCGAGCTGGTCTGGTAGTTGGCATCCACTTCCAGCTTGCCGCGTTCGCCAATCAGCCAGTCGGCGGCCAGCGAGTAGAAGTTGCGACGGCCATCGGCGTGCTCGACGTAGGAATTGCTGGAATCCCATGCGGCATTCAGGCGCAGGCCGAAACGCGGGGTGATCCAGTGGCCGACATCGACGGCGACGTAGCGCGAGCCTTCCGAGTCGGTACCGAGCGTGGCGGTGCGCACTTCGGCCGGGCGCTTGCCGATGTAGTTGATGATCCCGCCGGGCGCCATCACACCCGCGGCCAGGCCGGCTTCACCCTTGAGGATCTCAACCGACTGCACGTTCTCCAGCGCCAGGCGCTGTTCGCCGGCGATGGACAGGCCGTTGAAGCGGTAGCCGGTGGCGGCATCCAGCGCAAAGCCGCGGATGGCGACGTTCTGGTAGTAGCCCACCGGCGCATACGCATCACCCAGCGAGGCATCGTTGCTGGCCAGCTCGGACAGCGAACGCACCTGCCGGCGGTCGAGATAGTCGCGCTCGAGCACGTTCACCGAGGCCGGGGTGTCCTTCCAGGACCCACCACCGAAGGCGTTCACGCGTGAGGTATCGGCCTTCGGTTTGCCGGCCTGCACGCGTACCGCCGCCAGTTCGGTGGGCGAGCGCTCGGCGCCGGTGGCAGCCGCATCGGGGGACGCCTCGGCCTCGCTGGCGTGCAGCGGCAGCGCGGCGCAGAGGGCGAGGGAGAGCAGAGTGGGGCGCAGGCAGCGGTTCATTCGGTTCGTCTTCGGACAACAAGGGAGACGAAGCGACGGCGCGCAGGTGCACCGGCCCATGACGGGGGTGTGGCTGCGGCTCAAAGCTCCCTACGCCGGTGCAAACCGGATCAGGTTCCAAGGGACTCTCTCAGCCTGGCAGATCCAGGCACCCCCGCTTCAGGTGACCATTTCACTACAAATGGTACGGATTTGCGAGCCGGTGCCCTTCAGGCTGCCGCGTGCAACGCCTGCAGCAGTGCCTGTCCCGGCGCGCTGTGGAACCACGCCGGATGCCCCAGCATGAACGGCTGCCACGCCACATCCGCGTTTGCGGTGGAGCCAGTGATGCCTTCGAAGTACTCCACTTCGGACAGTGCGAAGTCGAAATGGACCATCGGCAGCAGGTCGGCCAGCAGCTGCACGCGTGCCGCCGACAGCGGCAGCACCTCGCGGTAGCCGTCGAGCAACGCCAGTGCGATGTCGATGCGCACCGCCTCCATGCCGCGCTCCAGTTCCAGCCACGCCACTGCGTTGCGCTCGATCGCGGTGGCGAGGTCGAACAGTGCGCTGGTGGGCGAAGCCAGGCCGAAATCCAGCACGGTGCTGACCTGCCCGTCGCGCCACAGCAGGTTGGAGACATGCCAGTCGTTGTGCGCCCACAGCCGTGGCTCGTCGCGCAGGCGCTCGGCCAGGCCCGTGTGCCAAGGCAGCACGTCGCGCTGCAGCTGTGCTTCCCACGGAATGCGCGCGAGATAGCGGGCCAGCCCCGGTCGTGTGGGCAGTTCGGCTTTGATCGCGGCGATGGGATCGTCGGCGCGGATCAGATCGTCGCGCGCGACCAGCAGATGGGTACTGCGCTGTGGCGCGTGATAGCTGGCGGCGGCACGGTGCAACCGGGCCAGCATGCGGCCGGCTTCGCGGGCCTGCGCGACATCGGTCAGCAACGACCACGACACGGCATCGCGGTACAGGTCCTCGCCCACGCCCACGGCATGCAGTTCGAAGGTCCATTCGCCGTGCTCTACTGCGGTGTGGCCATCGGTTGCCGCCAGCACCTGCACCACCGGTACGCCGGCGGCAGCGAGATGGGCGATGAAGTGGTGTTCTTCTTCCAGGCAGGTGGCGCTGCGAACGCTGTGGTGGTGGCGCTTGATGAACACCGGTCCGCGCGTGCCATTGACGATGGCGGCGGCCGACAACGGTCGAGGACTGTGCCAGTGCGGCTGGCTGCCCGCATCCAGCTGCGGAAAGCGCTGGCGCAGCCACGCGAGGTCTGCGGTGCTGATCGGCGGCCAGTCGGCAGCGACCTCGTCATTGTTGAGGCCCTGCACCCGGTGGGAAGAAGAAGTCATGCCGCAGCCCCAATGGGGAAAGTCACATCCAAGGGTGCGCATTCAACGCCATGGCCGCCCGCAACGCAAACGGGCGGGTCATCGACCCGCCCGTCGTCACATCGTCATCGGCGGTACCGCCGCGCCGGATTACCAGCCGCGATGGCGGCCGCGGTCGTGGTAGTAGCGGTTGTCGTAGTAGCGCTCGCGCTGCCAGCGACGGTCGTCACCGCGGTCGTAGTAGCCGCTGCGGTAGTAGCCACGGTCGTAACGGCGATCGTAGCGGTTGTCGTAACGGCGATTGTCGTAGTAACGACGGTCGCGGCGGTCGGAGGTGGTCAGGTTGCCGATCGCGCCGCCGGCCACGGCACCGCCGACAGTGGCAGCAGGATCACCGTTGGAGAGCAGGTTGCCGGCCACGCCACCGACCACGGCGCCGACCAGGGTGCGCTTGTCCTTCCTCGACATCGCGCTGGCATCGCTGACCACGGCGACACCGGCCACCAGTGCCAGGGCCATCGCCAGACCACGGAAGCTGAGTGCGGAAGTACTGAGCATGTTCGTTCTCCTGTGAGGTGCATGCCACGCTGGGCAGGGAGGGCGCGGGGCGCCCCGGCTGCCGTGATGTCCACGCTGGCGTTCCAACATTGCCGGAACATTGCCTGGTCCACCGTGCGGCTTGCGCATTCATCTAGCGGCAGGCGGCATGAAGCAAGGCTGAAAGCGGCCCCGGCCGCTCAGCTGGCAGAAAGGGAAAGGGCCACGCGAACGTGGCCCTCCCTTCTCTCCCAAGGTGCCGCGGGCTTAGACGCCCATCGCCTTCTGGGCCTGCCGGGCCTGCTCCCGCTGGGCGTCCTGCTGCTGATGCAGCACGTTCGGCGCGCCCTGCACGGCACCGCTGCTGAGCGCCAGGCTCTGCTCGCTGGCGGCACGGGTCTCCACCGCCACGCGGCTGGCGGCGGGGTCGCCGATGGTGCCCTGCACGGCGAACAGGCGCTCACCGTTCGGGCTGGGCACCACCGAGTCGATGCGCTGCAGGCCGGCGGCATGCGCCTCCTTGGTCAAAGCCGCAGCAGCGCTTTCCAGCGTGTGGCGGTCCTTGAAGGTCCCGGCCGGCAGCAGTTCCAGACCCTTGCTGGCCTGGATGAACAACGGATTGCGCGGGTGCCGCTCGTCGTTCAGCAACGGCCGTTCGCGTGCGTCCTTGATTGCCTCCAGGGTCTTCGCCCCGACAATGCCGTCGACCACCAGGCCGTTGTCCTTCTGCAGCTGGCGCACTGCCGCGTCGGTGTTGCGGCCGAAGCGGCCATCTTCGACCAGCGGCTTGCCGTCGGCGCCGACGTAGCCCAGGTGGCCCAGCTGCTCCTGCACCTTGCGCACGCCCTCGCTGTGCGCGCCCGGCTTGTACAGTTCGGCGTGCGGCGTGGCAGCGGCCTTGTGCTCGGCCGCAGGCTTGCCCTGGCTCTGCTCGTGCGACTGGGTGCGGTTTTCCAGCAGGTCGCGCGCCTTGGACAGCGGATCGGAGGCGTACAGCTTCCAGTTCGGGTGGTCCTTCACCTGCTTGAGGTAGTCCTCCACCGGCATGGTGTGCACGCCCTTGCTGCCGGTGGACTGGCTGATCAGCAGCTTGTCGGTGTTGGGGTCGCGCACCACCATCACGATGTGGTCGATGCCGTTCCAGTGCTCATGGCGGGTCCTGGCCGTATCCAGGCCGATGATCATGCCTTCCTTCAGCGCATCGGGCTTCAGGATCGCGTCGCGGTCCAGCAGCACGCCCGACTGGTCGAACGCCTTGCGCACGATCCCACCGGAACCGAGGTTGCCCAGGTCGATGCGATCAGCCTTGCTGAACACCGCGTGCCCGGCCTTCTGGTTGATCTCGTCCATGGTCCGGTTCTGCAGCGTGCCGACCCAGCCGGAACAGTCGATGTAACCCTGCTCCACGTTCTTGCCGGTCTTGCCCGGTACGTACAGTGCGTGGCCCGGAATGTTGATGGCGTACTTGACGTCGTCGTACTTCACGCCGGCCTCGTAGGCGGCCTGCAGTTCAATGCCGGGCTTCGGTGTGGCAGCTGCCGTTGCGGTTGCCGCCAGCGTGGCTGCACCCGCCGCCACGGCTGCGCTGGCCTGTGCAGGTGCTGCCGGGGTCTGGCCCTGGCCCTGCACTACCGCCTGCGGTTCGATGTTCTTTTCCGGAATGCTGATCGCCGCGTACTTGTGGATGTAATAGCTGGAGAACGTCCGCGCCAGGTCGCCATCGTTCATGCCGCGCATCTCGGCCAGCGTGTGGCCGGTCAGCGCCTTCGCGTCGGAGCCGATCTGGTTCAGCACGTTGCGGCGCATGTTGATCTCGTCGCCGTGGCTGTTGCGGACCACACCGAAGGTGCCGGTGGCAATGGCAGTCTGCACCGAGCCGTAGCCGGCGCTGCCCTGCTGGTGGGCCAGGTACAGGTCCAGGCCGGTGGGCGTGTTGCCTCCGGACAGGTACGGGTTGCCGGTGCGCTCGTTGCGGCGCGCCATCGAGTCCAGGTTGTCCTGGTACATCTGTGCGGCCGCTTCGGTGTTGCGGGTGGGGTCGAACTCGTGACCGGTCAGGTGGTACTGGCGCGCGGAGCCGGGCACGAACTGGAACAGGCCCTTGGCGCCGGATGAGGTGTTGTGGGCGCGCTCGTTGAAGGTGCCGCCGGTCTCGATGTGCGCGAAACGCATGAAGTCATCCACAGGGATGCCCTTCTGCCTGGCGACCTGCTCGACGATGTCCAGGACTTCCTTTCTGCTGTAGTCATGCTGTGCCATGACGTTTTCCTCGGGGTTGATGGAGCGGCGCGTGCCGCGAATCGCCAACCGGACTCATCCGTGAGTCAAGAACATGTCGGTCAACAGGGAACCCGCGCGTGGCGGGTGCTATCAGGGCGCGACGTACTGCTGGGTCGCGCTGTCGAAGGTGTAGTGCACGGCGTCGCCGGCACCCAGTGCGCGGGTCTTGCCGGGGCCTTCGATGGTGGTGCCCTTGAAGGTCACGGTCAGTCGCGGCAGGCCGTTGCCGTCGGCAGCGAAGGCCAGTTCGCCATCGCTGTCGGTGCAGGGCATCACGTTGCCGTCGTCGCAGGCGGCACTGTTGTCCTCACCCGTGCGCACTGAACCGACATAGCGCCAGACCTTGCTGTCCACGTCGTCTTCGCTGCGCCTGGGGTTGAACAGCAGCAGCGCATAGCCGGTGCTGCTGATGCCGCGGTCGAAGCTGCTGGTCGGCACCGCCAGCAGCAGGCGACCATCGGCCGTGCGATGTTCAAGCGGCTTGCGCCGGGTATCGACATCGTCGGCCTTGTCGTACGCGCCCAGTGCGCCGATGGTCCATTCCTGGCCACGGAACTTCCATGGCTTCCTGGCGTCGGTGCCGGCCAGCACGAAGGTGGCCTCGGCAAGGTTGGCGCGGTCATCCGGACCGGCCGGCGTCTGCTCGCCCGGCTTGCCGTAGTGCTCGCGGGTATCCCAGGAGAAACCCGTGTAGTACGTGGTGCCATCGAGAGTGAACGTGTGGCCGAACCAGAAGGTCGCCACGCTGCCGTTCTGGACCTCATAGGAGGTCGCGCCATCGCCGTCCACCTGGTAGGTGAAATACATCACGGTCGGCGCGTCGGGCGGGGTGGCGGCGGCATCGGGGGTGGGGGTCTGCATCGGGGCAACATCCTGTCGGGGCGCATTGGCAGCCTGCGCAGGGGCGCCGGGCTGGGAGGACGAGGGGGCCGGATCGGCGGCGCTGCAGGCGGCAGCGGAAAGAGAGACGAGCAGGCACGCCGCGAATGCGCGCAGAGGCCGCAACGGCAGGGTCCAACGTAGCTTGGGGGGATGATGCATGCGCCTCTCCATGGTCAGCGTTGCCGGGCCAGACGGCCGGCAGGAAACCGCGCCACGTCCACCAGGGACGGGAGCGAGGACATGAGCCGGTCGATTCCTTCGACCTCGCATTGAGAACTCATGCCGGACCATCTTGGCACAGATCGGCGGCCGGTCAAAGAGGGCGATGGCAGCTGCCCTTCTTGTGTGATCTGGCTCTCAGATCTTGCCGTCGCGCAGGTAATCGAACAGCTCGGCGTCGCCCTTGAGGCCCAGTTTGAGCATGGCGTCACCCTTCTGCCGGCTGATGGTGCTGACGCTCTTGTGCAGCTGCAGCGAGATTTCCTTCACGGTCATGCCGGTGCCCAGCAGCCGCAGCACCTCCACCTCGCGTGGCGACAGTGGCTTGCCGTCGCCCTCGCGCATGCGCCAGCTGCCAGCGGCCTCGACCCGCTCGCGCAGGCTGCGGCTGATGTAGGGCTGGCCCCGGTAGACCGCCTGGATGGCCTGTGGCAGTTCGTCCATCGACGAACTCTTGTCGACCAGGCCGAGCACGCCGCTGTCGAGCACCATGCGCAGGATCGCCAGGTTGTTGGAGACACTGAGCATCAGCACCGGCAGGTCGGGATAACGGCGGCGGATCATGCCGATCATGGCGAAGCCGTCGGCCTGGGGACTGCCCGGCATGGAGTAGTCGGTGACCAGCAGGTCACAGGGTTGGCTGCCGAGCAGGGCCATCAGCGCCTGCGCGCTGTCGGCTTCGCCGACCACGCGGCCCACCCCGCTCGATTCGATGACGGCACGGGTACCGATACGGACCACCGGGTGGTCGTCTGCGATGATGATGCGCAAGCTCATGCTCTAGTATGGCCACCGGGCACGCCGGACCGCGACCATCGCGGTTCCTGGCAGATTCTAGGAGATCAACGCCGATGCGTAGCTGGGCTGTTCGCGGGCTGGTCCTGCTGCTGGCCGTGCTGGTGCTGCCTGCGGCGCTGGCACAGGCGGTGCCTGGGCTGTTGCCGCTCAGCCCGCTGCAGCGCGAGTACCTTGCCGCGCATCCGAGCATCGTCGTGGGCCAGTATGACAGTGGCTGGCCGCCGTTCGAGTCCCTCCGTGATGGCCAGCAGGTCGGCCTGGGCCCGGATTATCTGTCGCTTCTCGCCCGTCAGCTGGGCGTGAAGGTGGAGGCACGGCGCTATCCAGACTGGACATCCGTGCTGGATGCGGCATGTCGTGGCGAGATCGATGTAGTGATGAATGTCGGTCTCAGTGCCGACCGCACCCGCTGCATGGTCTATACCGCCGCCTATGGCGAGGCACCGCTGGCCCTGGTGGGACGCCCGGATGACCTGCGTGCCTCCGACATCCCCGACCTGGATGGACTGCGGGTGGTGATCGAGCAGGACTTCCTGACCGGCCCGCAGGTGCGGGCGCGCTTTCCCCGGGCACGACAGCTTGTCGCAAACAGCTCGTTGGCGGCGCTGGAGATGGTCAGAGACGACAAGGCAGACGTTTACATCGGCAATGCCTACGTGGCCACCGAACTGATCGCACGCGAGGACCTGCAGGGGGTCGTGCTGCTGCGTCCCAGCGATCTGCCGCCCGAACGGCTGCACTTCGGTGTTCCCAACAGCAAGCAGCCGTTGGCCGAAGCATTGGACCTGGCACTGGCTGCGACCAGCCAGGCCCAGCGCGATGCGCTGGTGCAGCGCTGGCTGCCACCTCCGCAGTGGTCGGCATCGGCACAGCTGGCGTTGAGCCAGGCCGAGAAACGGGTATTGGAGCAGCCGTTGAAGATCGGCTTCGCGCCGAACGCGGCGCCGCTGTCGTTCGCGGACCAGGATGGCAACCCCAGTGGCCTGGCCAGCGAATACCTGCGGCGCCTGCTGCAGGCTGGCGCCAACCTGCAGGTGGAAAACAGCCATGACTGGTACGAGGTGCGCGAGAAGGCGCGCCGCGGCAAGCTGCAGGCGGTGATGGGCATTCCTGCCGATTCTCGCTACCTGGGCCCGGACTGGGTGTTCAGCCAGCCCTTCATCAGCGTGCCGAACGTGATCGTCAGCCGGCGTGACAGCCCGGCGTTGCTGGGCCTGTCCGACCTGCAGGGCAAGCGGGTGCTGCTGTCCGATCCGGAACGTGTGCGTGGCTATGTGCTGCAGCAGGCGCCGCAGGCGCGGATCATCGCGGCACGCAGCGCGGAACAGGCCCTGCAGCGCCTGATCAATGGCGACGCCGATGCCTACGTAGGCAACCTGGCACTGGTTGACCATCTGCTGCGCAACCGCTTCCCGGGGCGCCTGCAGGTGGCGGCACCGGCAGGTTTCAACGATCAGCTGGTGCTGGCGGTTGAGCGCCGCCATGCCGCCCTGGCCACCACCTTCGACCGCCTGCTGCTGCAGATGACGCCGCGCAAGCGCGAGGCCCTGCGCGGGGACTGGCTGGCCGTCGAGTACCGCAACGGCCTGGACTGGAACAGCGCGATGCGCTGGGGCGTGCCGCTGCTGCTGGTGCTGCTCACCGCGCTGCTGGTGCATGCCATCGGGCATTGGCGGCTGCGCCGCGAGGTGGCCGGACGGCGTCACCTGGAACAGCGCCTGGCCGAAGTCACCGACAACCTGCCCGCCGTGGTCTATCAGGCTCGCCGCGCGGCAGACGGAACCCTCAGCTTCCCGTTCATTGCCGGTGACCTGCAGGCGTTGTTCGGGATCAGCCGGCAGCAGGCCGAACAGGATGCAATGTGCCTGCTGGAGCGCATCGAGGAAGACGACCGCGAGCACATCCTGCATGCGGTCGAGCAGGCGGCGCGCCAGTTCGCACCGCTTGTTCTCGAGTTCCGGCTGCGACCTGAAGGCACCGGCGCGCGCTGGGTGCGCAGCCAGGCCCATCCCTATGCGGCGGAAGCGGGCGTGGTCACCTGGAGTGGATACTGGGTGGATGTCAGCGAGGCGCGTGCACAGGCCGAGGCCCTGACTGCGGCCAAGGCCGACGCCGAACAGGCGGCGGAGGCGAAGTCGCGTTTCCTGGCGACCATGAGCCATGAAATCCGAACGCCGATGAGTGGCGTGCTGGGCATGCTGGAAGTGCTGGCGCATTCGCCGCTGGATGCCGAGCAGCAGCGCATCCTCGGGGTGATCGAGGATTCGGCGCAGATGCTGCGGCAGATCCTCGACGATATTCTTGACTACTCGCGGCTTGAGGCCGGCGCGCTGCGCCTGGAACCGGTGCCGCAGCCGCTGCGGCCATTGCTGGAAAGCGTGTGCCGGTTGTTGTCGGCGCAGGCCAGTGCACGTGGGCTGGACCTGCGCGTGCAGATCGACCCGCAGCTGGCGGCCGCGCACGAAGTGGATGGCGTGCGCCTGCGCCAGATCGTGTTCAACCTGCTCAGCAACGCCATCAAGTTCACTGTGCGCGGCGAAGTGCGGCTGCAGCTGGACGTGCTGGGGCCGACCGCCGAAGACGGCAGCCAGCCGCTGTGCCTGAGCGTCACCGACACCGGTATCGGCATCGCGCCGGAACAGCTGCAGCACCTGTTTGCGCCGTTCACCCAGGCTGGTGCCTACATCCAGCGCGACCATGGGGGTACCGGCCTGGGCCTGAGCATCTGCCAGCGCCTGGTGCAGATGATGGACGGCGAGCTGGAGCTGCACAGCACGCTGGGCGAAGGGACCCGCGCCGAGGTGCGGCTGTCGCTGGTGGAAGCCGGCAGCGGTGATGTGGAAGCGCTGGTCGCCGAGCAGGAACAGGCCTCGCTGCTGCCGCCGGCGCTGCGCCAGGCGCGGGTGCTGGTGATCGAAGACCACCCGACCAACCAGGCGATGATGGCCTGGCGACTGCAGCAGCTGGGGGTGCCGCATGTGATGGTCGGTGACGGCCAGCAGGGCTTGGATTGGCTGTCGTCGGAGAGTTTCGATCTGGTGATCACCGACTGCCGGATGCCGGTGCTCGATGGCTTCGGTTTCACCCGCCTGCTGCGCGAACGCGAGGGCCGCAACGGCCAGCCGCGGCTGACCGTGCTGGCGCTGACCGCCAGCGTGCTGGATGACGATGCACGGCGCTGCCGCGAGGCCGGCATGGACGAAGTGCTGGCCAAGCCGCTGTCACTGGCCACGCTGCGCACCGCACTGCTGCGCTGGTTGCCGCAGGCGCAGGGACAGTCGTTCGAGGAGCCGCAGGCCGAGTCCGCCGTCGACGATGCTGGGACGCTGCCCGATCTGGACAGCCTGCAGCGGCGCTTCGGCTCACGTGCGGTGGCCGAGCAGCTGCGCGACAGCCTGTTGCAGGCCAGCGAGGGCGATCTTGCCGCCGTGCAGCGCGCGCTGCAGGCTGGAGATCGCGAGGCGGCCGCACTGCACCTGCATCGTCAGGCCGGTGGTTTGGGCGCGGTGGGAGCGACAGTGCTGGCCGGGCAGGCCAATGCGCTGGTGGAGCGTCTGCAGGATGCGGCGGAAACCGATGTGGCGCCGTTGTTCGCGGCGGTGGCGGAATTTGTGGCACGGCTGCAGCGACAGCTGCAGCGCCTGGCTCACTGAGCCGACTGCTGCTGCAGGTAGGCGATCACCAGTGCGCGGCGTTCGGCGCTGGGGAAGGCGTTGTACATGCGCGTGCCGGGCACCACGTGGGTGGGCGACTGCAGGAACGCATCCAGGGTCTGCGCGGTCCAGGTGATATCGGCGCGGCGCATGCCGTCGGAATAGCCATAGTCCGGCAGGCTGCCAGCGCGGCGGCCGATCACGCCGTGCAGATTGGGTCCGAAGCGGTGGATGCCACCAGGTTGCACGGTGTGGCAGCCGGCACACAGCTCGAACGCGCGCTGCATGGCCTGCTGCTGCGCCTGTTCCGGCGTGGCCGGTGCCGCAGGCGGGCGCTGGCAGGCCGTGGCCGCCAGGGTCAAAGCAATGGTGATGAGCAGGCGGAGAGCACGCATGGGCGGGCAGGATAGCGACGCAGCGGGGCAGGTGGGCTGCGACACGCGGTCGCAGCCCGGAGCAATCACATGCCCGAATAGTTCGGGCCGCCACCGCCCTGCGGGGTCACCCAGACGATGTTCTGGGTCGGGTCCTTGATGTCGCAGGTCTTGCAGTGCACGCAGTTCTGCGCGTTGATCTGCAGGCGCGCGTTATCGGCTTCACCGACGAACTCGTACACACCCGCCGGGCAGTAGCGGGCTTCCGGGCCGGCGTACTCGGCCAGGTTCACCTTCACCGGAATGCTGGGGTCCTTCAGCGTCAGGTGGCTGGGCTGGTTCTCGTCGTGGTTGGTGCTGCTGAGGAACACCGAGCTGAGACGGTCGAAGGTCAGCACGCCATCCGGCTTCGGGTAGGCGATGCGGGTGTGCTTGGCCGCCGGCTCCAGGCAGACGTGATCCGGCTGCGTGCGGTGCAGGGTCCACGGCGGATTGCGCACGCCCAGCTTCGGCAGCAGCCACTGCTCCACGCCGGTCATCAGCGTGGCCACGGTCTGGCCCTTCTTGAACCACTGCTTGAAGTTCTTGGCCTGCTGCAGTTCGGTGAACAGCCAGCTGGCTTCGAACGCCTTCGGGTAGGCGCTCAGTTCATCGTGCTGGCGGTCGGCGGCCAGCGCGTCGAACGCGGCATCGGCGCACAGCATGCCGGTCTTGATCGCGGCATGGCTGCCCTTGATGCGGCTGGCGTTGAGGTAGCCGGCCTCGCAGCCGACCAGCGCGCCACCCGGGAACACCGTCTTCGGCAGCGACAGCAGGCCGCCGGCGGTGATCGCACGCGCGCCGTAACCGATGCGCGTGCCACCCTCCAGGTGCTTGCGGATGGACGGATGGGTCTTGAAGCGCTGGAACTCTTCGAACGGGCTCAGCCACGGGTTCCTGTAGTCCAAGCCAACCACATAACCGATGGCGACCTTGCCGCCGTCGGCGTGGTACAGGAACGCACCACCGTAGGTGTCGCTGTCCAGCGGCCAGCCGGCGGCGTGCACCACCAGGCCCGGCTCATGCTTGGCCGGGTCGATCTGCCATAGTTCCTTGATGCCGATGCCGTAGGCCTGCGGGTCCTTGCCTTCGTCCAGCTTGTAGCGCGCGATCAGCTGGCGGCCGAGGTGGCCGCGTGCGCCTTCGGCGAAGATCGTGTACTTGGCCTGCAGCGCCATGCCCCGTTCGAAGGCCGGGCCGATGCTGCCGTCCTTCTCGATGCCCATGTCGCCGGTGGCCACGCCGATCACTTCACCATTGTCGCCGTACAGCACCTCGGCTGCGGCGAAGCCGGGGAAGATCGCCACTTCCAGCGCTTCGGCCTGCTGCGCCAGCCAGCGGGTCACTTCACCCAGGCTGATGATGTAGTTGCCTTCGTTGTGGAAGCACTCCGGCAGCAGCGCATTGGGCGTGCTGCGTGCGCCGGTTTCGCTGAGGAACAGGAATTCGTCGCGGGTGACCTTCTGCTTCAGCGGTGCGCCGCGCTCGGCCCAGTCCGGGAACAGTTCGGTCAGTGCGCGCGGATCCATCACGGCGCCGGAAAGGACGTGCGCGCCCGGTTCGGAGCCCTTCTCCAGCACGCACACCGACAGTTCGCGGCCGGCTTCGATCGCGCGCTGGCGCAGGCGGATCGCGGTGGCCAGGCCGGCGGGGCCGGCGCCGACGATCACCACGTCGAACTCCATTACTTCACGCGGGGGCAGGGCGTTGGCTTCAGCGCTCATCGATTGCATGACTCGTGGGTAGGGCCGGCATCGGGGCCACCGGCGGTGCCTGGGAATCGCGCGTGCAGCCACGAGCGAAACGGTTGTTTGAATGTGTCAGGGTACCGGGCCGCGCGTGATCGAGCTAGATCGACGATGTTCACACCCGGATTGCTGCAATGCAGCGTAGGGCCGTGGCTCTGGTGGGTGCCGACCTTGGCCGGCACGCTCTGCCCGGATGACCGACAATGGCCGGGTCCTGACTGCGCGTGAGTGCCATGGCTTTGCATCCGTACGATCTGTTCGATGTCCGTTCCCTGCTCAACGAGGAAGAGCGCGCGGTGCAGGAGAGCGTCGCCCGCTTCACCAACGAGCGCGTGCTGCCGATCATCGGCGATGCCTTCGACCAGGCCCGCTTCCCTTCAGAGCTGGTGCCGGAGATCGCCGCGCTGGGCCTGCTCGGTGCCACCCTGCCGGCCGAATACGGCGGCGGCGACCTCGGTGCGGTCAGCTATGGCCTGATCTGCCAGGAGCTGGAGCGCGGCGATTCGGGCCTGCGCAGCTTCGTCTCGGTGCAGAGCTCGCTGTGCATGTACCCGATCTATGCCTACGGCAGCGAGGAGCAACGCCAGCAGTGGTTGCCGGCGATGGCGCGCGGTGAGCTGATCGGCTGCTTCGGCCTGACCGAGGCACACGGCGGTTCCGATCCGGCCAGCATGAAGACCCGCGCGGTGCGCGATGGCAGCGACTGGCGCATCAGCGGCAGCAAGATGTGGATCACCAGCGGCCCGGTGGCCGATCTGGCCATCGTCTGGGCGCAGACCGAGGACGGCATCCAGGGCTTCGTGCTGGAAAAGGGCATGGCCGGCTTCACCACGCAGGAGATCAAGCACAAGATGAGCCTGCGCGCGTCGCTGACCGGCGCGTTGTTCTTCGACGACGTGCGCGTGCCCGACAGCCACCGCCTGCCGAACGTGAAGGGCCTGAAGGGCCCGCTGGGTTGCCTGACCCAGGCCCGCTACGGCATCAGCTGGGGCCCGATCGGCGCTGCCATTGCCTGCCTGGATGAAGCGCTGGGCTATGCCAAGGAACGCGTGCTGTTCGGTCGCCCGCTGGCGGCCACGCAGAGCGCGCAGATCAAGCTGGCCGAAATGGCCCGCCGCATCACCACCGCGCAGCTGCTGGCGCTGCAGCTGGGCCGCCTGAAGGAAGCTGGCCAGCTGCAGCCGCAGCAGGTCAGCCTGGCCAAGTGGAACAACTGCCGCATGGCCATCGACATCGCCCGCGAGTGTCGCGATCTGCTGGGCGGCGCCGGCATCACCACCGAGCATGTAGCGATCCGGCATGCGCTGAACCTGGAATCGGTGATCACCTATGAAGGCACCGAGACCGTGCACCAGCTGGTGATCGGCCGCGAACTGACCGGCATCAACGCGTTCTGAGTGCACCGGTAGTGCCGGCCGCTGGCCGGCATTGCCCAGTAGCGTATTCGCAGGCGAGCGATCGGTGTACCGAACCGCGCACCGTACCGAGATGGGTTCAAGGACAGCCTGTACCGCGCGGCTGTTGGGTCCGCCTTGAAGCGAGCCGAGCACCGCAGGTCCGGCGGGGGCGAAGAGGCGCGGGTGTCTGAGCGCAGCGAGTTCCGCGCCGTCCCCCGGCGGGCCGAGGAGCGCAGGGCACCGGTGCGCAGCACCGGCTCGCGGATGGCGGCGCGTTTCTTTTGGTTACTTTTCTTTCCGCGCGGAAAGAAAAGTAACGCCCATGAACGCATGCGCCCGCCACAGCAACGACCAGGCAGAAGAGAGACGCGTGGCGTTACGCCCCGCCCGCAAACCCGTGCTGCCGCCACGCTTCGTACATCACCACCGCAACGGTGTTGGAAAGATTGAGGCTGCGGTTGTCCGGCCGCATCGGCAGGCGCAGGCGGCGGCCATCGGGCAAGGCATCGAGCACGTCCTGCGGCAGGCCGCGGCTTTCCGGGCCGAACAGGAAGGCATCACCATCTTCAAAGGCCACGCTGTCGTAGCGCACGCTGGCACGCGTACTCAGGGCAAACAAGCGCTTCGGTGATCCGCGCCAGCGCGGTGTCCAGGTCGGGGTGCACCTGCAGGCGCGAGTACTCGTGGTAGTCCAGGCCGGCGCGCTTGAGCTGCTTGTCTTCCAGTGCGAAGCCGAGCGGCTCGACCAGGTGCAGCTGCGCGCCGGTGTTGGCGCAGAGCCGGATCACATTGCCCGTGTTGGGCGGGATTTCCGGTTGGAACAGGATCACATGGAACTGGGGCGCGGCATTCATCGGCGCAGTGTACCTGCGACGACCGCCGCCTTTACGGCGCACGCCCTGCGCTGGGCAGGGCGGCACCGCTTACGGGCGCAGCAGGACCTGGGCGGTTTCGGTGGCCAGGGCCTGCAGGTCGGCGGCGCTCGGGCGCACCTGCAGGGCCGGCAGGTTGACGATGACCGAGTTGGCGACGTTGGTGGCGGCAGCAGCCAGGGTGGCGGCGTAGCGCTGGGCTTCCATTTCGGCGGCCAGGGCGACGCGCTGTTCCAGGCTCGGGCGCACTTCCACCGAGGCCAGGGTGGTGATCGGCATCGCGGCAGCAACCGGGGCGGCAACGTAGCCGTTGCGCTCGGCCAGCTGGTCGGCGCTGGGGCGCACTTCCACGGTGGCCAGGGTCGGGATGCCGCTGGCCTGTTCCCAGGCCTGCTGGGCCAGCTGGTCGGCGGCCGGGCGAACCTGCACGGTGGACAGGGTCTTGATGGATTCGGAGGCCTGCACCGACGAAACAACCGCGGTGCCGGCGATCAGGGCGATGGCGATGGCAATGGTCTTGGCGTTCATGACGGGGCCTGTTTAGTGTTGGTGAGCAGTGGTGTGGTAGTAAGGTAGTACACCAATTCTGGGCATGCAAGAGAAATTTTCTATTTCCTGCATTTGTTCAGTCTTCAGTCAGCTTTTGTCTGAAGCCCTTCCTGGCGCAGGAAGTACCAAGCAATCCGCGTGCCAACTTTTAGTTATTGATTTGCAAGAGTTTTTGTTTGGCCGAGAAGTGTCCGGTAGGCGGACACCTGTCCATTCGATGTGCTGCGGACACTGTCCGGACGGTCCTGGCGGGCGCTTGTGACCGGTCGGGCAGCGCAGATCGGCGCTGCGGATGGGGCACAGGGGCAAACACCCCCAGTGACTGCTGGCCGATTCCTGCCGCTGCGTGCGCAGGCTAGGATCGGGGTTCACCTATGTGACCAAGGATCCGGATATGTCTCTCGCCCTTCGCCCGCGCGCTGCACTGCTGGCCGTCGCCCTCAGCACCGCCCTGGGCACGCTTGTGCCTTCCCATGCGCTGGCGGCCAAGCCGGCCGCACCGGCCAAGGTCGATATCCCGTATGAGCAGTTCACCCTGCCCAACGGCCTGCGCGTGATCGTGCATACCGATCGCAAGGCGCCGATCGTCGCCGTCAATGTCTGGTACCACGTGGGCAGCAAGGACGAACCGGCCGGCCGTACCGGCTTCGCGCACCTGTTCGAACACCTGATGTTCCAGGGCAGCGAAAACCACGACGGCGAATTCTTCGAACCGTTCAAGCAGGTCGGTGCCACCAACCAGAACGGCACCACCAATACCGACCGCACCAACTACTTCGAGAACGTGCCCACCACCGCGCTGGACATGGCGCTGTGGATGGAGTCGGACCGCATGGGCCATCTGGTCGGTGCGATCGACCAGGCGGCGCTGGACGAGCAGCGTGGCGTGGTGCAGAACGAGAAGCGCCAGGGCGAGAACCAGCCCTACGGTCAGGCCTGGGACCAGCTCAACAAGGCGCTGTACCCGGTAGGCCACCCGTATCACCACGGCGTGATCGGTTCGATGAACGATCTGAACGCGGCGTCGCTGGATGACGTGAAGACCTGGTTCCGCACCTGGTACGGCCCGAACAATGCGGTGCTGGTGCTGGCCGGCGACATCGACCTGGCCACTGCCAAGGAAAAGGTCGGCAAGTACTTCGGCAGCATCCCGGCCGGCCCGACCATGGCGCAGCCGGCAGTGAACGTGGCCAAGCGCAGCGCCGACACGCGCGAGACGATGACCGACAAGGTGCCGCAGGCGCGTATCTACCGCGCATGGAACGTGCCGCAGGTCGGCACCACCGATGTCGATCAGCTGCAGCTGTTCGCGCAGGTCCTGGGCGGTGCCAAGTCCTCGCGCCTGAGCCAGCGCCTGCAGCACCAGGACAAACTGGTGGACAGCATCGCCTCGGGCCTTTCGACCTCGCAGCTGGGTTCGAACTTCGTGATCATGGCGACGGTCAAGCAGGGCCAGGATCCGGCCAAGGTCGAGAAAATCATCGACGAGGAACTGGACCGCCTGATCAAGCAGGGCCCCACCGCGGCCGAGCTGGAGCGCGCCAAGACCGGTGCCCGCGCCGGCTTCATCCGCGGCATCGAGCGCATCGGCGGCTTCGGCGGCAAGGCCGACGCACTGGCCGAGTGCGCGGTGTTCACCGGCGACCCGGGCTGCTTCCGCACCTCGCTGGCCAACATCGAGAAGGCCAGTGCCGCTGATCTGAGCCGGCTGGGCGCGCAGTGGCTGGACAAGGGCAGCCACACCCTGGTGATCGCACCGGGTGAGCGTGTGGCGCTGAAGGAAGACCCGAGCCAGGCGCCGAAGCCGTTCACCGTGCCGGCGGTGGACCCCAAGTACAGCACCCTGCCGGAGCAGGTCGACCGCAAGGCCGGCGTGCCGCAGACCCGCGAGTTCCCGCAGCTGAAATTCCCGGCGCTGCAGCGCGCCACGCTGAAGAACGGCACCCAGGTGATCCTGGCCGAGCGCCACGAGATTCCGGTGGTGCAGTTCAGCTACCAGTTCCCGGGCGGCTTCAGCGCCGACCAGGGCCGCAAGCCGGGCACCGCCAACTTCACCATGAGCCTGATGACCGAAGGCGCCGGCAAGCTCGGCTCGCTGGCCTTCGCCGATGCCGCTGATGCATTGGGCGCCAGCCTGGATGCCTCGGCCGGCCTGGACTCGATGAGCGTGGACCTGTCGGCACTGAAGGAAAACCTGGCACCGTCGCTGGCGCTGTACCGCGACCTGCTGCGCGAGCCGCGCTTCGAGCAGGGCGAGATCGACCGGGTCAAGGCGAGCTGGATCGCCGGCATCCAGCAGGAGAAGGTCAACCCGGGTGCGGTGGCGATGCGCGTGCTGCCGCCGCTGCTGTACGGCAAGGGCCACCCGTATGCGATTCCGTTCACCGGCAGTGGCGACGAGGCGGCGATCAGCGGCCTGACCCGTGAGGACCTGGTCGACTTCCACCACGACTGGCTGCGCCCGCAGAACGGCACCCTGATCGTGGTCGGTGACACCACCCTGGCTGAGATCGTGCCGCTGCTGGACAAGCAGCTGGGCGACTGGAAGGCTGCGGGCGATGCCCCGCAGGTGAAGGCCGCCACCGACGTCGCATTGCCGAAGGGCCCGCGCGTGTTCCTGATCGACCAGCCGGGCGCGGTGCAGGCCAACCTGTTCGCCGGCCAGGTGGTGGCGCCGTCCAGTGCCACCAGCTCGACCCGCTTTGACATCGCCAACGGCGTGATCGGCGGTGACTTCACCTCGCGCCTGAACATGAACCTGCGCGAGGACAAGCACTGGTCGTATGGTGCACGCAGCAGCGCGATCAACTCGGTGGGCCAGCGCCCGTGGATGGCCAGCGCGCCGGTGCAGATCGACAAGACCGGCCCGGCGATGGCGGAAATGCGCAAGGAAATCGCCGCGTTCGCCGACGGCAGCAAGCCGGCCACCGCCGCCGAGGTCAACCGCATCCGCAACATCCAGACCCTGAGCCTGCCCGGTGCCTACGAGACCGCCAGCGCGGTGGCGTCGACCATCGGTTCGATCGTGCAGTTCAAGCGCCCGGATGACTACGTGCTGCGCCGCAAGGCCGAGATCGAGGCGATGACCCCGGCACAGGTGCAGCAGGCCGCCGCCGAGATCAAGCCGCAGGCGCTGACCTGGGTGGTGGTGGGTGACCTCAAGCAGACCGAAGCGGCCGTGCGCGCGCTGAACCTGGGCGAGGTGACCGTGATCGACGCCGAAGGCAACCCGGTCAAGAAATAAGGGATGCGCCTGCCCGCCCCCGCGGGCAGGCCTCCCCGGGTAGTGCCGGCCGCTGGCCGGCAACCTTGCTCTGGTAGTGCCGGCCGCTGGCCGGCAACCTTGCTCTGGTAGTGCCGGCCGCTGGCCGGCAACTCCGTGACCCGAAGGCGGGGTCAGGCTCCCCTGCGGGGGATCTGACCCCACCCACCGGCTACCCCCGATTCAGGCTGTTCAGGCAGAATCCCCCCATACCCTTCCAGGATCTGCCCATGCGCGTTCTGCTGCTTTCCTCCCTGCTGCTCACCGTCACCGCCTGTACCTGGGTGCCGATCGAACCGGCCGGCAAGGCGACCCGCGTGCTGCCGGCAGGCCCGGTTCCCGCTGGCTGCATCGCCAAGGGCGAGGTGGTGGTCACCGTGAAGAGCAAGGTCGGCTTCTACAACCGCAACCCGCTGCGTGTGCAGGAAGAGCTGGAAACCCTGGCCCGCAACGAGGCGCCGAGCGCCGGTGCCAATGCCGTGCAGGCCGCCGCGGCTCCGGCCGATGGCAGTCAGCGCTTCGCCGCTTTCCAGTGCCCGCCGCGCTGAACCCTTCACCATACGGCCAAGCCTGAATTCGTAAAGATGCGGTGAAGGCCCCGGGGGTTATAGAATAGCGCCCCCTTTTGCCTGAGCCTTGGCGCTAACCTCGATGCTCTTCAAGAATGTCTCGATCGCCGGCCTGGCACACGTTGATGCGCCGCATACGCTGACGACCAAGGAAATCAACGAGCGGCTGCAGCCGACGTTGGATCGCCTCGGTATCCGCACCGACGTGCTCGGCGATATCGCCGGCATCCATGCCCGCCGCCTGTGGGACAACGGCGTGCTTGCGTCCGATGCCGCCACCATGGCCGGCCGCAAGGCGCTGGAAGACGCGGGCATCGATGCAACGCAGGTTGGCCTGCTGGTCAACACCTCGGTCAGCCGCGACTACCTGGAGCCGTCCACCGCCTCCATCGTGTCGGGCAACCTCGGCGTCAGCGACGAGTGCATGACCTTCGACGTCGCCAATGCCTGCCTGGCCTTCATCAACGGCATGGACATCGCGGCGCGCATGATCGAGCGCGGCGACATCGACTACGCGCTGGTGGTGGATGGCGAGACCGCCAACCTGGTGTACGAGAAGACCCTGGAGCGCATGACCGCCCCGGACGTCACCGCCGACGATTTCCGCAACGAGCTGGCCGCCCTGACCACGGGTTCGGGCGCCGCCGCGATGGTGATGGCGCGCTCGGAACTGGTGCCGGATGCGCCGCGCTACAAGGGTGGCGTGACCCGCTCGGCCACCGAGTGGAACCAGCTGTGCCTGGGCAACCTGGACCGCATGGTCACCGACACCCGCCTGCTGCTGATCGAAGGCATCAAGCTGGCTCAGAAGACCTTCACCGCCGCCAAGATCGCCTTGGGCTGGGCCGTGGAAGAGCTGGACCAGTTCGTGATCCACCAGGTCAGCCAGCCGCACACTGCTGCGTTCATCAAGAACTTCGGCATCGACCCGAAGAAGGTCATGACCATCTTCGGCGAGCACGGCAACATCGGCCCGGCCTCGGTGCCGATCGTGCTGAGCAAGCTCAAGCAGCTGGGCAAGCTGAAGAAGGGCGATCGCATCGCGCTTCTGGGCATTGGCTCGGGCCTGAACTGCTCGATGGCTGAAGTGGTCTGGTAACAAAGTCACCGCTGACCTGCTGCGCGATGGGCAGCGATGATTTTTCCAAGTGTCCAGGGGCCGGTTCTACCGGCCCTTTCTACAGGTGCGATCCGATGTCCCAGCTTCCCGGTTACCCCGCCCACCCGCAGCGCTTCGAGGTCCGCCCCGGCCTGTCGATGAACTATCTCGACGAAGGCCCGCGCGATGGCGAAGTGGTGGTGATGGTGCACGGCAACCCGTCGTGGAGCTATTACTGGCGCACGCTGGTGGCCGGCCTGTCGGACACGTACCGCTGCATCGTGCCGGACCACATCGGCATGGGCCTGTCGGACAAACCCGATGACAGCCGCTACGAGTACACGCTGCAGTCGCGCGTGGACGACCTTGATGCGCTGCTGAAGCACCTGGGCATCACCGGTCCGGTGACCCTGGCCGTGCACGACTGGGGCGGCATGATCGGCTTCGGCTGGGCGCTGTCGCACCACGACCAGGTGAAGCGCCTGGTGGTGCTCAACACCGCCGCGTTCCCGATGCCGGCAGCGAAGAAGATGCCGTGGCAGATCGCGCTGGGCCGGCACTGGAAGATCGGCGAGTGGATCATCCGCACCTTCAACGCGTTCTCGTCCGGTGCCTCGTGGCTGGGTGTGGAGCGGAAGATGCCGGCCGATGTGCGCCGCGCCTACGTGTTGCCGTACAACAACTACGCCAACCGCATCAGCACCATCCGTTTCATGCAGGACATCCCGCTGTCGCCGGCCGACAAGGCCTGGTCGCTGCTGGAGCGTGCCGGCAAAGCGCTGCCGTCGTTCGCGGACCGCCCGGTCTTCCTCGGCTGGGGCCTGCGCGACTTCGTATTCGACCACCACTTCCTGAAGGGCTTCCAGGCCGCGCTACCGCAGGCCCAGGTGCATGCCTTCGAGGATGCCGGGCATTACGTGCTGGAAGACAAGCATGAAGTTCTGGTGCCGGAAATCCGCGCGTTCCTGGACGCCAACCCGCTCTGATCGGATCCCGGTAGTGCCGGCCGCTGGCCGGCAAGCGCGCAATGCGCGCCGGGTTCATGAGGTTGCCGGCCAGCGGCCGGCACTACCCCTACGCCGCGATCGGCGCCTGCGGTGACGGGCTGTTGCCGTTGTCGTCCGGGTGGTCGTCGTCGTTGCCCGCTTCGTCGCGCCAGCGCCAGTCGGCCAGGGTCAACGGATCCAGGCCATAGGCAATGCGCGCCTTGTCGCACTGCGGGCTGGCCTTGCCGTACTCCCACGATGCATCCACCTCACGGCACACGCTGGGCCGGTTGGGGTGGATGGTGCAGCGTGAATACACGCCGATCTGCGCATCCAGCGCCACGCAGCGCACCGGCTTGGAGTGGGTGCCGCGCATGCACAGGCGATGCGGGTCCAGCACCTCGGTCAGCTGGTGCGGTACGCCGCCGGGGGTGACCTCGTCTGATTCCATCCAGTGGAAGGCCACGCGGTATTGGGTGCAGCAGGCGCCGCAGGTCATGCAGGGATGTTGCATGGGCAAGCCGCCTCGGGCGGCAGTCGGAATCAGGAACGAGGGTGCGGATTTTCCACGAAGTGGGCCGCCGCGCAAGAAATTCCGTAAGCGGCGACAATGAACGGATGAACCGACCCTGCAATATTGCCGCCCGTTTGCCTGAACTGGCGCGTGAACGGCCCGACCAGATCGCCATCCGCTGCCCGGGCCGCCGTGGTGCCGGCAACGGCATGGCCGCCTACGACGTGACCCTGGATTACCGCCAGCTGGACGCCCGCAGCGACGCCATGGCGGCTGGCCTGGCCGGCTACGGGATCGGCCGCGGAGTGCGCACGGTGGTGATGGTGCGGCCGTCACCGGAGTTCTTCCTGTTGATGTTTGCCCTGTTCAAACTGGGCGCGGTGCCGGTGCTGGTCGACCCGGGCATCGACAAACGCGCGCTGAAGCAGTGCCTGGATGAGGCGCAGCCGGAGGCTTTCATTGGCATTCCGCTGGCCCATGTGGCGCGGTTGGCGCTGCGCTGGGCGCCCTCGGCGACCCGCCTGGTCACCGTCGGCCGCCGCCTCGGCTGGGGCGGGACCACGCTGGCCGCGCTGGAGCGCGCCGGTGCCAACGGGGGGGCGATGCTGGCCGCCACCGATGGCGAGGACATGGCCGCGATCCTGTTCACCAGCGGCTCCACCGGCGTGCCCAAGGGCGTGGTCTACCGCCACCGTCATTTCGTCGGCCAGATCCAGCTGCTGGGCAGTGCCTTTGGCATGGAAGCGGGCGGGGTGGACCTGCCGACCTTCCCGCCGTTTGCCTTGTTCGACCCGGCGCTGGGCCTGACCTCGGTGATCCCGGACATGGACCCGACCCGGCCGGCACAGGCCGACCCGGCACGCCTGCACGATGCCATCCAGCGTTTCGGCGTGACCCAACTGTTTGGCTCGCCTGCGCTGATGCGGGTGCTGGCCCGTCACGGCCGGCCGTTGCCGACGGTGACCCGGGTGACCTCGGCCGGCGCCCCGGTGCCGCCGGATGTGGTCGCCACCATCCGCAGCCTGTTGCCGGCCGATGCGCAGTTCTGGACCCCGTACGGCGCCACCGAGTGCCTGCCGGTGGCGGTGGTGGAAGGCCGCGAGCTGGAGCGCACCCGTGCCGCCACCGAGGCCGGTGCCGGTACCTGCGTGGGCAGCGTGGTTGAACCGAATGAGGTGCGCATCATCGGCATCGATGACGCACCGTTGGCCGACTGGTCGCAGGCGCGCGTGCTGGCCACCGGCGAGGTGGGCGAGATTACCGTGGCCGGACCGACCGCTACCGACAGTTACTTCAACCGCCCGCAGGCCACCGCGGCGGCGAAGATCCGCGAGACGCTGGCCGATGGCAGCACGCGCGTGGTGCATCGCATGGGTGACGTGGGCTACTTCGATGCGCAGGGCCGCCTGTGGTTCTGCGGCCGCAAGACCCATCGCGTGGAAACCGCACAGGGGCCGCTGTACACCGAACAGGTGGAGCCGGTGTTCAACACCGTGCCGGGCGTGGCGCGCACGGCACTGGTTGGCGTTGGCCCGGCGGGTGCGCAGGTGCCGGTGCTGTGCGTGGAACTGCAGCGTGGCCAGAGCGACAGCCCGGCCTTGCGCGAGGCGCTGCGCGCCCAGGCCACCCTGCGATTGCCCGAGGCGAACCTGCAGCACGTACTGATGCACCCCGCGTTCCCCGTCGATATCCGTCACAACGCCAAGATCGGCCGCGAGAAGCTCGCCGTCTGGGCCAGCGCCGAACTGGAGAAGCGCGCATGAAGATCCTGGTCACCGGTGGTGGTGGTTTCCTTGGCCAGGCGCTGTGCCGTGGGCTGGTCGAACGTGGCCACCAGGTGCTGGCGTTCAACCGCAGCCACTACCCGGAACTGCAGGCCATGGGCGTGGGCCAGATCCGTGGCGATCTGGCCGATGCGCAGGCGGTGCTGCATGCAGTGGCCGGCGTCGATGCGGTATTCCACAACGGCGCCAAGGCCGGCGCCTGGGGCAGCTATGACAGCTACCACCAGGCCAACGTGGTCGGTACCGACAACGTCCTCGCCGCCTGCCGCGCGCACGGCATCAGTCGCTTGGTCTACACCTCCACGCCCAGCGTGACCCACCGCGCTACCCATCCGGTGGAAGGCCTCGGTGCCGACGACGTGCCGTACGGCGAGGACTTCCAGGCGCCGTATGCGGCCACCAAGGCGATCGCCGAACAGCGCGTGCTGGCCGCCAACGATGCCTCGCTGGCGACGGTGGCACTGCGCCCGCGCCTGATCTGGGGCCCGGGCGACCAACAGCTGGTGCCGAGGCTGGCCGAGCGTGCGCGGCAGGGGCGCCTGCGTCTGGTGGGTGATGGCAACAACAAGGTGGATACCACCTACATCGACAATGCCGCGCTCGCGCACTTCCTCGCTTTCGAAGCATTGGCGCCGGGCGCCGCGTGTGCGGGCAAGGCCTACTTCATTTCCAACGGCGAACCACTGCCGATGCGCGAGCTGGTCAACAAGCTGCTGGCCGCCGTTGGTGCGCCGACGGTGGACAAGGCGATCAGCTTCAAGACCGCCTATCGCATCGGTGCGGTCTGCGAGCGGCTGTGGCCGCTGCTGCGCCTGCGTGGCGAGCCGCCGCTGACCCGCTTCCTGGCCGAGCAGCTGTGCACGCCGCACTGGTACAGCATGGAGCCGGCGCGCCGTGACTTCGGCTACGTGCCGCAGGTCAGCATTGAAGAAGGGCTGCGCAGGCTGAAGGCTTCATCTGCCGCATAGGTCGCCATCACTGGTTGCACACCGCCAGATCGGGAGGATGGACCCACGCCATCCAACGGCCCGGACATCTGCGAGGAGCACCATGCTGCATTACGCCGTTATTTTCTTCGTCATCGCCATCATCGCTGCCGTGCTCGGCTTCTCCGGCATCGCCGGTGCCGCCAGCAACATCGCCTGGATCCTGTTCGTTGTGTTCCTGGTACTGGCAGTGATTTCGATGTTCCGCAAGCGCGGCTAGAAGACCGCTGGGTAGTGCCGGCCGCTGGCCGGCACTGTTCTTTCCGGTGGGTGCCGACCGTCGGTCGGCACGCCATCGTCTGGTAGGTGCCTACCTTGGTTGGCACGCCTTTTGTAGAGTCGAGCATCGCTCGACTCTACAGAGACACACAGCGCCTCTACACGGCGCTATGCAATCCGCGATCGGCTTCATGGCGCTCCAGCGCCAGTTCGATCAGGCGCGTGATCAGCGTGGTGTAGTCCACACCGCTGGCGCCCCACAGCTTCGGGTACATGCTGATGCGGGTGAAGCCCGGCAGCGTGTTGACCTCGTTGATGACGATCTCGCCGTCTGCGGTGAGGAACACATCCACGCGCGCCATGCCCGCACACTCCAGCGCCTGGTAGGCCCGCAGCGCGATCTGCTGGATACGTGCCTGGGTTGCAGCATCGATATCCGCCGGCACGACCACCTCGGCGCCATCCTCGTTGATGTACTTGGTGTCGTAGGCGTAGAACTCGTCGTGCACCACCACCTCGCCGCACAGGCTGGCCTGCGGCTGTTCGTTGCCCAGCACCGCGCACTCGATCTCACGGCCGGCCACCGCCGATTCGACCAGCACCTTGTGGTCATAGCGCAGCGCCAATGCAAGTGCCTCGGCGAAGCCCGCCGCATCCTTGACCTTGCTCACACCCACCGACGAACCCTGGTTGGCCGGCTTCACGAACAATGGCAGGCCGAGCTGCGTGATCACCGCATCGACATCGACGTCAGCGGCCTGGTGACGCCGGATGCACAGCCACGGCGCCACCTGCAGGCCAGCGTCGCGCAAGAGGCGCTTGGTCACGTCCTTGTCCATCGCCACCGCCGAGCCCAGTACCGGAGAACCGACGAAAGGCAGGTTGGCCATGCGCAGCAGCCCCTGCAGCGCACCGTCCTCGCCCAGCGGCCCGTGCACGATCGGCAGTACCACATCGATCTGGCCCAGCGCGCTGGCCGCATCGGAGGGCTGCAGCTGTGCCTGTTCCACACCCGGGCGCACCGCCAGCGACGTACCGGACCGATGCAGCGCGATGCGCGACGGATCATCGGCATTGATCAGGAAGGTATCCGGCTGGCTCAGATGCCACTGGCCCTGCTTGTCGATACCGACCAGCACCGGCTCGAAGCGCTCGCGATCAAGCGCATCGAGGATGTTCTTCGCCGACTGCAGCGAAACTTCGTGCTCGGAGGACTTGCCCCCGAAGATGATGCCGACCCGGGTCCGTGCCATGGTGTTGCGATGTCCTGTGCGTTGCGTGGCCGTACAGCATGAACCTTCCATTGCCGCACAGGTGAGGCACAGATGAACCGCCTGGCGGCCGGCTCGAGTAGCGGCCAACCTTGGTTGGCACCCTCGGAAATCCAGCGCCGACCAAGGTCGGCATCTACCAGAGCACGTTCCGGCAGATCGCAGGAACCTGTCGAAGGCGGGGTGGGTCCGGTTGCGGGGGCGTGAGCCGCATGGGCCCGAGGCATGCCTCGGGCGGGTTGGGCAGGACGCCCAACCCCGGTCTTGCCGTGTGCGCAGGACAGCGCACACGAGCATGCGGCGACCGAGCTTACAGGGACGTACTTGCAGCGGCCCCCGCAACCGAACCCACCCCGCCTCTCCACAGGAAGCAAGCCTTTGATGTTGCTCTGGCAGTGGCATCTGCGGGTGCCGGGCGGCAGCCCGGCCCAAGCCCCCCACCCACGCAGGTAGAATGCGCACATGGCTCTCTCCCTGCTCAAGTCCCTCAAGCCGGTCGCTGGCCGCGCCCTGCAGATCGCCCTGAACCGCGCGCTGGCGCTGGATCCGGATACCCGCCATGCACTGGCCAACCTCGATGGCCGGCACATCGACCTGACCCTGGAAGCACCGTCGCTGGCGATGCGCATCAGTGTCGACGGTGACCAGCTGCGGGTCGGCCCGGTGGATGCGCAGGAAGCCGACCTGGCCGTGCGCAGCAGCCTGGCCGGGGTGCTGGCGCAGCTGCCGCTGCTGGCCAACGCTCGGCGCGGCGACAACAACGGCAAGGGCCGCGTACGCGTGGCCGGCGACGCCGAACTGGCGCGTCGCCTGCAGCAGCTGGCCAAGGGCTTCGACCCGGACTGGCAGCAGCCGTTCGTCAGCGTGTTCGGCGAGGTGCTGGGTGTGCAGGTTGCCAACACCCTGCGCAGCGCCCTGCAGCACGCGCGCCAGGGCGCGATCGACCTGGCCCACAGCGCCGCCGAATTCATCACCGAGGAATCGCGCGACGTGGTGCCGCGCGCCGAACTGGATGCCTTCCACGATGACGTGGACGTGCTGCGTGACGACGTCGAACGTCTCGGCGCGCGCGTGCAGCGCCTGCGGGGTGCCGCATGAAGGCCGTGCTGCGGGCAAGCCGCATCGGCCGGGTGATCCTGCGCTACCGCCTCGACGACCTGCTGCAGGGCACGCCGGCCGAGCGCTGGCTGCGCCTGGCCAAACCGTTCGTACCGCGTGCGTCGGCCGACATCGCCGCACAGTCGCGCGGTGCGCGCCTGCGCCTGGCGCTGCAGGATCTCGGCCCGATCTTCGTCAAGTTCGGCCAGATCCTGTCCACCCGCCGCGACCTGGTGCCGCCGGACGTGGCCAACGAACTGACCCTGCTGCAGGACCGGGTCAAGCCGTTCGATGGTGATACCGCGCGCCGCATCGTCGAGGAAGCACTCGGCCTGCCGGTCAGCGAGGCGTTCGCCAGCTTCGATACCGAACCGCTGGCCTCGGCCTCGATCGCGCAGGTGCATGCGGCCACGCTGGCCGATGGCCGCCAGGTGGTGGTCAAGGTGCTGCGCCCGGGCATCGAGAAGCAGATCGACGCCGACATCGCGTTGCTCAACTCGCTGGCCGCCCTGGTCGAGCGCACCCACCCGCGTGCCGACAAGATCCGCCCGCGCGAAGTGGTGGCCGAAGTCGAGAACACCCTGGCCGCCGAGCTGGACCTGCAGCGCGAAGGCGCCAATGCCAGCGTGCTGCGTCGCTTCTGGGAGAACAGCGATGACCTGTACGTGCCGGAAGTGATCTGGAGCCACACCGCCGAGCGCGCGCTGACCCTGGAGCGCGTGTGGGGCATTCCGTCCGACGACATCGCCGCGCTGGACAAGGCCGGCATCGACCGCAAGGCGCTGGCCGCCAAGGGTGTGCGGGTGTTCTACACCCAGGTGTTCCGCGACAACTTCTTCCACGCCGATGCCCACGCCGGCAACATCTGGGTCGACACCGATCCGTCGCGCCGTGCCAATCCGCGTTTCATCGCGCTGGACTTCGGCATCATGGGCCAGCTCTCGCAGGAAGATCAGTACTACCTGGCCGAGAACTTCATGGCCATCTTCAACCGCGATTACCGCCGCATCGCCGAACTGCACGTGCAGGCGCGCTGGATGCCGGACAACGTGCGCATCGATGATCTGGAAGCAGCCGTGCGTTCGGTGTGCGAGCCGTACTTCACCCGTCCGCTGTCGCAGATCTCGTTGGCCGAAGTGCTGATGAAGCTGTTCCGCGTGGCGCAGCGCTACCAGCTGACCCTGCAGCCGCAGCTGATCCTGCTGCAGAAGACCCTGCTGAACATCGAAGGTGTCGGCCGCCAGCTGGATCCGCAGATCGACATCTGGGCGGTGGCCAAGCCGGTGCTCGCGAAGATCCTGCGCGAGCGCTACAGCCCGCGGCGGGTGGTGCGCGAGATCGGCAAGCGCCTGCCGGAGATCATGACCCACGCACCGGACATGCCGCGCCTGGTGCACGCCTGGCTGACCCAGCAGGTGGAAGGCCGCCATGAACTGGCGATGCGCTCGCGCGACCTGGCCGCACTGGATGCCAGCGTGCAGCGCCTGCAGAAGCATGCGGTCGGCGCGATCACCGGCGTCGGCCTGCTGGCCATCGCTGCACTGATGTATGTGCTGCAGCCGCCGGGCTGGTACTGGGGCGACGTGCCGGCGTGGAGCTGGCTGTCCGGTGCGGTCGGCGCAGTGGCGCTGCTGCGCGCGTGGTGGAAGTAGGCCCCATGCTGCAGGCACTCAAGGACGAACTGATCCGCTTCGGCGCCGACAACGACGCACGCGAAAGCGAGCGCGGCCGACGCATGCTCAACATCACGCCCGACACCGGTGAATTCCTGTCGGTGCTGGTGCGCTTCGGCAACACTCGCCGGGTGCTGGAAATCGGTACGTCCAACGGCTATTCCACGCTGTGGCTGGCCGAGGCAACCGCCGCCATCGACGGCCACGTGACCACGCTGGAGTACGCCGAGGACAAGGTGGCGATGGCACGTGACACCTTCGCGCGCAGTGGCCTGGCCGATCGCATCACGCTGGTCCACGACGATGCCGGGCTCTGGCTGGCGCAGGCCGCCGATGCCTGCATCGACCTGCTGTTCCTCGATTCGGACCGCGGGCAGTACGCCGGCTGGTGGCCGCAGCTGCGTCGTGTGCTGCGCCCGGGTGGCCTGCTGGTGGTGGACAACGCCACCTCGCATGCGGAAGAGATGCAACCGCTGCGCGTGCTGCTGGACGCTGATCCGGACTTCAGCACCAGCCTGGTGCCGGTGGGCAACGGCGAGCTGCTGGCCGTGCGCAGCGCCTGACCGCTCTACAGGTAGGTGCCAATCTTGGTTGGCACGCTGTTGCCGGCCGCTGGTCGGCAGCAGCAGCCATCCGACTGCCCGGAGACAGCCGGCCAGCGGCCGGCTCTACCCCATTCAATGCCCAGCCCCGATAATCCTGCCGTGAGCACCGAACCCGATACCCTCGCCGCGGTCGAGACTGACACCGCGCCCCTGCAGCTGCTGCACCTAGATGAGCGCCTGGCCGTGGTCAACAAGCCTGCCGGGCTGATGGTCCACGACAGCAAGCTGGCCCGTGGCGAAGACGACTTCCTGGCCGACCGCCTGCGCGAGCAGCTGGGCCGCCCGATCTTCCTCGTGCATCGCCTGGACCGGGCCACCAGTGGCTGCCTGCTGCTGGCCTTCGACCGCGACACCGCCAGCGCGCTGGGCAAGGCACTGATGGGCGGCGAAGTGCTGAAGGACTATCTGACGGTCTGCCGGGGCTGGCCGGCCGAGCTCGCCTGGCAGGTCGATCATGATCTGGACGGCGGCCCGGGCAAGCCGGTGAAAAAGCCGGCGATCACCGACTTCCAGCGCCTGGCCACCGGCGAGCTGTCGGTGCCGGTCGGTGAATTCACCAGCTCGCGCTACGCACTGCTGCGCTGCCAGCCGCAGACCGGACGCTTCCGGCAGATCCGCCGGCACCTCAAGCACCTCTCGCATCACATGATCGGCGACACCAGCCACGGCGATGGCCGCCACAACCGCATCTTCCGCATGCAGGGCGTGCACCGCATGCTGCTGCACGCCGAGCGCCTGCGCTTCCCGCATCCGGACGGTGGCACGGTGGACGTGCGTGCGCCGTTGGACGGCGGGTTCCAGAAGGCGCTGGACCTGTTCGGCTGGCAGGTGGATACCGATTGACGGTAGTGCCGGCCGCTGGCCGGCATCTGCGCGATTCCAGATGTAATGGGGAGCCGGCCAGCGGCCGGCACTACCTCATTTCTTTTCCGGCTCGTTGACGATCGCTTCCAGATCCTTCTGCAGGTCCGCAAACAGCGGCTGCATGCGCGCCTGGATCGCGACCATCACGTTCTGCATCAGCGCCGGGGTCTTGTCCAGCAGGCTCTGGCCGGCCGCGCTCTCGTAGAACTCGGCCATCGCCAGCACGTCTTCCTTGCTGAAGGTCTTTTTGTACAGGTCCACGTACATCGGCCGCAGCTGCTGCCAGGACAGGGCCTGGCGCAGGGTCTGGCTGGTCCGCGCCTGGATCCGCTTCAGCTGTTCCTGCTGCTGGGCATTGAGCTGGCGCTGTGCGGCTACCTGCTGGAACTGCTGCTGCTGCATCGCCTCGATCTGCGGCAGCATGGTGTCGATCATGCTCTGCGCGCGTGACGCCGACAGCAGGCGGTTGATGTCGCCATCGGTCGGCGGCGCGGCCAGGGCCGGAACGCTGGCCACGGCCAGCGCCAGCAGCAGGGCGGCGCGGCGCAGCAGGGACGGCAGGGCGGGTGCGGTGCGGGTCATGCGGGGCTTCCTGCAGTACATGGGACGGCCAGCATACCCGCAGCCAAGGCGAAGGCGGCGTGTTCGGTACCTGATCGGCGGCATACGGGGCGCGATGCCGCACTCCGGTGCGTGGCTGCCGCTACAATGCGCGGATGGGCAGTGGACCGGTCACCATCAGCGCGCAGCTTGAAATCCCCGACGGCGAGATCGTCGAGCGGTTCGTGCGTGCCAGTGGCGCCGGTGGCCAGAACGTCAACAAGGTCTCCACCGCGGTGGAACTACGTTTCGATGTGGCCAACTCGCCCTCGTTGCCCGAACCGTTGCGCGCGCGCCTGCTGGCGCGGCGTGACCGGCGCATGACCGGCGAAGGCGTGCTGGTCATCGACGCGCAACGTTTCCGGACCCAGGATCGCAATCGCGAGGATGCGCGCGATCGGCTGGCGGCCTTCATCCAGGCCGGGCTGAGCGTGCCCAAGCCGCGCAAGGCCACCAAGCCAACCCTCGGGTCGAAACTGCGTCGTCTGGACGCCAAACGCGGGCGCGCGCAGATCAAGCGCGGGCGCTCATCACGTGACTGGGAGTGATTGCTTGAACAACCCGACTTCGTTGCTGCCGGCCGTGCCGCCGCAGATGCCGCAGGTCAAACCCAACGCCTTCCTGCGCTGGCTGGCGCGCTGCACCCTGCGCATGGGCGGCTGGAAGGTGACCGGTACCCTGCCTGACATCCCCAGGCTGGTCTTCATCATCGCCCCGCATTCGTCCAACTGGGACGGCCTGTGGGGCATGGCCGCGAAGATCGCGCTGGGCATGAAGGTGAAGGTGCTGGGCAAAGCATCGCTGTTCTGGTGGCCGCTCGGCCCGCTGCTGCACAAGCTGGGCGTGATCCCGCTGGACCGCAGCTCGCCGCAGGGCACCGTCGGCCAGGCCGTGGACCTGCTGCGCAACAACGAGAAGATGTGGTTCGCCATCACGCCCGAGGGCACCCGCAAGGCCGTGAAGGACTGGAAGGCCGGCTTCCTGAAGATCGCGCGGATGGCCGACGTGCCGATCCTGGCCGCGTATTTCCATTACCCGGAAAAGACCATCGGCATCGGCCCGCTGTTCACGCCGACCGGCGATGACGCCGCCGACATGGCCGCCATCCGCGAGTTCTACCGGCCCTGGATCGGCAAGACCCGCGGTACGGTCTGAGCCGGCCGCAGGCCGCCGCATAGACGCCACGTCCGGCACATGCCGGGCGAGCGCGACAGGAGTAGGGTGGAGGGCTGGTATCCCGTACCGTCTGCCCAAGGAGTGTTTTACATGTCGCGTACCGTAGTCCTGGCCGCCGCCATCAGCCTGGCGCTGGCGGCCTGTTCCGGCAAGGAGTCCACCCCCGTGTCCGATGCCCAGAAAGCCCCGGCCCAGCAGCCGGCCGAAGCCTCCACCAATCCGCTGCTGAGCGCCAGCACGCTGCCGTTCCAGGCGCCGCAGTTCGACAAGATCAAGGACAGCGACTACCTGCCGGCGTTCGAGGAAGGCATGCGCCAGCACCTGGCCGACGTGCGCAAGATCGCTGACAGCAGCGAGCCGGCCACCTTCGACAACACCATCGTGGCGATGGAGCGCAGCGGCGAGACGCTGAACCGCGTGTCGCGCATCTTCTTCGGCCTGGTCCAGGCCGATACCAACGATGCGCGCCAGAAGATCCAGGAAGACGTGGCGCCGAAGCTGGCCGCGCACCAGGACGAGATCAACCTCGATCCGAAGCTGTTCGCGCGCGTGAAGTCGCTGTACGACCAGCGTGACACGCTGGAGCTGGACCCGGTGCAGAAGCGCCTGGTCGAGCACTACTACGACGGTCTGGTGCGCGCCGGTGCGCAGCTGTCCGACGCCGACAAGGCCACCCTGCGCAAGCTCAACGTGGAAGAGACCACTCTCTCCACCCAGTTCCACACCCGCCTGGTGGCCGCCACCGCCGCTGCTGCCGTCGTTGTCGATGACAAGGCCAAGCTGGCTGGCCTGGACGACAATGCGATCAACAACGCTGCGTCTGCCGCCAAGGATCGCAAGCTGGATGGCAAATTCCTGCTGCCGCTGCAGAACACCACCCAGCAGCCGGTGCTCGGCTCGCTGAGCGACCACGACCAGCGTGCCGCCGTGCTGAAGGCTTCGGAAACCCGCGCCGAGCGTGGCGATGCCAACGACACCCGGCAGACCGTGCAGCGCCTGGCCCAGCTGCGTGCGCAGAAGGCCAAGCTGCTCGGCTTTGACACCTTCGCCGACTACCAGCTGGGCGACCAGATGGCCAAGACCCCGGCTGCCGCGCTCAAGCTGCTGACCGACACCGTGCCGGCCGCCACTGCCAAGGCGCGTGCCGAAGCCGGCGAGATCCAGAAGGTGATCGACGCGCAGAAGGGTGGTTTCCAGGTCGCTGCTTCGGACTGGGACTTCTACGCCGAGCAGGTGCGCAAGGCCAAGTACGATCTGGACGAGTCGCAGATCAAGCCGTACTTCGAACTGGACAACGTGCTGCAGAACGGCGTCTTCTACGCTGCCACCCAGCTGTACGGCATCACCTTCAAGCCGCGTACCGACATTCCGACCTACAACCCGGACATGAAGGTGTACGAAGTGTTCGACAAGGACGGCACCTCGCTGGCCCTGTTCTATACCGACTACTTCAAGCGTGACAGCAAGTCCGGCGGCGCGTGGATGGACGTGTTCGTCGAACAGGACGGCCTGACCGGTGCCAAGCCGGTGGTCTACAACGTCTGCAACTTCACCAAGCCGGCCGCCGGCCAGCCTGCGCTGATCAGCTTCGACGACGTCACCACCATGTTCCATGAGTTCGGCCACGCACTGCATGGCATGTTCTCGAACGTGAAGTACCCGTCGATCGCCGGCACCGCCACCTCGCGTGATTTCGTCGAGTTCCCGTCGCAGTTCAACGAGCACTGGGCGCTGGATCCGAAGGTGTTCGCCAACTACGCCAAGCACTACAAGACCGGCGAGGCGATGCCGCAGGAACTGGTCGACAAGATCCTCAAGGCACGCAGCTTCAACCAGGGCTATGCGACCACCGAGTACCTGTCGGCCGCGCTGCTGGACCTGGCCTGGCATACGCAGAAGGCCGATGCGCCGCTGCAGGATGTCGGCGCCTTTGAAGCCAGTGCGCTGAAGAAGTTCAAGGTCGACCTGCCGCAGGTGCCGCCGCGTTACCGCACCACCTACTTCGACCACATCTGGGGTGGTGGTTACTCGGCCGGTTACTACGCCTACTTCTGGGCCGAAGTGCTGGACCATGATGCCTACCAGTGGTTCACCGAACACGGTGGCCTGACCGCGGCCAATGGCCAGGAGTTCCGCGACAAGATCCTCTCGCGCGGCAACAGCGTGGAGCTGTCGACCCTGTACCGCGATTTCCGCGGCAAGGACCCGTCGGTGGAACCGCTGCTGAAGTTCCGCGGGCTGAAATAAGAAAGCGAAAACGGCGGGGGCAACCCCGCCGTTTTTCTTTGTGTAGCGTCGAGCTTGCTCGACGGTCTTTCCACGAAAAGCCAGTCGAGCAAGCTCGACTCTACACAAGCGGCTTACGTGCCCACGTGCACCCGGTTCGCCTGCTCGGCCAGGCCCAGGTGATCCAGCGCGATATCCAGCGCCAGCACATAACTCTGCGCGCCATACCCAGCAGCGATGCCCAGCCGCTGGCCGACGCCGGCCGGCAGGCACGGCTCGGCCACTGCGCCGTCGTCATGCACTTCCACATAGGCGTTGTGCAGGTACGGCAGCAGCCGCTGCAGGCGCAGGCTGTTGGCACACGCACCCGGGTCAAGCAGGGTCACCTCACCGCGGCTGTGGTCGGCCACGCGCAGCGCGTCCAGCAGTTCCTGTTCCGAACCGCAGGCACGGATCGCCACACTAGTACCGGCGTCGATCGCGCGGTGCACCAGCGATTTCAGTACCGGCGCCGGCAGCGGCATCGCTGTGCGGATCAATGCACCGGCTGCTTCCGGGCCACGGATGATGAAGATCGACATGGCTCAGCCCTCCTGTGCCAGGCGGCGGCCGACAATGGCCAGCGACAACGGGTAACCGGCCTGCTGGCTGCGCTGGTCGACCACTACCGCGGCAGGACCATGCTGCAGGCGCAGGCGCGAATCCAGGCCGGGTTCGCTGGGGGCCTGCAGCTCGATGTACTGCGCCGGCAGCCGTTCCAGCGCCGCCTGCAGCGCGTCACCTTCGGCCTGCCATTGCGTCTCGTCGGCGGCGCCGACATCCAGCAGTACCCAGTCGGCCGAGCGCGCCTGCGGCTGGCACAGGCACTGGCGTACCTCGGACAGGCTGGCGCAGTCGCTGCACAGCACGCGATGGCCGGCCAGCTGCGCCGGCAGCTGCGGGCGCGGCGCCGACGAAGACGCGTGGCGGATCACCAGGAGGGTCATACAACACCTTGCGGAATGCGCCCTGTGGCGCGGTGGGCACACGATGCGCGTGCTGCCCGTAAAGGTGCGATGCCCGCTGCCGGGCCGGGGCGTAAAACCTGCGTAACCCGTTTTGTAGAGCCGAGCCCATGCTCGGCTGCCGTTCCGTAGAGTCGAGCTTGCTCGACTGCTCTGCGCCTCAGTCGAGCAAGCTCGACGCTACAAGAGCAAGCCGAGCATGGGCTCGGCTCTACAGGTTCCAGGCGCGGGAACCTCCTGCGCCCGCATGTGGTCTGATACCGCTATCACCTACCCGGAGCCTGTCATGGATGCTGTTGCCCGCCCTCCCTTTTCCGAACGCGCGCTGGCCTGGCTGAAGAAGGAAGCATTGCCGCTGCTGGTGATGCTCGGCCTGCTCGCCGCCGCCCGCGATACCCTCGCCAACCACTACGTGGTGCCCAGCGGCTCGATGCAGCCGACCCTGCAGCCCGGCGATCGGGTGGTGGTGGACATGCGCGCCTATGGCCTGCGCCTGCCGTTCACCGGCAAGGAACTGATGTCGACCGGCGTTCCGCAGCGCGGTGAAGTGGCGGTGTTCGATTCACCGGCCGACGGCACCCGCCTGATCAAGCGCGTGGCTGCAGTGGCCGGTGATCATGTACAGCTGCGCGGAGGCCATCTGAGCATCAACGGCCAGCCGCTGCAGATCGCCGACCTGCAGGACGTGGAAGCCTTCGGCGAGCACCATGCCAGCCTCGACCTGGACATGGGCGGCGGCCCGGACATCGCTGACCTGGTGGTGCCGGACGGCAAGGTACTGGTGCTGGGTGACCACCGCGGCAACAGCTTCGACGGTCGCTTCTTCGGCTTCGTTGACGCCGACAAGCTCTACGGCCGCGCCGTGGCGGTGTACTACCGCCGGGGCGACGGTTTCGAGTGGCAGCGTCTGTAAGCTGAATTGATACTTCTTATGTATCAATCCTGGCCTATCAGGTTATGGATCGACTGGATCGACGGGCCTAGTCTGAGGCCCGTTCCCTCCCACGCTTGGCCGCCCCACCGGCCCATCGATCCCATGACTGGCGAAACCGCGGCGGCCGTCGAACGCCGCCCCCCCACTGTCGATCCCATCGCCGAGACCCGCATCCAGCAGGGCACGCCGGCCTTCCGCCGCACCGCGCTGGCGCTGTTCCTGGCCGGTTTTTCCACCTTCGGCCTGCTGTACACCGTGCAGCCGCTGCTGCCGGAGTTCAGCCGCCACTTCGGCGTGTCCGCCGCCGGCAGCGCGATGTCGCTGTCGTTGACCACCGGCACGCTGGCGGTGGCGATGTTGCTGGCAGGCCTGCTGTCCGATGCGGTCGGCCGCCGTCCTTTGATGATCGTCGCGCTGTTGGCCTCGGCCACGCTGTCGCTGTGCACCGCGCTGGTGGATGACTGGACCACGCTGCTGGTGCTGCGCACGCTGCTCGGCCTGGCGTTGAGCGGCGTGCCGGCAGTGGCGATGACGTACCTGGTCGAGGAAATGGACAGCCGCGCGCTGGGCCTGGCGATGGGCCTGTACATCGGCGGCAACGCCATCGGTGGCATGAGCGGGCGCCTGCTGGCCGGCATCATCGCCGACCACTGGGGCTGGCGCTGGGGCATCGGCGTCGTCTCGATCATCGCCATCGCCAGTACCGTCCTGCTCTGGCTGCAGCTGCCGCCGTCGCGCCACTTCCACCCGCGCCGCGATGGCCTGCGCCAATTGCCGTCGCGCTGGCGCACGCTGTTCGCCGACCCGGGCCTGCCGTGGCTGTTCGCTACCTCGTTCGTGCTGATGGGCGTGTTCGTCACCCTCTACAACTATCTCGGCTATCACCTGCTGGCGCCGCCGTACCACCTCAGCCAGACCGTGGTGGGGCTGATCTTCAGCGTATACCTGGTTGGTACCTTCAGTTCGGCGTGGATGGGCCAGCAGGCCACGCGCTACGGGCGCGGTCGCATCCTGTCGATCTCGTTCGCACTGATTGGTGCCGGCATCGTGCTGTTGGCGATGCCGTGGCTGAGCACGATGGCACTCGGTATCGCGCTGGTGACGTTCGGCTTCTTCGGCGGTCACTCGGTGGCCAGCAGCTGGGTCGGCAGCCGCGCTGGCGCGATGCGCGCCGAAGCGTCGGCGCTGTACCTGTTCGCCTACTACCTGGGTTCGAGCGTGCTCGGTGGTGTAGGCGGCCTGGCCTATGCAGCGTGGGATTGGCTGGGCGTGTGCCTGTTCGCCGCCGTGCTGACCCTGATCGGCGGTGGCATTGTCTGGGCGCTGCAGCAGCGCGCCCCGCAGCCGGTGACGGCGTGATCCTGCTCTGGTAGATGCCGACCTTGGTCGGCGCTGTGGCCGTGGGCCAACCAAGGTTGGCCACTACCGGGTGGATTGCACGCTTACCCTTCGGCGAACGCCTCACGCAGCAGCCCGGCGAAATTGCGGATCAACGGTGTCACGCCCTCGCGGTGCCACGCCAGCTGCACCTCCGAATGCGCACCGGCATCGGCCAGCGCCACGAAGCGCGCGCCTTCCACCCGGATGTGATCGCATGACGACGGCAGGATCGCCGCACCCAGACCGGCAGCGGCCAGACTGATCAGGGTCGAGGCCTCACCGGCCTCCTGCACGATGCGCGGGGTGAACCCGGCGGCCGCGCACAGCGCGATCATGTGGTCATGGATGCCTGCACCGGCGCTGCGGCGGAATGCCACGAACGGTTCCTGCGCGAAGTCGTGCAGCGACAGCGTGCCCTGCGCCGAGAGCCTGCGCAGGGCAGGGTGGTCGGCATGCACGATCAACGCCAGTGGATCGACGAACAGGCTGTGCGCCACCAGCTCCGGCGGCAATGCGCGCTTGCGGATGATGCCCACGTCCAGTGAACCGTCGAGCAGCGCATCGATCTGCTGCAGGGTGTTCATCTCGCTCAGCTGCAGCCGCACCTGCGGATAGCGTTGGCGGTACTGCAGGATCGAGCGCGGAATCTGCGGCGACAGTGGCGTGGCCCGGGTCAGGCCGATACGCAGCTCGCCCTGCTCGCCGCGCTGCGCGCGCTGGACTTCGTCCACCGCCGTTTCCACCTGCTGCACGATGGCGCGCGCACGTTCCTGCAGCAGCTCGCCCGCAGGCGTCAGCTGCACACGACGATGGCTGCGCACGAACAGGCGCGCACCGATCAGGTCTTCCAGCTGGCGGATCTGCTGGCTGAGCGGCGGCTGCGACATGCCCAGCCGCTCCGCCGCCTGGCCGAAGTGCAGCGTATCGGCGACGGCAAGGAAGTAACGAAGATGGCGGAGTTCGATGGACATGGCGTCAGTTTATTCATCGTCAGCCGGAAATGAATCAGAGATGGGGTCAGAGCCCGTTGCGCAGCAACGGGATCCGACCCCGTGCCGACCAACGGTCGGCACCCACCAACAGCAGCTGGCACCAACAGCAGCGGGAAACTGTCGAAGGCGGGGTGGGCCCGGTTGCGGGGGTGTGAGCGGCATGGATGCCGCGACCAAGCCCCCATGGTGAAGTGACCCCCGAGACTTGGACGGGGTCAGGCGGCCGATTGGGCCTGCTCCCGGTACTTTACCGGGCTCAGACCTTTCAGTTTCAGTTTGATGCGTTCTTCGTTGTAGTACTGGATGTATTCCACCAGCCCAGCCTCCAGACTCTCGAGGCTGTCAAAGCTGTTCAGGTAGAAGAACTCCGACTTCAGCGTTCCAAAGAAGCTCTCCATCGCCGCATTGTCCAGGCAGTTGCCGCGCCGGGACATGCTTTGCTTCAACGAGTGCTTTTCCAGCATGTGCCGGTAGTTTTCATGCTGGTACTGCCAGCCCTGGTCGGAGTGGATCATGGGGCGCTCATCCGGGGAAAGCTTCTTGATGGCCTCCTCCAGCATTTGACCCACCAGATCAAATACGGGCCGACGCTTGATCTGATAAGCCACGATTTCGCCGTTGTAGAGGTCCATGATCGGCGACAGGTACAGCTTCATACCCTGCACCTTGAACTCGGTCACGTCAGTCACCCACTTCTGGTTGGGCCGCTCTGCATGGAACTGGCGATTGAGGTCATTGCCAACCACAACATTGGCCGCCCCCTTGAAGGCCTGGTAGCGCTTCACACGCACCCGCGATTTCAGCCCCATCTCCCCCATCAGGCGCTGAACCCGCTTGTGATTGGTCCGATGGCCCTGATTGGCTAATTCCAGCGTCACCGTGCGATAGCCATAGCGCCCTTGGCTTTGATCGTAGATTGCACGGATGCGCTCGCACAGGGCTGCCTCATCCTGATCCGGATGGGCCAGGACATGGTTCTGGTAATAGAACGTACTGCGTGACAGCTCAGCTGCTTCGAGCAGAAGCGACAGCGTATGAACCTGCCTCAATCCTTGGACGGCTTGCGCTTTGCGTCCTGCGCCGCCTGCTCTTCCCGGATCAAGGCATCGAGTTTTTTTAGGTAGTCGGTCTCCGCACGCAGATAGGCGACTTCCTTGAGCAGCTCATCGCGGCTCATATCTTCAGGCGGCTTGGACGAACGGGTCTTCTTCATCGGCTTTCGGGGCGGCGGCGGAGGGGGTGCCAACGCTTGGGCACCGCCTTGAGCATACAGGCGCCGCCATCGCCCCACCGCGCCGGCATCGCCAATTTGAAAGTAGGTGGTGGCCTCGCGCCCGGACAGGCCGTCCTGGCTCATCTTCTCCAGGACAGCCAGCTTGAACGGGAGGTCATAGGACCGGGCCTGGCGATGAAATCCCCGCCAACCATGCAGCCGATAGGTCGCCACCCAGCGCCTGACCGTGGAGAACTCCAGGCCGTGGCGACGGGCAATGGCTTTGACCGATGTGGAGGTCTTGCAGGCCTCTTTGGCGACCTGCAGTTTGAAACGCGCGTCGTATTTGTTCATGTATCCCTCGGGGTTGGATCTAGCGTCCAACTCCCGGGGGTCACTTCATGGACGGGTTTACGGCGTCCCCCGCAACCGGGCCCACCCCGCCATCCCACGGGAGCCCGGCTTTTGAAGTTGACGTTGACGTGGCTTCGGCTTCGGCAGGTGCAGGGCGCAGCCCTGCCGCACACCCTCACCGCTCGGAATGCCCGCTCTGGTCGTAATCGCGCGGACTGAACAGCTCCGGCTGGATCAGCTCGATGAACGCCCGTGCCTGCGCCGACAACGCCTTGCCCCGGCGCACGATCACCCCGTAGCTGCGTTCCGGGAACCAGCGCTTCATCGACCGCGCCGCCAGCCGCTCGCGGTCGGCCTCGTTCAGGCACAGCGCCGGCACGATGGAAATGCCCATGCCCATCGCCACGTACTGCTTGATCACCTCCCAGCCGCCCACCTCCAGCGCCACGGTGTAGGCGATGCGGTGGCGCTGGAATACCTGGTCGACCAGGCGGTAGGTGATCTGCCGCTTCGGTGGCAGCACCAGCGGAAAACGCGCGATGTCGGCCAGTTCCAGCTCGCCACCGCTGGCCAGCGGATGGTCGTGCGGCGCGATCAGCACCTGCTCGAAACGGTAGGCCGGTGCGTAGCTGAGATCGGCCGGCACATCAGTCATCGAGCCGATCGCCAGGTCGGCGGCATCCTCGCGCAGCAGGTCGGTGCCATCGGCACTGATCGCGTTGTGCAGGGTCAGGCGCACATCCGGATGATGCAGGCGGAAGCGTTCGACGATCTTCGGCAGCAAGTACAGGATGGTCGAGCTGTTGGCGGCGATGTTCAGCTCGCCCGCGTCCAGGCCGCGCACCTTGTCGCGGAAACGCGCCTCCAGCCCATCCAGGTTCTCCACCAGCGGCTGTGCCATCTCGTACAGCAGCTGGCCCTCGCGGCTGGGCACCAGGCGGCGCCCGCTGCGCTCGAACAACGGTACCCCCAGCTCACGCTCCAGCGCCTGCAGCTGCAGGCTGATGGCCGGCTGGCTGACGAAAAGCGCCTCAGCCGCCCGTGAGACCGAGCCCAGGCGCACGGTCTGGCAGAACGCGCGCAGCGGCTTCAACCGGTCGGATTTGTAGGAAAAACGCGGACTTGGCGAGGGGCGCGTGGTCATGGCGTCACAAGTATTAGCACAATTTATGTAAAGCATTGCAAAAACTGTTTTGCCAAATACTCCGTACCAGCGGCACCGTGGAGTCGTTCCCCCACCGCTGGAGTCGCCCCATGTCCGCCGTCGCTTCCGCTGTTCCCACCCCTGCCAGCAAGGCTACCCCCGGCATCGCCCTGGCGACCCGCGTGGCCGGCCAGGACACCGTGCTGCCGGCGCCGCTGCTGGCCCTGCTGGTGTCGGTGCACCGTGCGGTGGAACCGGGCCGGCAGGCACGGCTGCAGGCCCGCCGCGAGCGCCAGGCGTTCTTCGATCAGGGCGGCCTGCCGGACTTCCGCGAAGACACCACCGCGATCCGCAACGGCGACTGGCGCGTTGCCCCGCTGCCGGCCGCGCTGCAGGACCGCCGCGTCGAGATCACCGGCCCGACCGACCCGAAGATGGTCATCAACGCGCTGAACTCCGGCGCCAAGGTGTTCATGGCCGACTTCGAGGATTCGACCTCGCCGACCTGGCGCAACCTGCTGGCCGGGCAGCAGTCGCTGGCCGCCGCGGTGCGTGGCGATCTCGAGTACACCGCACCGGCATCCAACGGGAAGGCCGGCAAGCACTACACCTTGCGCCCGTTCGACGAACAGGCGGTGCTGATCGTGCGCCCGCGCGGCTGGCACCTGGACGAGAAGCACGTGCGCATCGATGGCCAGTTCATCGCCGGTGGCCTGTTCGACGCGGCGGTGTTCGCCTTCCACAACGCCCGCACCCTGCAGGCGAAGGACCGCGGCCCGTACTTCTACCTGCCCAAGCTGCAGAGCATGGAAGAGGCGGCGCTGTGGGAGACCGCGCTGTCGCACATCGAAGGCATGCTCGGCCTGCCGCATGGCCAGATCAAGGTGACGGTGCTGATCGAAACGCTGCCGGCGGTGTTCGAGATGGACGAGATCCTGCACGCGCTGCGTGACCGCATCGTCGGCCTGAACTGCGGGCGCTGGGACTACATCTTCTCGTACCTGAAGACCTTCCGCCGCCACGCCGACCGCGTGCTGCCCGAACGCGGCCAGGTGACCATGACCCAGCCGTTCCTGAAGGCCTATTCGGAACTGCTGATCCAGACCTGCCACCGCCGCGGTGCGCATGCGATGGGCGGCATGGCCGCGCAGATTCCGATCAACAACGATGCCGCCGCCAACGAACAGGCGATGGCCCGCGTGCGCGCCGACAAGCTGCGCGAAGTCACCGCCGGCCATGACGGCACCTGGGTTGCGCACCCGGCGCTGATTCCGGTGGCGATGGCGATCTTCGACGAACACATGCCCGGTGCGAACCAGCACAGCGTGCTGCGCCAGGACGTGCGCGTCGGCCGCGACGAACTGATCGCACGGCCGCCGGGCACCATCACCCGCGCCGGTTTCGAAGGCAACGTGGAAGTCTGCGTGCGCTACCTGGCCGCTTGGCTGGATGGCAACGGCTGCGTGCCGATCCACCACCTGATGGAGGATGCGGCCACCGCCGAGATCAGCCGCAGCCAGCTGTGGCAGTGGCTGCATACGCCGGGCCAGCAGCTGGACGACGGCACCGCCATCGACCTGGCACTGCTGGATGCCACGCTGGCGCAGCTGCCGGCACGGCTGGGTGACACCACCGCGCTGCCCGGTGGCGCACGCATCGGCGAGGCCATCGCCCTGCTCGGCGAACTGAGCCGCAGCGACGAACTGACCGATTTCCTGACCCTGCCGGCCTACGCGCGCATCGATTGACTGCCGCCCGCGTCTACCGCCGTTTCCCTCCCCGCTGCACGCACGAACCGAACTGGAGAAAGACATGAGCAAGCTGCCCACTGCCGAACAGATCCAGCACGACTGGGATACCAACCCGCGTTGGGAAGGCATCCAGCGCAACTACAGCGCCGCTGACGTGGTGCGCCTGCGCGGCACCGTCCACATCGAGCATTCGCTGGCCCGCCTGGGCGCAGAGAAGCTATGGGCATCGCTGCATGAGCGCGAGTTCGTCAACGCGCTCGGTGCATTGACCGGCAACCAGGCCATGCAGCAGGTCAAGGCCGGGCTGAAGGCGATCTACCTGTCCGGCTGGCAGGTGGCGGCCGACGCCAACCTGGCCGGGCAGATGTACCCGGACCAGTCGCTGTACCCGGCCGATTCGGTGCCGGCGGTGGTCAAGCGCATCAACAACACGCTGCTGCGCGCCGACCAGCTGCACCACGCCGAAGGCAAGGACGACATCGACTTCCTGCAGCCGATCGTGGCCGATGCCGAAGCCGGTTTCGGCGGCGTGCTCAACGCGTTCGAACTGATGAAGGCGATGATCGAAGCCGGCGCCGCTGGCGTGCATTTCGAAGACCAGCTGGCCTCGGTGAAGAAGTGTGGCCACATGGGCGGCAAGGTGCTGGTGCCGACCCGCGAGGCGATCGAGAAGCTCAACGCTGCGCGCCTGGCCGCCGACGTGCTGGGCGTGCCGACCCTGCTGGTGGCACGTACCGATGCCGAGGCCGCGGATCTGCTGACCAGCGACATCGATGGCAACGACAAGCCATTCGCCACCGGCGAGCGTACCGTGGAAGGCTTCTACAAGACCCGCAACGGCCTGGACCAGGCGATCAGCCGTGGCCTGGCCTATGCGCCCTACGCCGACCTGGTGTGGTGCGAGACCGGCAAGCCGGACCTGGAGTTCGCGCGCAAGTTCGCCGAGGCGATCCATGCGAAGTTCCCGGGCAAGCTGCTGGCCTACAACTGCTCGCCCAGCTTCAACTGGAAGAAGAACCTGGACGACGCCACCATCGCCAAGTTCCAGCGCGAGCTGGGCAGCTACGGCTACAAGTTCCAGTTCATCACCCTGGCCGGTTTCCACGCGCTGAACTACGGCATGTTCAACCTGGCCCACGGCTATGCGCGCCGCCAGATGAGCGCGTTCGTCGAGTTGCAGGAAGCCGAGTTCGAGGCGGCAGAGCGCGGCTTCACTGCGGTCAAGCATCAGCGTGAGGTTGGCACCGGCTACTTCGATGCGGTGACCCAGGCGATCCAGCAGGGCCAGTCGTCGACCACCGCATTGACCGGTTCGACCGAGGAAGAGCAGTTCCACGGCGGGCGCAGCGAACGCGCGGCGTGATGCGGTAGTGCCGGCCGCTGGCCGGCAACCACGCGATCCTTCGGGCAGCACAGGGAAGCCGGCCAGCGGCCGGCACTACCGGAGCCGCGAAATCCGATCAGGGTGGCCAGGGAAGGGCCAGACAACGCCGGCCGGTCGGGGGACCTGCCGGCGTTGTTGTATCGATGCAAGGGAGCAGCGCGCAGCCAGCGTCAATCAGGCGCACCCCGCGTGCCGGCAACTTGGCCGAAAGCCTGTGAAACCCAGCATCGGATTGATCCAGCAGGGGTTTTGCCCGGACACCCGTGACCAGAACGGGCCACCACCGATCTTCACATCAATCAAGATCGGCAGACGGGTCAAAATGAGATAGGGCGCACACTTTAAAGCGGTGCTATGCTCCGCGGCTCACCAGGGGACGCTGGCGGCGGGTGCAGGGAATGACCGGCAGGGGTGCGGCCGAGAACAGTGATGTGACGTCAGGTATCGCCCGGGTGGCGATGGCCGAGATCGTGCACGCGCTGCTGTCCGCTGCCGAGGTCGCATTGTTCGCCAGATTTGCCCGTCCATGCAAGCTTCATGCCGGACAATGGTTGTTCCAGCGTGGCCATCGCGGCGAACGGATGTATGTGATCCTCCAAGGCCAGATCGAACTGGACTTCGGCGAGGACCTGGTGATCAAGACGCTCGGCCAGCATGAGTTCTTCGGTGAGCTTGGCCTGCTGGTCGGCGATCACCTGCGCAGCGCCAGTGCACGCGCGCTGGCCGACTGTGAAGTACTGGAGCTGGGCCCGGCCGACTTCCATCGCCTGGTGGAATCCGATCCCGGCCTGGTCGCCTACTTCCTGCGCCGTACGATCATGCGCGTGCTGACCAACGAGCAGGCGCTGATCAGCCAGCTGCGCCGGCGCAACCACGATCTGGAAACCGCGCTGGACAACCTGTACATCACCACCCACCAGTTGACCCACACCCGTGAACTGGTGCGTACCGATGAACTGACCGGGCTGCACAACCGTCGTGGCCTCACCCTGTACCTGCAGGAATGCCGCGCCGATGGCGAAGGGTTGCCGCAGGCACTGCTGCTGATCGACTGCGACCGCTTCAAGCAGATCAATGATCGCCACGGCCACCAGGCCGGCGACCGTGTACTGCAGAGCATGGGCAACATCCTGCGCTCGATGGCCGGTGAGCAGGACCTGGCCTGCCGCCTCGGCGGCGATGAGTTCTGCCTGATCCTGCGCCGTGGCAACCATGAGATCGTGCAGCACGCGGCCGAGTTCATCCTCAGCGCGGTGCATGGCCTGCTCGAACGCAGTCATGGCACGCCGCACGTCAGCCTGGTCAGCATCGGTGCCAGCCTGCTGGCGCCGGAGGCGGGCTGGAGCGAGTGGTACGCCAACGCGGACCGCGCGCTGTACCAGGCCAAGCGCGATGGTGGCAACTGCCTGCGCTGGGGCGGCGACTCCGAAAGCGGACAATGAGCAGCAGAGGTGGCAATGGACGGCATTCCGGATTTTCTCCCGATGCAGAGTTCGCAGGTGCGGACTCTGCTGTTCACCGATCTGTGCGATTCGCTGCAGCTGGTCGAGCGGATCGGTGACATTGCCGCCGCTGAGCTGTTCCAGCAGCATGACCGCCTGGTGCTTGGCCTGCAGCAGCGCTGGAACGGCCAGCTGATCGATCGGTCTGACGGATTGTTCATCCTGTTCGAACGTCCCATCGATGGCATTGGCTTTGCTCTTTCCTACCAGAACGCCGTTGATGCACTGGGGCGCGAACGTGGCGTTGTTCTGCGTGCACGCGCCGGCCTGCACGTGGGTGACGTGCTGCTGTGGAACAACAGTGCCGAGGCCGTTGCCCACGGCGCAAAACCGGTGGAGGTGGAAGGCCTGGCCAAGCCCATGGCTGCGCGCCTGATGCAGCTGGCGTGGCCTGGACAGGTCCTGCTGTCCGCGGCCGCCGAACAGATGACGCGTCGGGCAGCCAGCGAACTGCCCTGGGCGGCTGACGAGCTGCGCTGGAAGGATCACGGCTGCTGGCGCTTCAAGGGCATCGGCGAACGCCAGGAAGTATTCGAAGTGGGATTGCGTGGCAGCGCCCCGCTACGTCGCCCGCGCTCGGGTGAAAAAGCGTGGCGGGATCTGCCGCTGTGGCGTCGCCCAGCGGCGCTGGTGACCGAGGCGGCACTCATGCTGGCGCTATGCGGAGTGCTGTGGACGCTGTTTCGGCCGGCACCGGCCATCGCCTTCGCCGAACGCGACTGGGTGATCGTGGCGGCGGTGCACAACGCCACGGCTTATCCCCAGTTGGACAGCAGCCTGGAGCAGGCGCTGTACATCAGCCTGGGGCAGTCGCGTTTCGTCAACATCCTCAGCGAGCTGAAGGTGCGTGACACCCTGCAGCTGATGCAGCGGCCGCCGCAGGCGCGGCTGGACCGCAGGCTGGCCATCGAGGTCGCGCTGCGTGACGGAGTTCGTGCGGTACTGATCCCCAGTGTGCTGGAGCTCAATGGCAAAGTACGGGTCAGTGTCGAAGTCGTGGATCCGCGTAGCGGACAGACCGTTTACACGCGCTTTGCCGACGGTCGCGGGCTGGATTCGATCCTCGCCTCGACCGATCACGTGGTTGCGGCGCTGCGTACCGACCTTGGCGAAGCGCTTCGTGACGTCGGCGCAGACCAGCGGCCGCTGCCAACCGTGGCTACCGCCAATCTGGACGCACTGCATGCCTATGCCAAGGGCGTCGATGCAACGGCTGCCGCGCGCTATGACGATGCGTTGATGTTCTTCGAGCAGGCGACCCGGCTGGATCCTGCCTTTGCCTTCGCCTACGTCGGGCAGATGAACATCCAGCACGCAAAGGGCAATCTGGAGCAGGCCGCGGCGCTGTACCGCAAGGCGGTCAGCCAACGTACGCACCTGACCGCGCGCGACCAGCTCTATCTCGATGCCTGGGCGGCCGATTTCGAAGGGGCACCGCCTGCACGCATCGCTGATAAATGGCGCATGCTGACCGAGTTGTACCCGGACGACCCGGCCGGCTGGATGAACTACTCGATGGTGCAGTTCGCGCAGGGTGACTACGATGGCGCACTGGCCGCGACGCAGCCGCTGCTGGGACGCCAGCATTCGCGCCGTGCATTGGTGCTGGCGTTTGTTGCACGCATCCAATTGGCCCGTGGCGAAGCCTCCGCAGCGGAAGCAGCCCTGCGCGGTGCGCGGCTGCACCCGGGTTGGAACGGCGATGGCATGGAGCCGGTGATTGCCGCATTGGCTGGCGACTTCGAAGCGGCCAACGCCGGGTTCACCGCGATGGGGCCACTGGGCCCCGGGACACGCATGGAGCGGGCTGCCGTGCTGACCATGCAGGGTCGCAGCGCTGAAGCTGCGGGCGACATGCAGCAGGCTGCGTCGCAGTGCCCCAGCGCAGGTGGGATGTGTGACATCCTCGCTTTGCAGGCGCTGGCCTGGCGCGCACGGCAAGGCGTTTCCGTGCCGGGGCAGGAGTACCAGCAGGTGCTCGATCGCGCGCTCGCGGCGATCGATCGTGGCCAGCCTGCACCGGCACGGCGCAACGCATTCATCGCTCTTGCCGCTGCCTACCATGCGCTGCGCGCCGGCCAGGCAACGGTGGTCATGCAGCGAAGGGACGCGCTGCAGGCGCTGCCCGAACGCGACGACGATCCCCGCCTGCGCGAACTGTGGAACCTGCTGCAGGCACGCATGGCCCTGGACGCTGGAGAAACGCTGCGTGCGCAGCAGTTGTTGGCGCAGCAGCGCCAGGCAAGTTTGTTCCAGTGGCGCGTGCTGCAGTTGGATCTGCTGCGATCCCAAGGTCAGCACGATGCAGCGCAGCGTCAGCTGCGCTGGCTTCAACACCATGCCGGCCTGGCCTTTGCAGAGAACATCGGCGACTACGCACTGCTGCCGTTGAACGTGAACGACGTGCAGCGGCTGGCATTGATGGAGAGTCCCGTGGCCTCTCACAGCAGCCCGGACGCAGCGGCACCCTGATCGTTACTCCTGCTGGAGACCAGGCAAGCCATCCTCGAAAAGGAACGGCACATTGAAGGCGGCGCGTGTCCCAAGCAGGGTCCGCATGCGTGATGCGGCCTGGGCGAACTCCATCTTGCTGCCCAGGGACGCCAGTGATGCACGGCAGGCACGTACGGTGTCTTCGTCCGCACCCAGTGCGAGCAGGGCCAGGCCGGGATCCTTGGCAAACTCGGACCGGAAGGCATCATCGCTGGCCAGGCGCTCCAGCAGCTGCTGGACAACGTCGGCGGAAAGGGGGGAAGCAGACATGGGATCAGCACCAGCAGAATGGGAAAATGGAATTATCGGCGGTGGCGCCGCGAAGTTGATGGGTACGTGCACCCGCCACGCTATGATCGGCGCCCCGAACAGCCCTCGGATGCCATTGCGATGAGATTCCGTCGTTGCCGGACCTTGTTCGTCGAGCCGGTCGAACGCCCGTCCTTCAACCTGCAGGAACTGCTGGCTGGTGGTACCGGCGTGCAGCTGCAGCCGGTCCTGCAGGTGCGTGCGGCGCACCTGCCGTCGGTGCAGGTGATCGACGCGGAAAGCTGTGCCTGGTTGCTGGCCTGCAGTGCCGAACAGTGGCAGCCGTTGCCGGAAGCAGCGGACGCGCGCGGTCGGGTGCTGTCATTGCTGCAGCAGGGCCTGCTGGTCAGCGATGATCCGGCCCACGCCAAGGCCTGCGCTGCCGAGCAGCGTCTGCGCGATAGTCATTGGTGGCCGCTGTCGGCGCTGCACTACCAGCAGTCGTGCTGGGACGAGGTGGACAGCGTGCAGGACATGGAGCAGCACCAGCTGGTGACCGCACGCGATCTGGTGCGCAGCTACGGCAGTCCGCCACCCGAGGCACCTCCGCGTATACATGGCGCGCAGGCACTGCCGTGCTACGAGGATGATCCGATGCAGTCGCAGCTGCAGGCACGGGCTACCTGCCGCAACTTCGATAGCGCGCGTGCGCTGCCGTTGCCACTGCTGGCGCGCGTGCTGCAGCAGGTGCTGATGGCACAGGCCGAGGTGGAAACCGATCCAGGTGTGCGGTTCCTCAAGAAGAACGTGCCTTCAGCCGGCAGCCTGCATCCGCTGGAGGCCTACTTGCTGGTACGCAACGTGGAGGGAATGGCCCCGGGGCTGTATCACTACCATGCGGTGGCGCACGAGCTGGGCCGGCTGCCGGCACAGCCACAGGACCTGGAGTCGCTGTGCCAGCGCTTGCTGGCCGGGCAGCATTGGTTCGCCGATGCACACGTGCTGCTGGTGCTGGTGTGCCGCTTCGAGCGCAACTTCTGGAAGTATCGGAACCATGCCAAGGCCTACCGCGCTGTCACGCTGGATGCAGGCCATGTTTCACAGGCACTGTATGCGTCGGCCACCGCACTGGGCCTGGGCGCTTTTGTTACAGCGGCCATCAATGAATCCGAGGCAGGGCGTGCGCTTGGCCTGCAGCCGATGGCCGAAGGTGCGTTGGCGATCTGCGGGCTGGGCTGGCGCAGTGGCACAAAGATCACCGCGGAGCTGGACCCGGATGGCCACGTGTGGCCGCGGGCGGACCCACGCGCGGGGAATGCCGATGCAGCCGGGCCCTAGGGCCCGGCGCGTCATCGTTCACGCCGCTTCGAAGTCCACCAGCACCGCACCGTCACCCACCTGGTCGCCGGCCTTGGCGCGGTAACCCTTCACCGTGCCGTCTGCCGGTGCCTGCAGGGTGTGCTCCATCTTCATCGCTTCCAGCACCACCAGCGGCGTGCCGCGCTTGACCTCGGTACCGGCCGCGACCAGTGTCGCGACGATCTTGCCCGGCATTGGTGCCAGCAGGCTGCCCGCGTCGGCCACGGCGTGGTCCGATTCGCCCACCGGGTCGTGCAGGGTGAAACGGTGCTGGCCATCGGCACCGAACAGATACAGCTGGTCGCCTTCGCGCAGCAGCTGCAGCTGCCAGCGGCGGCCGTCCAGCTGCACTGACAGGCTGCTGCCCTTGGCACTGCCGAGCACCGTGGCCGGTGCAGCAGCATCGCACTGCACGCGCCAGCCATCGGCCTGCACCCATACCTTCAGCGTGTGCTTGCGTTCGCCCTGCTGCAGCGGCAGCACGCGCGGTGCCGATGCGCCAAGGCGCCAGCCATCCTGTGCCTGCCACGGCGAATGCGGATCGCGCGCGTCGGTGCTGGCGCCGCCCGTGCTTGCAACCGCAGCCACCGCAGCCAGCTGCCACAGGGCATCATCTGTGTCGCCCACTGCATTCAACGCGACCTGCTCGCGCTCGATCAGCGCGGTATCCAGCTTGGCGTGCGCGAACGAATCGGTGTTCACCAGCCGGCGCAGGAAGCCGGCATTGGTGGTCACGCCCACCACCTGGCAGTCGGCCAGCGCCTGGCTCATGCGGCGCAGTGCGGCGTCGCGGTCCACGTCCCAGACGATCAGCTTGGCAATCATCGGATCGTAGTACGGCGTGATGCTGTCGCCTTCCTCCACGCCGGTATCCACGCGCACATGGGCCGACGGGGTCGGCAGGCGCAGGCGGCGCAGGGTGCCGGTGGAGGGCAGGAAGCCCCGGTCGGCATCTTCGGCATACAGGCGCGCTTCGATGGCGTGGCCGTGGATCGCCAGCTGTTCCTGGCGCAGCGGCAGCGGCTGGCCCGAGGCCACGCGCAGCTGCCACTCCACCAGGTCGGTGCCGGTGATGTACTCGGTCACCGGGTGCTCGACCTGCAGACGGGTGTTCATTTCCATGAAGTAGAAATCGCCGTCCGGGCCGGCGATGAACTCCACCGTGCCGGCACCGACGTAGCCCACCGCGCGCGCGGCATCGACTGCCGCCTTGCCCATTGCAGCACGACGTTCTGCGCTCATGCCCGGCGCCGGCGCCTCTTCCAGCACCTTCTGGTGGCGGCGCTGCACCGAGCAGTCGCGCTCGAACAGATAGACCGCCTCACCGTGGCTGTCGCCGAACACCTGGATCTCGATATGGCGCGGGCGCTCGACATACTTCTCGACCAGCACATGGTCGTTGCCGAACGCCGAGGCCGCCTCGCGCTGGCAGCTGGCCAGTGCATCGACGAAGTCCTCGCTGCGCTCGACCTTGCGCATGCCCTTGCCACCGCCGCCGGCGCTGGCCTTGATCAGCACCGGGTAGCCGATGCCGTCGGCCTGTGCGCGCAGGAACGCGGGGTCCTGCTGGTCGCCGTGGTAGCCCGGGGTCAGCGGCACGCCGGCCTTGGCCATCAGCGCCTTGGCCGCGCTCTTGTCGCCCATCGCGCGGATGGCGCTGGCCGGCGGGCCGATGAAGGTGATGCCGGCCGCCGCGCAGGCATCGGCGAAGTCGGCATTCTCGGACAGGAAGCCGTAACCGGGGTGGATCGCCTGCGCGCCGGTCAGGCGTGCGGCATCGAGCAGGGCATCACCGCGCAGGTAGCTCTCACGTGCGGCGGCAGGACCAATGTGGATGGCTTCGTCGGCCAGGCGCACGTGGCGGGCGTTGCGGTCGGCATCGGAATACACCGCCACGGTGGCGATGCCGAGGCGGCGGCAGGTGGCGATGACGCGGCAGGCGATTTCGCCACGGTTGGCGATCAGGACTTTGGTGAACATGGCAACAGACTCGGTCATGGCACGGGTTACATGCGGAACACGCCGAAGCGCGTCTGCTGCGGGGCGGCGTTGAGGCTGGCCGACAGCGCCAGGGCCAGCACCCGGCGGGTGTCGGCCGGATCGATCACGCCGTCGTCCCACAGGCGCGCGCTGGCGTAGTACGGGTGGCCCTGCTGCTCGAACTGCTCGCGGATCGGCGCCTTGAAGGCGTCTTCTTCCGCCGCCGGCCACTGGCCGCCCTTGGCTTCGATGCCATCGCGCTTGACCGTGGCCAGTACGCTGGCGGCCTGTTCGCCGCCCATCACGCCGATGCGCGCGTTCGGCCACATCCACAGGAAGTTCGGCGAGTACGCGCGGCCGCACATGCCGTAGTTGCCGGCACCGAACGAACCGCCGATGACCACGGTGAACTTGGGGACCTTGGCGCAGGCCACCGCCATCACCAGCTTGGCGCCGTCCTTGGCGATGCCGCCCTGTTCGTACTTGCGGCCGACCATGAAGCCGGTGATGTTCTGCAGGAACACCAGCGGGATGTTGCGCTGGGTGCACAGCTCGATGAAGTGTGCGCCCTTCAGTGCCGACTCGGAGAACAGGATGCCGTTGTTGGCGATGATGCCGATCGGGTAGCCGTTCAGATGCGCAAAGCCGGTCACCAGCGTTGCGCCGTAGCGCGGCTTGAACTCATCGAAGCGCGAGCCATCGACCAGGCGCGCGATGACCTCGCGCACGTCGTAGGGCTTGCGCGTGTCGGCCGGGATCACCCCGTACAGGTCGTGTGCCGGCAACAGTGGTTCCTCGTTGGCCTGCACCGCCATCGCCGGCTCCGGCTTGCGCCAGTTCAACTGCGCGATGATCGCGCGCACCCGTGCCAGCGCCTGCAGGTCGTTGTCGGCCATGTGGTCGGCCACGCCGGAAATGCGCGTGTGCACGTCGGCACCGCCGAGTTCCTCGGCCGTCACCACTTCACCGGTGGCGGCCTTCACCAGCGGCGGGCCGCCGAGGAAGATGGTCCCCTGCTCGCGCACGATCACCGTCTCATCGCTCATCGCCGGCACATAGGCGCCGCCGGCGGTGCAGCTGCCCATCACGCAGGCAATCTGCGGGATGCCCTGCGCGGACAGGTTGGCCTGGTTGTAGAAGATGCGGCCGAAATGATCGCGGTCGGGGAACACCTCGTCCTGCAGCGGCAGGAAGGCGCCACCGGAATCGACCAGGTAGATGCAGGGCAGGTGGTTCTGCTCGGCGATCTCCTGCGCGCGCAGGTGCTTCTTCACCGTCATCGGGTAGTAGGTGCCGCCCTTCACCGTGGCGTCGTTGGCCACGATCACGCATTCCACGCCGCTGACGCGGCCGATGCCGGCCACCACGCCCGCGGCGGGCACGGCGTCTTCGTACATGCCGTGCGCGGCCAGCGGTGCGATTTCCAGGAAGGCGCTGCCGGGATCGAGCAGGGCGTCGATGCGGTCGCGCACCAGCAGCTTGCCGCGTGCGGTGTGCTTGGCGCGCGCGGCTTCACTGCCGCCCAGCGCGGTGCGGGCGAGGGTGGCATGCAGGTCGTCGACCACGGCCTGCATGGCGGCGCGGTTGCTTTCAAACGTTTCGCTGCCCGGTTGCAGCTGGCTGTTCAGGACGGTCATCGCGTTGGCCTTACAGGGTGCGCTGGAACAGTTCGCGGCCGATCAGCATGCGGCGGATCTCCGACGTGCCGGCGCCGATTTCATACAGCTTGGCGTCGCGCCACAAGCGGCCGGTCGGATATTCGTTGATGTAGCCGTTGCCGCCCAGGATCTGGATCGCCTGGCCGGTCAGCCAGGTGGCCTTCTCGGCGGCGTACAGAATGGCACCGGCGGCATCCTGGCGGGTGGTGCGGCCCTGGTCGCAGGCGCGCGCGACGGCATAGACGTAGGCGCGGCACGCGCCCAGGCCCACGTACATGTCGGCGATCTTGGCCTGGATCAGCTGGAAGCTGCCGATCGGTTCGCCGAACTGGTGGCGCTCGTGCACATAGGGCATGACCACGTCCATGGCCGCGGCCATCAGGCCCAGCGGGCCACCGGACAGCACCACGCGCTCGTAATCCAGGCCGGACATCAACACGCGCACGCCACCACCGACCTGGCCCAGCACGTTTTCTTCGGGAATCTCGCAGTCCTGGAACACCAGCTCGCAGGTGGGCGAGGAGCGCATGCCCAGCTTGTCCAGCTTCTGCGCGGTGGAGAAGCCCTTCATGCCCTTCTCGACCAGGAACGCGGTGATGCCCTTGGCGCCGGCCTCCATGTCGGTCTTGGCATAGACCACCAGCACGTCGGCGTCAGGGCCGTTGGTGATCCACATCTTGTTGCCGTTGAGCACGTAGCGGTCGCCGCGCTTGTCGGCGCGCAGCTTCATCGACACCACGTCCGAACCGGCACCCGGCTCGCTCATCGCCAGCGCGCCGACCAGGCTGCCGTTGCACAGGCCGGGCAGGAAGCGCTGCTTCTGTTCTTCGTTGCCGTTCTTGCGCAGCTGGTTCACGCACAGGTTGGAGTGCGCGCCATAGGACAGGCCGATGCCGCCGGAGGCACGCGAGATTTCTTCCATCGCCACCACATGGGCCAGGTAACCCATGCCGGTGCCGCCGTATTCTTCTTCCACGGTGAGGCCGAGCAGGCCCTGTTCGCCCAGCTTCGGCCACAGGGCCAGCGGGAACTGGTTGCTGGCATCGGCCTCGGCGGCCAGCGGTGCGACCTCGGCGGCGGCAAAATGGGCCACGCTCTGGCGCAGCAGGTCGATGTCTTCGCCAAGGTCGAAGTTCAGGGATGGCACGTGCATTGTGGTGGCTCCACGACGGGATGGCAGGAAATGGGCGCACCCGGCGGGGGAGCGGGCGGCGGTCTGCAGGACCGCTGCCCGCACGGGCGATTGGACCCCAGCGTAGCGGGGTTCGGGTAAGAAGTGAATACAAATTCAAAAATTGAAACTAGAATCAAAACATGGCCTACAAACGCTCTGCACTGATGGAAGAACGCCTGGCCGGGGCCCGTGAACGGATCCTGCTGGCCACCCGTGAGCTGGTCGCCACCGGCGGCTGGCGCAATGCCCCGGTGACCGCCGTGGCGACCCAGGCGGGGGTGTCCACCGGCCTGATCTACCGCCACTTCCCGTCCAAGGCCGAGCTGTTCGTGGAGGTGCTCAACGCCGCGGTGGCCCACGAGGTCGCGATCATGGAGCGCATCGCCAGCGGCCCGGAGGTGGCCAGCGAGCGCCTGCGGTTGGCGATCACCGCCTTCGTCCGCCGCGCCCTGGCCGGGCCGGGGCTGGCGCATGCCTTCATCGTCGAACCGGTCGACCCGGACGTGGAAGCCGAGCGCATGCGTGGTCGTCGCGCCTTCGGCGACGTGTTCCTGCGGCTGGTGGAGGAGGGCGTGGCCGCCGGTGAGCTGCCGGCGCAGGACGCGCATGTGGCCGCCGCCTGCCTGGTCGGCGCCTTCACCGAGGCGATGGTCGGCCCGACCGCGCCCAGCCGCGAAGCACACCGCGACGAAGACGCACTGGTGGATGCGATCTGCAGCTTCTGCCTGCGCGCGATCGGCGCCCGGTAATCCGTAGAGCCGGCCGCTGGCCGGCTTCTGCACGATCCATCCGGCGGGCTGGCGATGCCGGGCAGCGGCCGGCACTACCGGGTCCGAATGCTGCGCCGCACCAGCAGTGACGCCTGTTGTCGCACGCAAAGCGCGTTCTATACTCGGTCCATCACGCAGTCGCTCAGCCGTGGTCCAACGACTATCAGCCAGGGGTAACGAAGAGTGCGGAATTACGATCTGGAGTTCCTGAAACGCTTCTCCATGGTGATCGCGCTGCTGGCGACCATCACCCTCGGCCTCATCCTCCTTGCCGCTTACATCCACACCCGGATTCCACCCGAGGTGTCGCCGACCGCGGCCAAGCGCACCGAGCAGCGCATCTCGCCCACCGGCGCGGTCTATGCCGGCAGCACCGGCGCCGCCGCGCAGGCTGCGGCCAAGGCCGCCGCGCTGGCCAAGGCCGCCTCGCAGGTGGCCTACGGCGGCACCAAGGACGGCAAGGTCATCTTCGACAACCTGTGCACCGCCTGCCACACCACCGGCGTGGGCATGGCGCCGACGCTGGACCATTCGCACTGGGACAAGCGCATCGCACAGGGCAAGGACACTCTCTACAAGCACGCCATCGAGGGCTATACCGGTCCGGATGGCGGCATCATGCCGCCCAAGGGCGGCAACCCGGCGCTGACCGAGGAACAGATCCACGCCACCGTGGACTGGATGCTGGGCAACCTGAAGTAACCGGTAGTGTCGGCCGCTGGCCGGCAACCACGCATGGCTTGAAGGTCATGAGGTTGCCGGCCAGCGGCCGGCACTCCCCAGGCTTTGCCCACCAAGGTCAAAACCCTGCCCGCAGGCGGGGTTTCGCATTTCAGGGTTAGTCTGTGCGCCTCTTCCATGGAGTCGCCCGTCGATGCGCCGCCGTTCCCTCGCCCTTGCCCTGTCCCTGCTGCTGCCGGCCGGCGCCTTTGCCCAGGCCCAGCCGCAGGCCGCACCGGTCGCGTCGCCGTCCGCCGCGCGCAGCAGCGCCACCGTGGTGCTGACCACCGCGCCGGCCGACTGGCGTGCGCTGGATGGCCAGCGCGTGCGCATCGCCGCACCGCTCACCCTGGCCGGCACCGATGGCCTGGAGCGTTTTGGGCAGCTCACCGTGGCCTTCGATGGCCGCCTCTGGCAGCCGACTGAAGTGGCCGCGCCGGGTACTGCCGGCTATGAGCAGGTGATGGCCGACAACCAGCGCCGCCGCCTGCTGCTGGACGACGGCAGCGAAGCCCGCGACCCGGCCAGCGTGGCCTACCTGCCAGCCAACCCGGTGCTGCGCACCGGCATGCAGCTGCGCAATGTGGAAGGTGTCGTGCACGTGGATGCACAGGGCCGTCCGCGCCTGCAGGTCGAGGGTGCACTCACGTTGCCCGAGCTGAAGCGTCCGGCGGTGCCGACGGTGCCGGGCAGCCTGCATATCGCTGCATTCAACCTGGAGAACTTCTTCAATGGCGATGGCCAGGGCGGTGGCTTCCCGACCCTGCGCGGCGCGCGCACGCTGGAAGAGCACAAGGCGCAGGTTGGCAAGCTGGTGGCCACGGTCAACGCGCTCGGTGCCGACATCGCCGCGTTGATGGAACTGGAAAACGATGGCTATGGCCCGCAGTCGGCCATCGCCGAACTGGTCAGCGCCCTCAACGCCGGTCTTGCCGCCGACAAGCAGTGGGCCTTCGTCGATGCCGACGAGGGGCCGGGCAGCAACCCGATCCGGGTTGGCATCATCTATCGCAGGAGCGCGTTCAAGCCGCTGGGCAAGCCGTTGACCAGAACCGACGGTCCGTTCGCCGAACACAGCCGCGCACAGCTGGCGCAGGCCTTCCAGGGCAAGGGCGCACCGTTCATGGTGGTCGCCAACCATTTCAAGTCCAAGGGCTGCCGTGATGCCAGCGGCGGCGATGCCGACCGCAACGATGGCCAGGGTTGCTGGAATGCCACCCGGGTGGAATCGGCAAAGCAGTTGAACCAGTGGGTGCAGGCCGAAGCTGGCCGCCTGAAGGTGAAGGACGTGGTGCTGCTGGGCGATTTCAACGCCTACGCGATGGAAGACCCGATCCGCACCCTGCATGACCTGGGCTGGCAGGACGCATTCAAGGTCGCCCAGGTCGAGCATCCTTACAGCTACGTCTACAACGGCTATACCGGCCGCCTCGACCATGCGCTGCTGAGCCCGGGCATGGCCCAGCGCCTGCGCGGTGCCGCCGAGTGGCACAGCAATGCCGACGAACAGGACGCCAGCGGCTACCAGGGCCGCAACGTGCAGGGCCCGTGGCGCAGCTCCGACCACGACCCGCTGCTGCTGGGTTTCGATAAATAACCCAGCGGTTGGGCATCCGCTTGGGTGTAGGCGCGTACATGGGGCGGCACTGATCCTGCTGTTGCTTTTGACCTTTCAGTCCGCCTTCAAGCGAGCCGAGCATCGCAGGTGAATCAGGGGCGAAGAGGCGCCGATGTCTGAGCGTAGCGAGTTCGGCGCCGTCCCCTGGTTCACCGAGAAGCGCAGGGTACCGGTGCACAGCACCGGCTCGCGGCTGGCGGAGCGTTTCTTTGGTTACTTTCTTTGCGCGCAAAGAAAGTGACACCTCTCCGGAGTTGCGGAAACGATTTGCCGGAAATGGTCCGTCGCAATCAAATGCTCAGCCCCAGGCAATCAACCCGATCGCCAGCACCGCCAGCGCCAGCCCGGCGCGGTTCCACCGGGTGGTGGCCTCGCCGAACGCGAACACGCCCACCAGCGCGCCCAGCACCACCACGCCGATGTTCATGCCGGCGAACACGGTGGCCGGGCTCTCCGGCATGGACTGATGCGCGTGCACATAGAAAAGAATGTTGCCGCCGTTGAGCAGGCCCAGCAGCGCGCCCGCACCGAGGTTGCGCCAGGCCAACCGGCTGCGGCCACCGGCGTGCCGCCACAGCTGCAACGCCAGCATCAGCACGAAGGCCACGCTGAAGCTGGCCAGCACCGCCGCCATCGACGGCGTGCCGGACAGCGCCACCTGCTTGAGCAGCACGTCCACCACCGCAAACCCAGCCCATACCCCCAGCAGCCAGCCCCAGCCACCGGGCGAGGACGCCACCGCCGGTCTGCGCGGGCGCAGGCTGATGGCTACCATCGCCAGCAGGCCCAGGCCGAGCCCGGCCAGCTTCCACGGCGTGGCAGTCTGGCCGAAGAACAGGAAGGCGGCGGCCAATGACAGCAGCAGCGACAGCCGCTGCGCCACGTCGCTGCGGACGATGCCGGCCACCGCCACCGCGCGGCCCAGCACCAGGAAAATCGAGGGCAGCACCACCGCCAGCGCCAGCAATGACAGCCACGGCGCGTGCGGCGCGCGCAGCGCATCCAGCGGCGGCCGCAGCACCACGGCGGTGAGCGTTGCCGCCACCAGATAGTTCCAGGTGACCATCTGCGAAACATCCAGCTGGCGGCGTCCGGCCACCTTCAACAACACCGAAACCAGCACGCTGCAGATCACGGCCAAAGACAGGTAGAGCATGGGACGGGCACAGGGCAGGGGCGGGGGACGGTATCATGGTGCCATGCACAAGCACTCGTTCCCCGTCGCCCCCGGCGAAACCGCCTGCCTCGAACTGGACGGCCCGGCCGGCCCGCTGGAAGTGGTCGTCGACCTGCCCAAGGCCGATGCGCCGGTGCAGCCGATCGTGGCCATCGTCTGCCATCCGCTGTCCACCGAGGGTGGCACCCTGCACAACAAGGTGGTCACCATGACCGCCACCACCCTGCGCGAGCTGGGCATCGCCACGGTGCGCTTCAACTTCCGCAGCGTGGGTGGTTCGGCCGGTGAGTTCGACCATGGCGTGGGCGAGCAGGACGACCTGAAGGCCGTCGCCGCCTGGGTGCGCAGCCAGCGTCCGGACGACCGCCTGTGGCTGGCCGGTTTCAGCTTCGGCGCGTTCGTTTCACTGAAGGCCGCGGCCGAGTTGCAGCCGGAAGCGCTGATCTCGATCGCGCCGCCGGCCGGCCGCTGGGACTTCGATGGCATCGCCCCGCCGGCCCGTTGGCTGGTGATCCAGGGCGAGCAGGACGAGATCGTCGACCCGCAGGCGGTCTACCAGTGGCTGGACTCGCTGGATTTCCCGCATGAGCTGGTGCGCATGCCCGAGACCAGCCACTTCTTCCACCGCAAGCTGATCGACCTGCGCGGCGCGCTGACCCACGGCGTGAAGCACTGGCTGGGCGCGGCGGCATGAGTGCAACCGAGCTGACCCCGTCGCAGCGGTACGCGGAAGGGGTTGCCCGTGGCGACTGGCAGAACGACCCGGCCCAGCATGCGGCGCTGGCCGAGCTGGACCGCATCCACCTGGGCCTGCTGGACAGTGCCGAGGACGGTTGGCTGGACCGCCTGTCCTCGTTCTGGAAGAAGCCCGAGCCGGTCAAGGGTCTGTACTTCTGGGGCGGCGTCGGCCGCGGCAAGACCTTCCTGGTCGACCTGTTCTACGACGGGCTGCCGATCAAGCAGAAGTACCGCACCCACTTCCACCGCTTCATGCGCAGCGTCCACGAGCGCCTGCGCGAGCACCAGGGCCAGAGCGACCCGCTGGCGAAGATCGCCCAGGAATGGCGCAGCAACCTGCGCGTGCTGGTGCTGGACGAATTCTTCGTTACCGACATCGGCGATGCGATGCTGCTGGCGCGGCTGCTGGAGCGCCTGTTCGCCGAGGGCGTGACCCTGGTCACCACCTCCAACACCGCAGTGGAGAACCTGTACCTCAACGGCCTGCAGCGCGAGAGCTTCCTGCCGGCCATTGGCCTGCTGCAGCGCTTCTGCGTCGAGCTGTATGCCGAAGGTACCGAGGATTACCGCATGCGCGCGCTGACCCGCTCGCCGGTATACCGCGCACCGCTGGCGACCGACAGCGATGAGTGGCTGGCCACGCGCTGGAACGAGCTGAGCGGCGGCCAGCCGGCCAAGCCCGGCAACATCGAGATCGAGGGCCGCAAGATTCCGGTGCGTGGCCGCGGCAAGAGCATTGCCTGGTTCGATTTCGCCGCGCTGTGCGAAGGCCCGCGCGGGCCCTCGGATTACATCGAGATCGCGCACGAGTTCAACACGGTGCTGCTGGGCGGCATTCCCGCCTTCGACCGCCTGAACGAAGATGCCGCGCGCCGCTTCGTCAACCTGATCGACGAACTGTACGACCGCCACGTCAACCTGGTCTGCACCGCCAGCACCTCGCCGATCGAGCTGTACACCGGCCAGCGCCTGCAGGGCGCTTTCGAACGCACCGCCTCGCGCCTGATCGAGATGCAGAGCGCCGAGTACCTGGGCACCCCGCACCGGGCGTGAGGGCGCCACCCAGGTAAATGCGTTGCCGGCCAGGGTTCCGGTAGTGCCGGCCGCTGGCCGGCATCCGCCGCGCGGTTACCGGGTCGGCGCCACGGCGTTCCCACGCGGCCGCTCATCCGGCCGGGCCGACACATGCAGGCCCGAGCCATCGCCGTGCTCTACCCGTACGCTCTCGCCGCGCTCCAGCAGCCGCAGTGGCTGGCCCTGGTAGCGCACCTCCAGCGCGTCGTGGGCCGCTGCCAGCGATTGCACCAGCGGGCACAGCGACTGTGCTTGGGCCTCGATGCGTTCGGCGCGGCCTTCCAGCTGCTGTTCCATCCGCGCGTCCAGACGGTCGGCGCGTGCCTCCATCGCATCGCCGCGACCGGTGAAGATCTGCCACAGCATGCTGCGGGCGATGGAGGCGGACAGCGACTCGGCCATGTCCTGCACCTTGGCCTCGAAGCCCGGCCCGAACACCGCCTGTTCCCAGTAGCCCTTGCCCAGCGTGCCGCCGATCCAGTCATCGGCCTGCCGGCGCAGGCGCCGGACCTTGCGGCTGTTGGCGGTGCCGGTGAGGCTCTCATAGACCCCGTCGAGCACGTCGAAGCTCAACCCGCTCACTTCATGGGCCAGCGCGGTGGCCGCCGGCATCAGCTGCCGCGCCCCGGCCTCCATCTGCCGCAGGCGGGCGGCGTCGGCCTCGCTGACCGGCACGACCGTGTCGTCCAGGCTCAGCACGCCATCGTGGAACACCACCTCGTGCGGTGCCTGCGGGCCATGCCGCAGCCAGATGCCACCGCTGTCCACCAGCACGTCATAGTCGGTGTGGATACCGCACTGGTCCGCGCGCAGCTTCGGGGTGTCAGCGGCAATTGCAGGTACGGTGACCACAGCAGCCAGCAGGGCCAAGGCGGGTGCTGACAGGCGCATGGTGGAATCCTTTCCGGTCATTGCAGGACCTCAGCATCCCGCGTTCGGCAGGCGCCGTCACCCGCCGAAAGTCACTGCGCGATGGCGATTCGTCCGGCCATACCGGCTTTCCCACCGGCTGCCCACCAGCTATCCACAGGGTTGTCCCTAGCCAGTTTCATCACTGTCATGTGAAGCTGTCATTGTTCCGTTTTCGCGGTGCGTTGTACCACCGCGATGACGCCTTTCGGGCTTGACTGCGCAGCCTGTTCCGGCAGGTCTGAAGCGTCTGATCCGGGCGCCGATGGCACGATCCTTGCGGCGCAAGGGATTGCCGAATTTCACTACATTTGGCGTTGACGGACCCCATCACCCCCACTATCTTGTGGCCGTCGGTCGCAGCAACCCCAATTCCAGGGGTGCCCGGGGTACCCATCCGCGATCGTCAACGGCAGTGGCAGGCGCAGGGTCTCATCCCCTGCGACGCCGTCCTGCCATCCTGGGCTGTCATGTCCCGGGCTGCGTCACCCGATGCATCGAGCACCCACCAATCACGCCAAGAGGACACACGCCGTGACCACCGAATCCAGCGCCACCATCGAGAAGGAAAGCGAATTCCTGTTGACGTCGCCGCCGACGGCCAACGCGATGAGTGTGACCAAGCGCAATGGCACGACCGAACTGGTGGACCTGAACAAGATCGTGCGCGCGGTGCAGCGTTCCTCCGAAGGCCTGCACGCCGTCGATCCGATGCGCGTGGCCACCCGCACCATTTCCGGCCTGTACAACGGCGCCACCACCCGCGAGCTGGACGAACTGTCCATCCGCACCGCCGCCCTGCTGATCGGTGAAGAGCCCGAGTACGGCCGCCTGGCTGCGCGCCTGCTGGCCAACTACATCGCCAAGGAAGTCTCGGGCCAGGAAATCTACGCCTTCTCGCAGTCGGTCAGCCGTGGCCATGAAGTCGGCCTGATCAACGACCGCCTGCTGAACTTCGTGCAGACCAACGCGCGCAAGCTCAACGATGCCATCGACATCTCGCTGGACCTGAACTTCGATTACTTCGGCCTGCGTACCCTGTACGACCGTTACCTGCTGCGCCACCCGCACACCCGCAAGGTGATCGAGACCCCGCAGCAGTTCTTCCTGCGCATTGCCAGCGCGCTGAGCGAGGATGTGTCCGAGACCCTGGCGCTGTACAAGCGCATGGGCAACCTGGACTACCTGCCGTCCAGCCCGACCCTGTTCAATTCCGGCACCACCCACGAGCAGCTGTCCTCGTGCTTCCTGCTGGATTCGCCGCAGGACTCGCTGGAGTCGATCTATTCCAAGTACGGCGACATCGCCCAGCTGTCGAAGTTCTCCGGCGGCATCGGCGTCAGCTACACCCGCGTGCGTTCGCGTGGTTCGCTGATCAAGTCGACCAACGGCCACTCCAACGGCATCGTGCCGTGGCTGAAGACCATGGATTCGTCCGTGGCCGCGGTGAACCAGGGCGGCAAGCGCAAGGGCGCAGCCTGTGTGTACCTGGAAACCTGGCACGCCGACATCGAGGACTTCCTCGAACTGCGCGACAACACCGGTGACGAAGCCCGCCGTGCGCACAACCTGAACCTGGCCAACTGGGTGCCGGACCTGTTCATGAAGCGCGTCGAAGCCGACCAGGAATGGTCGCTGTTCGATCCGCGCGTCGTGCCGGAGTTCACCGACCTGTTCGGCGAAGCCTTCGAGCAGGCCTACCTGCAGGCCGAAGCCCAGGGCAAGGCCAACCGCACCATCTCCGCGCGCAAGCTGTACGCCCGCATGATGCGTACGCTGGCCGAGACCGGCAACGGCTGGATGACCTTCAAGGACAAGTGCAACCGCGCCAGCAACCAGACCCTGCGTCCGGGCAACGTGATCCACCTGTCGAACCTGTGCACCGAAATCCTGGAAGTCACCTCCAACGATGAAACCGCGGTGTGCAACCTGGGTTCGATCAACCTGGGCAACCACTTCGACGAGCACAACGAGTTCGACTTCGAGAAGCTGGCCGAGACCGTGCGCCTGGCCGTGCGCCAGCTCGACCGCGTCATCGACCTGAACTTCTACCCGATCGAAACCGCCCGCCGCGCTAACCTGCGCTGGCGTCCGGTCGGCCTGGGCTGCATGGGCCTGCAGGACGTGTTCTTCCGCAAGCGCCTGCCGTTCGACAGCGCCGAAGCCCGCGCCCTGTCGAAGAAGATCGCCGAAGCGATCTACTTCCACGCGCTGGAAACCTCCTGCGAGCTGGCCCAGGAACGCGGCAAGCACCCGTCGTTCAACGACACCCGCGCCGCCGGTGGCGAACTGCAGTTCGACGCCTGGAACGTGGTGCCGGAAGACACCGCGCGCTGGGATGCCCTGCGTGCCCGCATCAAGGAGCATGGCCTGCGCAACTCGCTGATGATCGCGATTGCACCGACCGCGACCATCGCCTCGATCGCCGGCTGCTACGAGTGCGTCGAGCCGCAGGTGTCCAACCTGTTCAAGCGCGAGACCCTGTCCGGTGACTTCCTGCAGGTCAACCGCTACCTGGTGAACGAGCTGAAGAAGCTGGGCCTGTGGACCGCCGACATGCGCGACGCCATCAAGCTGGCCGAAGGCTCCATCGCCGGCGTGGCACAGATTCCGGAAACGCTGCGCGAGGTCTACCGCACCGCGTGGGAACTGCCGATGCGTTCGCTGATCGACATGGCCGCCGAGCGTGGTGCCTTCATCGACCAGTCGGCCTCGCTCAACCTGTTCATGGAAAGCCCGAACATCGGCGCGATGTCCTCCATGTACATGTACGCCTGGAAGCAGGGCATCAAGACCACCTACTACCTGCGTTCGCGCCCGGCCACCAAGATCGCCAAGACCACGGTGAGCAGCGCAGCCCCGGCCAAGGTGTTCAGCCCGGACGAAGCCATCGCCTGCTCGCTGGAAAACCCGGAAGCCTGCGAGGCCTGCCAATAAAAGCGGCCGTGCCGGCCTTTGGCCGGCACACCCCTTTGTAGAGTCGAGCCATGCTCGACTGCAGAAAACACCAAGGTAGCGCCGGGCCATGCCCGGCGTTTTGACCCGAGAAGACAAGGAAACACCCATGGCCGACAAGCCCAAGCAGATGCTGCTCGATCCCGGTTTTGAACTGACCCTGCGCCCGATGCGCTACCCGCAGTTCTATGACATGTACCGGAATGCGATCAAGAACACCTGGACGGTGGAAGAGATCAACTTCCAGATCGACATCACCGACCTGCACAGCAAGATGTCGCCGGGTGAGCGCCATCTGATCCACCGCCTGGTCGCGTTCTTTGCCACCGGCGACTCGATCGTGTCCAACAACCTGGTGCTGAACCTGTACCAGCACTTGAACGCGCCCGAAGCGCGCATGTACCTGTCGCGCCAGCTGTATGAAGAAGCGCTGCACGTGCAGTTCTACCTGACCCTGCTCGACAACTACCTGCCGGATCCGGAAGAGCGCGTCAAAGCCTTCGCCGCGGTGGAGAACATCGACTCGATCAAGAAGAAGGCCGACTTCTGCTTCAAGTGGATCGACTCGATCCAGGACCTGAAGCGCATCGAGACCCGTGCCGAGCGCCGCCAGTTCCTGCTCAACCAGATCTGCTTCGCCGCCTGCATCGAAGGCCTGTTCTTCTTCGCCGCCTTCGCCTACGTGTACTACTTCCGTTCGCGCGGCTTGCTGCCGGGCCTGGCCTCGGGCACCAACTGGGTGTTCCGCGACGAGAGCGCGCACATGGAGTTCGCGTTCGAGTCGGTGCGCGTGGTGCGTGAGGAAGAGCCGGACCTGTTCGACGACGAGATGAAGCAGCAGGTCTACGACATGCTGGCCGAAGCCATCGAATGCGAAGTGCAGTTCGCCGAGGACGTGTTGTCCGGCGGCGTGGCCGGCATCTCGACCCGCGACATGCGCCAGTACCTGCAGCACTGCGCCGACCAGCACTTCGCCAAGCTGGGCATGGAAAAGAAGTACAACGTGCGCAACCCGCTGCCGTTCATGGAACTGCAGGACGTGCAGGAGCTGACCAACTTCTTCGAACGCCGCGTCTCGGCCTACCAGGTCGGCGTGCAGGGCGAAGTCGCCTTCGACATGAACTTCTGATCGAACCGGTCAGATCTGTCGCAACGAAAAACCCCGGCCAACGCCGGGGTTTTTTGTTGGTAGCGCCGGGCCATGCCCGGCGGAGCCTGCCTGGTGCTACCGGGCCGTCATGCTGCACGCGGGCCTTTGTAGATACCGTGTCGCCCTCGCCTAGGCAAGGGCGAGGTCAGGCTCAAAGGGGCGGTCACTTCTCAGTACGCCCCAAATCAGATGGATGAGCTTGCGCATCACTGCACACATGACGACCTTGAAGGGCTTGCCTTTCGCGCTGAGCCGGTCTGCAAAGGACTTCAGTGTGGGGTTGTGGGTCTTCCCGGTCAGCGCCGGCATGTACAGCTTTTTGCGGAAATTGGCGTCGCCGACGCGTGATATCCGGCATTTGCCTTCGTAGTTTCCTGATTGACGCTGGGCCGGATTCAGGCCCGCGTGGGCAACCACCTGGCGCACGTCGCTGTATTTGCTTAGATCCCCCAGAATGGCCAACAGCTGGGCACTGCTGGTGTTGCCTACACCGGGGATGCTGGTAAGCAGTTGATGACGCCGGCGCAGGTCCGGATCGTTATCGATATGGTCCTCAATCGCCTTCTGGACCTGCTTGATCTGCTCTTCCAACGTCCGGATCACATCCTTGATCCCTTGCTGGACCGAGATATCGGCAACGTCCAGGCGGTTGTGCTCCATCTGCAGCATTTCCTGGAGATCATCTCGACGCCGTACCAAGGCGCGCAGCTTCACCTCCGAGGGCGTCGGCGGAACGTAGGGATGCAGCTTTTCCGAGCGTTGTGCCTCAAAAAACCGGGCAATCAGCTTGGCGTCGCTGCGGTCAGTCTTGGTCCGCATCCCCTCCGCCTGCCCAAACGCCTTTACTCGGGCGGGATTGGCCACATGAACCACGACCCCCGCCTCCACCAGTGCTTGAGCCAAGGCCTCGTGATAGATGCCTGTAGCCTCCATACCTACCGCCGCGTTCGGCGCATGCTTGGCGCGCCAAGCCAGAAGCTCATCAAAACCCTTTGGCGTATTGGGGAGTTTGGCCTTGGTTCGATACTTGCCGTGAGATAGAGGCAGGGCGATGTCAAAAGTCGCCTTGGCTGCGTCGATGCCGATAAATTGCATGATTTCGCTCCAGCTTGAACTTACGATCGTGATCGGAAGCCGCCAGACTTGCCCTTGTGAGTACAGGCTCTCACCCGATGGCGGGCCTAAGATACCGTTCAAGTTCCATGGCGGTGTCAGGCCGCCGACGCGCTGAATCTACTTTGCAAGCTCGAAGGCTTAAGAGCCGAGGCAGCGTCATCGGAGCCTCCCGGGTCACCGGGGGATTGTGCCTGATCAGGGCACGATCCAAGACACAAGAGTCGAGCTTGCTCGACTGCCGTTCGCGCAAAGCGGTCGAGCAAGCTCGACTCTACAATCAGCGTCGCCCTTCCACCGCCATGCGTACCGCCAGCCCGGCCAGCACCGTGCCCATCAGCCAGCGCTGCACCACCTGCCAGGTCGGGCGCGCGGCCAGGAAACCGGCGATGCTGCCAGCGGTCAGCGCAATCATGCCGTTCACGGTCACACTCACCGCGATCTGGGTGGAGCCCAGCACGATCGACTGCATCAGCACACTGCCCTCGCCGTCCGGATGCAGGAACTGCGGCAGCAGCGACAGGTACATCACCGCCACTTTCGGGTTCAGCAGGTTGGTCAGGAAGCCCATCGTGAACAGCTTGCGCGGGCTGTCCTGCGGCAGTTCGCGCACCGCGAACGGCGAGCGGCCACCGGGCTTGAGCGCCTGCCAGGCCAGGTACAGCAGGTACAGCGCGCCGCCGATGCGCAGCGCGTCGTAGGCGAACGGCACGGTCATCAGCAGGGCGGTGATGCCCAGTGCCGCACACAGCATGTAGAACACGAAGCCCAGCGCCACCCCGCCCAGCGAGATCAGGCCTGCCATCGGCCCCTGGCAGATCGAGCGTGAGATCAGGTAGATCATGTTCGGCCCGGGCGTGAGCACCATGGCCAGTGAAACCAGCGCGAAGGCCAGCAGGTCGGAAGTGGCGGGCATGGGCGGTCCTGGCAGTGGGCGTGGCGCAGTGTAACGCCTGCCGCAGGCGCGGCCTGCGCAGGCACCGCTGCCGGGTGACCGTTGCACGTGCATTCCGATGGCCATCACGCCGGTCGCTTAGAATCCGCAGCACCCCACACCGAAGCCCCCCCATGACCCCCATCCCCGAGACCGTGCCGCCCACCGAAGTGCGCATGGCCGAAATCGTCTTTCCCAACCACACCAACCACCTTGGCACCCTGTTCGGTGGCCAGGCGCTGGCGTGGATGGACAAGGCTGCCTTCCTGGCCGCCGCCCGTTACTCGCGCCGCACCGTGGTGACCGCGCGCAGCGACCAGGTCGACTTCAAGCTGCCGATCCGCATCGGCCAGATGGTGGAAACCATCGGCCGCATCGTCGAAGTCGGCCGCAGCTCGATGAAGGTGGAGGTGGAACTGGTCGCCGAAGACCTGCACAGCGGCGAGCGCAAGCTGTGCACCCGCGGCCACTTCGTGATGATCGCGCTGGACGAGGAAGGCCACCCGATCGCGGTACCGCCGCTGCCGGCGGCCTGACCCGGCCAACGGACCGGCGCTTGCGGGGGCGCCACCGCACCCCCATCTGGCAGCCATGACCCTGCCACTGACCGACTTCATCGACCGTGCCCAGCGCCTGTTCGTGCTGACCGGCGCCGGCTGCAGCACCGCCTCGGGCATTCCCGATTACCGGGATGCCGACGGCCAGTGGAAACGCACGCCGCCGGTGACCTACCAGGCCTTCATGGGCGAGGCGGCCACCCGCCAGCGCTACTGGGCGCGCAGCCTGCTCGGCTGGCCGCGCTTCGGCCTGGCCCGGCCCAACGGCACCCACCAGGCCCTGGCCGCGCTGGAAAGCCGAGGCAAGCTGCAGGTGCTGCTGACCCAGAACGTGGACGGCCTGCACCAGCGTGCCGGCAGCCACAACGTGATCGACCTGCATGGCCGCCTGGATCTGGTGCGCTGCATGGGTTGCGAGCGTCGCAGCGGCCGCGAGGATTTCCAGCAGCGCCTGCTGGACGCCAATCCCGGCTGGGACGCGCTGGAGGCAGGCATCGCGCCCGATGGTGATGCCGATCTGGAGACCGATTTCTCCGCGTTCGTGGTGCCCGAGTGCCCGCATTGCGGCAGCGTGTTGAAGCCGGATGTGGTGTTCTTCGGCGAAAACGTGCCGCGGGAGCGCGTGCAGGCGGTGCAGGAGCACCTGCAGCAGGCCGACGCCGTGCTGGTGGTGGGTTCATCGCTGATGGTCTATTCCGGCTTCCGCTTCGTGCAGGCGGCGGCCAGGGCAGGGCTGCCGGTGGCGGCGTTGAACCGTGGCCGCACCCGCGCCGACGACCTGCTGCAGTTCAAGGATGAACGGGACTGCGCCGAGGCGCTGGCCGCGTGGGCTTCGTCCTGAGCCGAGCACACGCTCGGCTGCACGCCCACCGCGAAACAGCGATCCATCCAGACGGTTGATTCGCAGGCCGTGCGGCGGTGCAATACGCACCCCCTACGTCGTTCATCACCGTCTTGAGCCAGCTGTTTTCGCCGATCTCGTTCGGCCCCCTGACCCTGTCCAACCGCATCGTCATCGCGCCGATGTGCCAGTACTCCGCCGAAGATGGCCGCGCCAGCGACTGGCACGCCATGCATCTGGGCAACCTGGCGCAGTCCGGTGCCGGCCTGCTGATCCTGGAGGCCACCGCGGTCGAACCGCGCGGCCGCATCAGCTGGGCCGACCTGGGCCTGTGGGATGACGGCACCGAGGCCGCGTTGGCGCAGGTGTTGGCCAGCGTCCGCCGCTGGTCGCCGATGCCGCTGGGCGTCCAGCTGGGCCATGCCGGCCGCAAGGCCTCGGTGAGGCGTCCGTGGGACGGTGGTGGCCAGTTGCCGGCCGACGATGCGCGTGGCTGGGCCACCGTGGCGCCGTCGCCGCTGCCGTTCCATGCCGCCGATCCGGCACCGCAGGAACTGGACGAGGCCGGCATCGCCGAGGTCATCGCCGCCTTCGCCGCCAGTGCGGTGCGCGCCGAGCGCCTGGGCTTCGAGCTGATCGAGCTGCATGCCGCGCACGGTTATCTGCTGCACCAGTTCCTGTCGCCGCTGAGCAACCGCCGCACCGATGGCTACGGTGGCTCGCTGCCGAACCGCCTGCGCCTGCTGGTGGAGGTGTTCGATGCGGTGCGTGCGGCAGTGTCCGACAAGGTCGCGGTGGGCGTGCGCATCTCCGCCAGCGACTGGGTCGATGGTGGATGGGATCTGGTGCAGAGCGAAGCGCTGGCGCAGGTGATGGACGCGCGCGGCTGCAACTTCCTGCATGTCTCCAGCGGTGGCCTGGACGAGCGCCAGAAGATCACCGTCGGCCCGGGCTATCAGGTGCCGTTCGCGGCGGCGATCAAGGCCAAGGTGCGCATGCCGGTCATCGCCGTGGGCATGATCACCGAGCCGGAGCAGGCCGAATCGATCCTGCGCCATCGCCACGCCGATGCGGTAGCCCTGGCGCGCGGCATCCTCTACGACCCGCGCTGGCCGTGGCATGCCGCCGCCGCGCTGCGTGACAGCGTGGAGCCGGCACCGCAGTACCTGCGCTGCGAGCCGCGTGATGCGCGCGGCGTGTTCAAGACGCGCTGAGGCTCACACCCGCCAGGCCGGCGCCATGCCGGCCTGCAGGTGCTCGAACAGCGCGCGGATCTTGGCAGTGAAATCGCGGCGGTCGCTGACGCAGAAATAGACTTCCATCGGTTCGGGGCGCCATGCAGTGTCGGCGCCGAACACCGCCTGCAGGCGGCCATCGCGCAGGTACGGCTCGGCCACGAATGCGGCCAGCCGGGTGATGCCGGCACCGGCTGCGGCCAGCGTCGCCAGCGCATCGATGTCATCGCAGACCATGCTCGGCGGCAGTGCGGCGTCCACGCGCTGGCCATCCTTCAACAGGCCCCATCGCAGCGGCCGGCCATCGGTGGGGAAGCGGTGCAGCAGCCCGCGATGGCCGCTCAGCTCGGAGGGTTGCTGCGGGGTGCCGTGTGCCTTCAGGTAGGCCGGCGAGGCGCAGAACACGAACGGCACGCGCGCCAGCTGCCGTGCGACGACCCCGTCCTCCAGCTGTGCACCGATGCGGATGCTGGCATCCACCGCTTCCGGGCCGTGCTGCACGGCGCGGTCAGTCAGGCGCAGCTCCAGCTGCAGTTGCGGGTAGCGCTGCTGCAGCGAAGGCAGCAAGGGGGCAAGTACGTGGCGACCGAACGCGCTGCTGCTGGCGATGCGTAGTGGTCCGGCCGGTTCGATGTCACCAGAGGTGACCATCGCCTGCGCGCGCGCCAGGTCGGCTTCGATGTGGCGCACCTGCGCCAGGTACAGCGCGCCGGCCTCGCTGAGGGCCAGCTGGCGCGTACTTCGGTTCAGCAACCGTACGCCCAGATGCGCCTCCAGCCGGTTGATGTTCTGGCCGACTGCGGTGGCGCTGATGCCAAGGATGCGGGCCGCTGCGGCAATGCTGCCGGTCTCTGCGGTGCGGGTGAAGCTGCGGATCAGTTGCAACAGGTTCATGACCGACCAGCTTGCCATGGAGAAACCCAAGTATCGCTTGGGACTGAACCAAGCAGGTCGGTTGCATCGGTGACCATCGATCCCGAGGACAGGCTGCTGCCCTACACTCGGGCGATGCGCCCCGATTCCATCCTCACCCTGTCCTGTCCCGACCGTACCGGCATCGTCTACCGCGTATCCGGCCTGCTGTTCGACCACGGCTGCAACATCCTCGACGCCCAGCAGTTCGGTGATGAGGAAAGTGGCCGCTTCTTCCTGCGCGTGCATTTCGATCGCGATGCCGGCCTGCCGCTGGAGACCGTGCACGCCGCCATGGCCACGCTCGCCGCCGGCTTCGGCATGGACTGGCAGCTGCATGATGGCCGCCGCCGTGCACGCCTGCTGGTGCTGGTCAGCAAGCAGGGGCACTGCCTCAACGACCTGCTGTTCCGTGCCCACAGCGGCCAGCTGAAGGTGGACATTGCCGCAGTAGCGTCCAACCACGCCGACTTCGCGCCGCTGGCGGCGTCCTACCAGGTGCCGTTCCACCACCTGCCGGTGACCGCTGATACGCGCGTGGTGCAGGAGCAGCAGATCATCGACCTGGTCGAGCGCGAACGCATCGATCTGGTGGTGCTGGCGCGCTACATGCAGATCCTGTCACCCACGCTGTGCCGCGCGCTGGCCGGCCGTGCGATCAACATCCACCACAGCTTCCTGCCCAGCTTCAAGGGCGCGCAGCCGTACCACCAGGCACACGCGCGCGGGGTCAAGATCATCGGCGCCACCGCGCACTACGTCACCGAGGATCTGGACGAAGGCCCGATCATCGAACAGGACGTGGCCCGCGTGGACCACGCGATGGCGCCGCGCGAGCTGGTGCGGCTGGGCAGCGATACCGAATCGCTGGTGCTGGCGCGCGCCGTGCGCCGCCATGTGGAGCACCGCATCCTGCTCAACGGGCACCGAACGGTGGTGTTCCGGTAATCGCCCATCCCGCGTCCGCCGGGCATGGCCCGGCGCTACCACGGGTGCTATCCGGAAGTGCCGGCCGCTGGCCGGCAACTGCAGAGATCCCGAGGTTGCCGGCCAGCGGCCGGCACTACCGAATCCTGATTTCATCCAATGAAAAGCCCCCGGTTCGGCCGTCCCGCGATCTGTAGGGGGGCGTAGTTAGGGGGCTGGATGAATCGATTGTGTTGTCGTGGGCAGGAGCGCGCAAGCGGCATAAGCGACGTGCGCGGTAGCGCCGGGCCATGCCCGGCGGTCACGCCTCAGGCGATCGAAATCCCCGCCTTGCCCAGCGCCTCGCGCACCATCGCGTCGTTGGCGTCGGTCACCGGCTTGGTCAGCTCCCACAGGAATTTCACCCGGAAGCCGGACTTCACCGCGTCCTGCGCGCTCCACAGCACGCAGTAGTCGCGGGCCAGGCCGCACACGTGCACTTCGCGGATGCGGCGTTCGTGCAGCCAGCCGGCCAGGCCGGTGGCCGGGCGCTCGCCATCGGGGCCATGGTTCTCGCGGAAGGCGCTGTATGAATCCACCTGTTGGCGCGTGCCCTTGCGCAGGATCAGGTCGGCCACGGTCCAGTCCACGCCCGGATGCAGCGCGGCACCGGCGCTGCCCTGCACGCAGTGGTCCGGCCACAGGGTCTGCGGCTGCGCGTGCAGCAGGATGGTCTCGAAGGGGCGTTGGCCGGGGTGCTGGCTGGCGAACGAGGCATGGTCGGCCGGGTGCCAGTCCTGTGTTGCCACCACGGTGCGGTAGCGGCGCTGTGCCAGCAGATCGGCGATCGGTGCCACCAGCGCATCGCCTTGGTCGCAGGCCAGCGCGCCGCCGGGCATGAAGTCCGGCTGCAGGTCGATCACCAGCAGGGCGACATCGGCGGGCAGGGCGGTCATGGCAGTTCCGGTACAGCAGAAGGGGCGACCAGCGTGGCCGCCCCATGCCCACACGTCAATCGCCCTGCGGCGTCTCAGCGTCCTGCCCGTAGTACAGCAGGCCGATCTTGATCCGTTCGCGGCCATTCTCGCGGCGGTGACGGTTGGCATCGCGCAGCGAGTACACGCAGCCGCAGTATTCCTGCTGGTAGAACTGCTCGCGCTTGCTGATCTCGATCATGCGGCTGGCACCGCCGCCCTTGCGCCAGTTGTAGTCCCAGTACTGCAGGCCTTCATAGCGCGACGCGGCACGGATGCCGCAGTCGTTGATCTGCGCCATGTTCTTCCAGCGCGAGATGCCCAGCGACGAACTGATGGTGTCGTAGCCGTGCTCGTGCGCGTACAGCGCAGTGCGCTCGAAGCGCATGTCGAAGCACATCGTGCAGCGGATGCCGCGCTCGGGCTCGTTTTCCATGCCGCGTGCACGGCTGAACCAGTTGTCGGTGTCGTAGTCGCAGTCGATGAACGGGATGTCGTGCTGTTCGGCGAAGCGGATGTTCTCCTGCTTGCGCAGCTCGTATTCCTTCACCGGGTGGATGTTGGGGTTGTAGAAGAAGATCGCGTAGTCGATCCCGGAGGCGGTGATCGCCTCCATCACTTCGCCGGAGCAGGGGGCGCAGCACGAGTGCAGCAGCAGGCGCTGGCCGTTTTCGGGCAGGGACAGGGTGGGGCGTTGGAGCTCGGTCATCGTCAGGTACCGCATGGACCGCCGGCAACGGCGGTGGCCCATGCATCAGCGCGTGGGTGAACAGTCTGGCCGGAAACCGTGAACAGGACGCACGCGGCCGCACCGCCTGCAGGCGCAGGACAACGACGGCCCCGGCAACCTCCCCGCGGAGATTCCAGGTCGAGTCAGGGGACGGTCGTGTCCCCCGGCCGGGGCCGGTATTCGGGCTGATGGACACGGGCCGCAGCCCACCTACTACCTGCCGCTTCCCAGGCGTGAGCCCAGTGCTGTTGGCAGGATTCGTTTCCATTCACCGCTGCGGGGCAGCTCCGGAATGGGCGCGCAAGGCGCCTTCACCGGATTCCCGTTTAAATCCCTGCCGCCATCAATGCCACGGCAAGGATACCTTCGGCGTGCCCACGGTGGACGCGTCGAGGCCAATGGTCAAGGGCCAATGAAAGCGCAGGGCTGTGGCTCGCTTCTCAGGCTGTGAGAGCGCCTCTTGCCATACTGGGCACCGACAGACGGGAGGTGGCTCGTGGCGGCGAAGTACTGCGATCTGGTCATGAAAGGCGGCATCACCAGCGGCATCGTGTACCCCAATGCGGTACTGGCGCTGGCGCGCGAGTATCGCTTCAAGAGCATCGGCGGCACCTCGGCCGGCGCCATTGCCGCAGCGGTGGCGGCCGCGGCGGCGTGCGGTGATCGTCGCCAGCAGGCCGGCGAGCACCTGCCCGGCGATGCCGGCTACGGCGGGCTGTCGGCGGTGTCGGCGCAGCTGTCGCGGCGCGGCTTCATCTACAGCCTGTTCCAGCCGGCACGGGGCGCGCGCGCCGCCTATCGGTTGCTGGTGGTGCTGACCGGCAATGCCGGCCTGCCACACAAGCTGCTGTGCCTGGCCATCGCGGTGTTCGAGATTGCGCCACTGGAGGTGCTGGTGTCGCTGGCGTTGCTGCTCGGCCTGGGCTGGTGGGGCGGCGGTTGGAGCGGTGTGGCCGCCACGCTGCTGCCATCACTGCTGTGCGCGTATGGTGCCGGCGTGGCCGGTGCCGCGCTGCGGGTAGCGCGGGTGGCGCGCCGTAACCTGCTGGGCCTGTGCAGCGGCCTCGGCCGCGATGCACGCACGCCGGCGTTGACCGAGTGGCTGCATGAATGCCTGCAGCAGCTGTCCGGCAAGCCGCTGGATGCACCGCTCACGTTCGCCGACCTGCACGATGCGCCGCGCTATGCCGGCGAGCCGGACAGCCCGCATGCGATCAGCCTGCAGATGATCACCACCTGTGTGTCGCACAACGAGCCGCGCACGCTGCCGCTGGGCGGCGCGCAGTTCTGGTTCCTGCGCGAGGAGTTCGAGCAGCTGTTTCCGGCCAGCGTGGTGCAGTGGCTGGTGACGCAGGCCGGCCCGCCACTGGAGGTGGAAGGGCGCCGGTACTACCACCTGCCGCAGGGCCCGAAGCTGCCGGTGCTGGTGGCCACGCGCATGAGCCTGAGCTTCCCGCTGCTGATCAGCGCGGTGCCGTTGCATGAGCCCTCACGCCGCGAGCGTCGCTGTGAACCGACCGCACCTGCGGCCGACCAGGAGCACAACGTCGCCGACAGCATGGAAGGGCTGACCAGTGCCGGGCAGACCTGCGGACCGGTGATCACCGCGTTCCGCATCTGCTGGTTCTCCGATGGTGGCATCAGCAGCAACTTCCCGATCCACCTGTTCGATGCCGCGTTGCCGCGCTGGCCAACCTTCGCCATCAATCTGGTCTACCCGCAGCACGCCGAAGACGTGAGCCACGGCAGCAGTGGCCGTCAGGCGCTGGAACACGCCGTGTTCCTGCCCACCGAGAACCGCCACGGCTGGCAGCGTACCTACCAGTCGATCGCTACGCCGCTGGCGGCCGCAGAACTGGGCCGTTTCCTGTTCGCGGTGGTGGCGACCATGCAGAACTGGCGCGACCTGCTGCAGGCGCGCGCACCGGGCTACCGCGATCGCATCGTGCACGTCAGCCTGCAGGGCGACGAAGGCGGCATGAACCTGGACATGCCACAGGAGGTGCTGACCCGCATCGCCGACAAGGGCAGCCTGACCGGTGCGCGCTTCTGTTCGTTCTCGTTCGAGAACCACTATTGGATCCGCTGGCGCAACCTGGCCTCGGCCTACCAGCGCTACACGCTGGAAGTGGCGCGCACCGACGACCCGGCGCAGCAGGTACTGGCCTACCGCGCGGCGTACTCGATGGTTGCCAGTGGCCAGCCGGCGCCACCGTCGTACAAGCTGGGCTCGGAAGACAAGCGGCTGGCATCGCAGCAGTTGTGGGGGCTGATGGTCGAGCAGGGACGTACCTGGGAGGACCTCGGCCCGGACCTCACCGACGGCGCACCGCGCCCGCTGCCGCAGATGAAGGTGACGCCGATCTATTGATCGCGATGGATACAATCGCGGCTCCCCATTGCAAGGAATGCCCCATGTCCCCTCGCCAGAAGCTGCTGGACGTGCTTGAACGCCTCGATCAACGCGATCCGGAGCACCTGCCGGTGGTGCCGCTGGCCGCGTATTTCGAAGGCAACGATTTCGAGGAGTGCATCGCACCGAACCAGTGGGGCTATGGGCGCCCACCGATTGCCGAGGTATACGCACGCTTGGTTGCGATTGCGGCAAAGCCTGAAGTGGAAGGTGTCTACGTGGGCCTGCACCAAGACTGGGGCAGTGCATTGGAAGACGACAGCGAATGGCCAGCTGCAGAGAACGTGCACGTCTTGACCAGCGCCGATGCCGCAACCGTGGAAGGCTGGCTGCAGGGCCTGGAATGCGACGGCGTCGGCGAAGGCTGGCCGTACGGGCAACACATCGACGCGCCTGCGCCCTCCACAGGTCACCGCGTGTTGACCGTGTTCTGGGACTAGTAGAGCCACGCCACGCGTGGATGCACTTCGCGCACGGCAAGGTTGTGCCAACCAAGGTTGGCACCTACCAAATCGGTTGTCCGGACCCGCCCCGCCAACCCATGGAATGCCAGCTGTTGCTTTTGAGGTTGCCGGCCAGCGGCCGGCACTACCGCAGGTGCAGGGCGCAGCCCTGCCGAACCAACCCTACCGCCCCGGCAACTGCGCGAACGCGCGCTGCATGCAGTCCTCACGCGGACACACCCGGCACCCCGGTCCGATCGACACCGAATTACCCGGACTCTGCACATCCAGCCCCAGTGAATACACCAGCCGCTCGGCGTGCTGCAGATCGCAGCCCAGCGCCACCGCGAACGTCTTGCGCGGCTGGCCATGGCCGACCGGACCACTGCTGACCTGCCGCGCCAGCCAGAAATGACGACGCCCATCGGGCATGCGCGCGGTCTGCGTAAGGATGCGCCCCGGCTGGTTGAACGCCTCGTAGACGATCCACAGCGGGCACGACCCTCCCACCTGCGAGAAATGGAAATCGGTGGCCGAATGGCGTTTGGACACGTTGCCGGCACGGTCCACGCGGATGAAGAAGAACGGCAGGCCGGGCGCGCTGCGCCGCGCCAACGTGCTCAGCCGATGACAGACCGCTTCAAAGCCCACGCCGAACTGGTGCGCCAGCAGCTCGATGTCGTAACTGCTGGCCTCGGCCGCACGCAGGAAACGCATGTACGGCATCACCAACGCACCGGCGAAGTAATTCGACAAGCCAATCCGCGCCTGCGCGATGCGTGCCTCATCGGTAAAGCCAGCGCGCGCCACTACCGCATCGATCTGCGGCAGGTAGCCGTGAAGGGCCAGCTCGGCCGCCATCTGGAACGCCTGCTGGCCGGGCTCAAGGTAATCGGGCAGCCACAGCCGCCGCGCACCGGCATCGTATTGCCGTTTCTCGCGCCCGGCCTGCAGTGCGGCCACTTCCACCAGCACACCATGGCGGTCGGCCAGCAGCTGGCGCAGCCGCGGTGCCACATGCCCGGGCGACAGCCCCCATTCGGCGAACAGCTGCTCGGCCAGCTCGTCCAGTTCGGGGATGTGGTTGTGCATGCGGTTGAAGAACTCGCGCACCTGGTCACCGGCGGGCAGGGTGCTGCCGGCACCGGGCTCGCCCAGCTGGAACTCCAGCGCGGCGGCATGCTCGCGCAGCGCCAGGTGGCGGCGGTGCAGGTCCAGCAGCGCGCGGCTGACCTGCGGCAGGTTGCCAGCCAGGGCGCGCAGCTCGGTCGCGCTGACTTCGGCCAAGCCGAGGTCGCGCAGGGTCTCGCCCAGCGCTTCCTGCAGGGCAGCGGGCTCATCTTCGTCGAACAGTGAGGAAACATCGCCCAGTACCTCGCCCAGCTTCTTCTGCACGGCCGGGGTGAGTGGGCGCTTGTTGCGCTCGATCTGGTTCAGGTAACTGGCCGACAGGCCCAAGGCGCGGGCCAGGTCCACTTGGCTGTAGCCGCGCTGCTCGCGCAGCCGTAGCAAGCGCAGGCCAAGCTGCCGCTGGGTGGCTGAATAATTCACAGAATTAACATGAATCGTCTGGCGTGTTGGCCAGATTAAGCGGATTCAGCCCGGAAATCGAGGTGGGTGCTGTGAATAATGCCAAGCATCTTTCGCACCCTGTGGGATTGTCGTCATGACTGTTGCAGCGCCCCGTATCCGCATGCTGATCGATGGCCAGTTCGTTGAATCGGCCACCTCCCACTGGCAGGACGTGATCAATCCGGCCACCCAGGACGTGCTGGCCAAGGTGCCGTTCGCCACCACCGGCGAAGTGGACGCCGCCGTCGCCGCCGCCAAGGAAGCCTTCAAGACCTGGCGCAAGACCCCGATCGGCACCCGTGCGCGCATCTTCCTGAAGTACCAGCAGCTGATCCGCGAAAACATGAGCGAGCTGGCCCACATCCTTACCGCCGAACAGGGCAAGACCCTGCCGGACGCCGAAGGCGATGTGTTCCGCGGCCTGGAAGTGGTCGAGCACGCCGCCGCCATCGGCAACCTGCAGCTGGGCGAGCTGGCCAACAACGTGGCCAATGGCGTGGATACCTATACGATCATGCAGCCGCTGGGCGTGTGCGCCGGCATCACCCCGTTCAACTTCCCGGCGATGATCCCGCTGTGGATGTTCCCGATGGCGATTGCAACGGGCAACACCTTCATCCTCAAGCCGTCCGAGCAGGACCCGATGGTCACCATGCGCCTGGTCGAGCTTGCGCTGGAAGCAGGCATTCCGAAGGGCGTGCTGAACGTCGTCCACGGCGGCGAGGAAGTGGTCAACGCGATCTGCGACCACCCGGACATCAAGGCCGTGTCGTTCGTCGGTTCCACCCGCGTCGGCACCCACGTCTACAACCGTGCCTCGCTGGCCGGCAAGCGCGTGCAGTGCATGATGGGCGCCAAGAACCACGCCGTGGTGCTGCCGGACGCCAACAAGGAACAGACCCTCAACGCGATGGTCGGTGCCGCCTTTGGTGCCGCGGGCCAGCGCTGCATGGCCGCCTCCACCCTGGTGCTGGTCGGTGAAGCACGCAACTGGGTGCAGGACCTGGTCACCAAGGCCAAGACCTTGAAGGTCAGCGGCGGCACCGTCGCCGGCACCGATGTGGGCCCGGTCATTTCCTGCAGCGCCCGCGAGCGCGTGGAAGGCCTGATCGCATCGGGTGTGGAGCAGGGCGCCAAGCTGGTGCTGGATGGCCGCAAGCCGCAGGTCGATGGTTTCGAGAAGGGCAACTTCGTTGGCCCGACCATCTTTGCCGGTGTCACCACCGACATGCGCATCTACCAGGAAGAAATCTTCGGGCCGGTGCTGGTCATCCTCGAAGCGGAGACGCTGGAAGAGGCCATCGCGATGGTCAACAGCAACCCGAACGGCAACGGCACCGCACTGTTCACCCAGTCCGGCGCCGCCGCGCGCAAGTTCCAGGAAGACATCGACGTCGGCCAGGTCGGCATCAACGTGCCGATTCCGGTGCCGGTGCCGCTGTTCTCGTTCACCGGTTCGCGCGCCTCCAAGCTGGGCGACCTGGGCCCGTACGGCAAGCAGGTGGTGCTGTTCTACACCCAGACCAAGACGGTCACCGCGCGCTGGTTCGATGACGAGACGCTCAGCCATGGCGTCAACACCACGATCAGCCTGAAGTAACGGCAGGAGCAGCCATGAGCCACTCGATGACGACGGAACTGGAAGAAGCGCAGCAGGCGTACCGCGAGGCGGCGCGCGACTTCGCACAGGCCGAACTGGCGCCGCACGCCGCGCGATGGGATGCGGAGGGCATCTTTCCGCGCGAGGCGATCGCCAAGGCCGGTGAACTGGGTTTCTGCGGCCTGTACATGGACCCGGAAGTGGGCGGCAGCGGCCTGAGCCGACTGGACGCCGCCGTCGTCATCGAGGAGCTCGCCAACGTCGATCCGTCGACCGCGGCGTACATCAGCATCCATAACATGGCCTCGTGGATGGTGTCCAAGTGGGGCCAGCCGGCGCTGCGCGATGCGTGGGGCACCGATCTGTCTTCGGGCAACAAGCTGGCCTCGTACTGCCTGACCGAACCCGGTGCCGGTTCCGATGCGGCGTCGTTGAAGACCACCGCCGTGCGCGATGGTGACTTCTATGTGCTGAACGGCTCGAAGGCCTTCATTTCCGGCGCCGGTGCCACCGAGCTGCTGGTGGTGATGGCGCGTACCGGTGGTGCCGGTGCCGGTGGTGTCAGCGCCATTGCGGTGCCGGCCGACCTGCCGGGCATCAGCTTCGGCCGCAAGGAAGAGAAGATGGGCTGGAACAGCCAGCCCACCCGTGGCATCACCTTCGAAAACGTCCGCGTGCCGGTCAGCCACCTTCTGGGCGAGGAAGGCGGCGGCTTCAAGCTGGCGATGAAGGGGCTGGACGGCGGCCGCATCAACATCGCCGCCTGTTCGCTGGGTGCCGCGCAGGGCGCGCTGGATGCCGCGCGCCGCTACATGGGCGAGCGCCGCCAGTTCGGCAAGGCGCTGGCCGAGTTCCAGGCGCTGCAGTTCAAGCTGGCCGACATGGTCACCCAGCTGGTGGCTGCACGGCAGATGGTGCACACCGCCGCGCGCAAGCTCGATGCCGGTGCCAGCGATGCCAACGTCTGGTGCGCGATGGCCAAGCGCTTCGCCACCGATGCCGGTTTCAACGTCTGCAACGAAGCACTGCAGATCCACGGTGGCTACGGCTACATCCGCGAATACCCGATCGAGCGCCTGCTGCGTGACTGCCGCGTGCACCAGATCCTGGAAGGCACCAACGAGATCATGCGGGTGATCGTTGCCCGTCACCTGCTCAACACCGAAGAGGAACTGCGATGAAGGATTGGCGTACCCAGGAGCACGTGGGCCTGAAGGTGGAGGTGGATGGCCACACCGCCGTGGTCACCCTGAACAACCCGCCGGCGCATACCTGGACCGTGCACAGCCTGTCGGCGCTGCGTGATCTGGTCGGCGCGCTCAACGCAGACCGCGACATCTACGCGCTGGTGATCACCGGTGGCGGCGAGAAGTTCTTCTCCGCCGGTGCCGATCTCAACCAGTTCGCCTCCGGCGACAAGGCCGCTGCACGTGAAGCCGCGCGCCGCTTCGGTGAAGCCTTCGAAGCGCTGTCCGGTTTCCGTGGCGTGTCGATCGCCGCGATCAACGGCTACGCCATGGGCGGTGGCCTGGAATGCGCGCTGGCCTGTGACCTGCGCATCATCGAAGACCACGCCCAGGTCGCGCTGCCGGAGGCCACCGTCGGCCTGCTGCCGTGCGCCGGTGGCACCCAGAACCTGCCGCGCCTGGTCGGCGAGGGCTGGGCCAAGCGCATGATCCTGCTGGGCGAGCGCATCAACGCCGACACCGCACTGCGCATTGGCCTGGCCGAAGAAAAGGTCGGCAAGGGCGAAGCCAAGGCGCTGGCGCTGGAATGGGCGAAGAAGGCCGGCAAGCAGAGCCCGACCAGCATCGCCGCCTGCAAGACCCTGGTGCAGGCCACCCGCACCGGCACCCACGCTTCGGCGCTGGTGGCCGAACGCGAAGCCTTCGTCGATCTGTTCGACACCGCCGACCAGGTCGAGGGCGTGACCGCCTTCCTGGAAAAGCGCGCCGCGCAGTGGAAGAACGCATGAGCACCGACACCGCTGCCGACGACGCACCGGTGCTGTTCGAAGAGCGCGTGGCTGGCAACGGCACGCGCATCGGCATCGCCACGCTCAATGCGCCGCGTACGCTCAACGGTTTCTCGCTGCCGATGGCACACCTGCTGCTGAAGCAGTTGAATGCCTGGGCCGACGACGATGGCATCGCCATGGTGGTGCTGCAGGGCGCCGGCGAAAAGGCGTTCTGCGCCGGCGGCGACCTGCACAGCCTGTACAAGAGCATGGTCGCCTTCCGCGAGGCCGGCCGCAGCGACATCCGCGAGAACGATTACGCAGCCGAGTTCTTCGACGTCGAATACCGCGTCGATTACCTCATCCACAACTATGCCAAGCCGATCCTGTGCTGGGGCCATGGCATCGTGATGGGCGGTGGCATCGGCCTGATGTCCGGTGCCAGCCACCGCGTGGTCAGCGAGCGCTCCAAGCTGGCCTTCCCGGAAATCACCGTCGGTCTGTTCCCGGATGTGGGGGGCAGCTGGCTGCTGCCGCGTGTACCCGGCAAGGGCGGCCTGTTCCTGGCGCTGACCGGCGCGCTGCTCAATCCGGGCGACGCCATCTACGCCGGCCTGGCCGACGTGCACGTGGCCGAAGAACGCCGCAGCGCAGTGTTCGATGCGCTGCTGCAGGTCGCGTGGTCCAGCGATGCCGCACACAACCACGAACGGCTCAGCCATCTGCTGCAGTCGCATGCCAGCGATGCTGCCACCGGCCCGCTGCTGGCCAATGCGGCGCAGGTTGATGCGTTGTGCGAAGGCGATGACCTGCAGGCCATCATTGCGCGCATCGCCGGTCTGCAGACCGACGATGCCTGGTTGCAGGCCGCACAGAAGACCCTCGCCGCCGGTGCACCCGGTTCGGCACGGTTGTCGTACGAGCTGCAGCGCCGCAGTGCCGGCCAGGACCTGGCCGCGATCTACCGCCTGGAGTACATCGTCGCCCTGCATTGCGCCGCCCACGGTGATTTCGCTGAAGGCATCCGCGCGCTGCTGATCGACAAGGACCGCAATCCGCAGTGGAACCCGGCCACCCTGGCCGAGGCCACCGGCGCGTGGGCCGACACCTTCTTCGCTTCCCCCTGGGCCGATGCCGCGCATCCGCTGGCCGACCTGGGCACTCCCCTTGTTGAAAGGAGCCTTGCATGAGCCGCATTGCATTCATCGGGTTGGGCAACATGGGTGGCCCGATGGCCGCCAATCTGGTCAAGAACGGCCATACCGTGCGCGTGTTCGATCTGGTCCCGGCCGCGGTGCAGGCCGCCGTCGATGCTGGCGCCAGCGCGGCCGCATCGGCGCGCGAAACCCTGGCCGATGCCGAGGTGGTGATCTCGATGCTGCCGGCCAGCCGCCACGTCGAAGGCGTGTACCTGGGCGACGACGGCATCCTCGCCGCGATCCCGGCCCGTGCGCTGGTCATCGACTGCAGCACGATCGCCCCGGCCAGCGCCCGCAAGGTCTCCGAAGCCGCTGCCGCACGTGGCCTGCAGATGATCGACGCGCCGGTATCCGGCGGTACCGCCGGTGCCCAGGCCGGCACCCTGACCTTCATCGTCGGTGGCGAGGAGGATGCGCTGGAGCGCGCCCGCCCGGTGCTGCAGGCGATGGGCAAGAACATCTTCCATGTGGGCGCCAGTGGTGCCGGCCAAGTGGCCAAGCTGTGCAACAACATGGCGCTGGGCGTGATCATGGCGGTCACCGGCGAAGCCATCGCCCTCGGCGTGGCGCACGGGCTGGATCCGAAGGTGCTGTCGCAGATGATGGCCGTCAGCACCGGCCGCAGCTGGGCCACCGAAGTGTGCAATCCGTGGCCGGGCGTGCTGGAAAACGCCCCGGCCTCGCGCGGCTACAGCGGCGGCTTCGGCAGCGATCTGATGCTGAAGGACATGGGCCTGGCGGTGGAAGCGGCGATGAGTGTCGGCGCTTCGATTCCGCTGGGCGAAGTGGCCCGCAACCTGTACTCGATGAACCACCAGGCTGGCCGCGGCAAGCTGGATTTCTCCAGCGTCGTGCAGCTCATCACGAGCGAGAAGTGACCTGGTAGTGCCGGCCGCTGGCCGGCAACCTCATGCCCCCGTGCGGGACAACGAAGGTGGGATGGGCGGATGTTCGGTTTCGACCGGCATCCGCCCATTTTTTTCTGCAGTGGTAGTGCCGGCCGCTGGCCGGCATCACCGCATCAGGCAACGATCAGCGTCACGTCGATGTTGCCGCGGGTGGCGTTGGAGTACGGGCACACGATGTGTGCCTTCTGCACCAGTTCTTCCAGCTGCTCGCGCGGCACGGCAGGAGCGCTGATGGTCAGCTCGGCTTCGATGCCGAAACCGGTCGGGATCTGGCCGATGCCGACCTTGCCGGTCACGGTGGTGTCGGCCGGCAGCGCGACCTTGGCCTGGCCGGCCACGAACTTCAGCGCGCCCAGGAAGCAAGCCGAGTAGCCGGCCGCGAACAGCTGTTCCGGGTTGGTGCCCGGGCCGCCAGCGCCGCCCAGCTCGCGCGGGGTCGACAGCTGGATATCCAGCACGTTGTCGGAGGAGACGGAACGGCCTTCACGGCCGCCGGTGGAGGTGGCCTGGGCGGTGTACAGAACCTTTTCGATGGACATCGGGATGCTCCTGGTCGGTGGGTGGGTGTTGCGATGGAGCCTACTTTGCCCGGTTTCCGCGTACGTTGGGTTGCAATGCGTACGAAAAACTTGATTGATCGTCCTGTCAGCCTAGATCGTCCATTCGCGGTCGGTGGTGAACATGATGGTCAGCCAGCGGTCCGGCGAGGCTTCGCCCAGTGCATCGCCGATCTCGTCGCGCAGCTGGTCCCATTCCACCAGGGGCCGCGGCGGGTCGTTTTCCGGTACCACGAAGAACAGCTCGATCTGCTCGCCACGCCCCACCTGGGCCACGTAGCTGCGGTGCTCGACGAAGCCGTGCTTGGCCACGATCCCGCGTGCCACTGCATCCACATGGGCTTGCAGTTCCGGCGGGGTGACCAGCAGGATGCCGGCCAGCGCCCGCCTCACTGTGCCGAGCGGGGCGATCATCACCAGCACGCAGACGAAGGCGAGGATGGCCGGGTCGATGTACGGCCCGACCCACGCCAGCGACGTGCCCTGCACCAGTACGCCGCCGAGGAAAGCCAGCAGGTAGCAGGCCGACATGCTGGCCGCGATCACCCAGTTCTTCGCGTCCAATGCGATGAACTCCGAGCCGATGCGGCGGTTGGCGCGCAGGATGAACCAGGCCAGCGCGCCTTCGCCCACGATCGACAGCCCGGCGAAGGCAATGGCCGGGCCGAGGGCGATGTGGCGGCCCCCGGACATCAACGCGTCCACCGCATTGACCAGCGCATACAGCGCCGCACCGATCATCAGTGTGCCGCTCACCCCCAGCACGATCGGCTCCAGGTGCCAGAAGCCCATGGTGAAGCGCTGGTTGAGACGCGATTGCAGCGCATCGGTCTGTGTGGACAGCGCGATCAGCCGCGCCACCAGCAGCGACAGCCAGGTCATCACCACGTCGATCAGGCCGTAGATGCCGTCGAAGATGATCAGCGAGGAATTGGCCAGCAGGCCGAACACCACTGCGGCGGCGGCCAGCAGCAGCGAGGCGGCGATCGACAGGCGCAGCACGCCCTGTTCGGTGGCGGGGTCGAAGAACTGCGGGCGGTTGGCGGCCATGGTTCAATTGTAGAGCGGAGCCAGGCTCCGCTGCCTTTCGCTGCCTTCGCCGGCCAACCGCTCTACCCCCGTAGGGCCGCTTCCCGTAGACTGCGCGCCTCCCACGTACCGACGTCCGCCTGCAGTGATCACGCCACCCTGACCCTTGCCGCACATCGGCAGCCGGCCCGCCCGGCTCAGGAACCCGTGTCTTTCCACTGCAGCGCCATGCGGCTACGCCCGCCTGCGCGCGGAGCTTTCCCATGCAAACGTCCTACCCCCTGCGCCAGCAATGGCTCGGCAACATCCGTGGCGACCTGCTGTCCGGCATCGTCGTCGCCCTGGCCCTGATTCCCGAGGCCATCGCGTTCTCGCTCATCGCCGGCGTCGACCCCAAGGTCGGCCTGTATGCCGCGTTCTCGATTGCCGTCATCACTGCCATCGCTGGCGGCCGCCCTGGCATGATCTCCGCCGCCACCGGTGCAATGGCGCTGGTGATGGTCGATCTGGTCAAGGACCACGGCCTGCAGTACCTGTTCGCTGCCAGCATCCTGGCCGGCCTGCTGCAGGTGCTGGCCGGCGTGTTCAAGCTCGGCTCGTTGATGCGCTTCGTCTCGCGCTCGGTCATCACCGGCTTCGTCAACGCGCTGGCGATCCTGATCTTCCTGGCACAGATGCCCGAGCTAATCGGTCGCGGGCCTACGGTCTATGTGCTGTGCGCCGCCGCGCTGGCGATCATCTACCTGCTGCCACGCATTACCCACGCCGTGCCATCACCGCTGGTGGCCATTGTGGTGCTGACCGCCGTGGTGATCGGCTTCGGCGTTGACGTACGCAGCGTCGGTGACATGGGCCAGTTGCCTGACAGCCTGCCGCATTTCCTCATTCCCGATGTGCCGCTCACCTGGGAAACGCTGCGCATCCTGCTGCCGGTGTCGGCCACGCTGGCCGTGGTCGGCCTGCTCGAATCGATGATGACCCTGCAGATCGTCGAGGACATCACCGAGACGCCCAGCGAGCGCAACCGCGAATGTGTCGGCCAGGGCGTGGCGAACACGGTCACCGGCTTCCTCGGTGGCATGGCCGGTTGCGCGATGATCGGCCAGTCGGTGATCAACGTGACCTCCGGTGGCCGCGGCCGCCTGTCCTGCCTGGTGGCTGGCGTGTTCCTGCTGGTGCTGGTGGTGTACGGCAGCGATCTGGTACGGCAGATCCCAATGGCGGCGCTGGTGGCGGTGATGATCATGGTCAGCATCGGCACCTTCAGCTGGCGCTCGCTGCGCGACCTGCGCACGCATCCGCGCAGTTCCTCTGCGGTGATGCTGGTGACCGTGGTGGTCACCGTGGCTACCCACGATCTGGCCAAGGGCGTGCTCAGCGGCGTGCTGCTGTCGGCCCTGTTCTTCGCGCGCAAGGTTGGCCGCATGCTGGACGTGCAGCGCGACGATGCCGATGACATGCAGGTCTATCGCGTGCGCGGGCAGGTGTTCTTTGCCTCAGCCGGCCAGCTTGGCGCAGCCTTTGACTACCATCACGTGGCACCGAAGGTGCAGATCGATCTGCGCGATGCCCACCTGTGGGATCTGACTGCCGTGGCCGCGCTGGAGCGGGCGCAGGAAAAGCTGGCCGCGCACGGTGCGGAGGTGACGGTGGTGGGGCTCAATGCGGCCAGCCAGACCCTCATTGAGCAGGTGGGTGGCAAAGGCGCTGCTGGCAGCGCGCATTGACGCTATCGGCTCTCGTGGAGCAACTGCAACGCCATGGCCGCTGTTGCGGTTGCTGCATCTTCAGCCTGTGAACCCCACCCAAGGTGGAAGAATCGCCGCGATCGTGCTCCGTTGTGATCCTCACGACGGAGTACTTCTGCCGGAATGGATTCGCTCTTCAACAACGCCACCACGCTGCTGACCTTTCTGCTGCCGGGCTTCCTGGCAGCCTGGGTGTTCTACGGGCTGACTTCACACCCCAAGCCACCGCAGTTCGAAAGGACCGTGGAAGCGCTGGTGTTCACCTTCGCCGTCCAGGTGCTGGTGAAGTTCACCGAACTGATGCTCCTGCTGGCTGGTCGCTGCTTTGTGCTGGGTACATGGACCGAGTCCAGCAGCCTGCTATGGGGTTTTGTCCTCGCCGCACTGCTGGGGGCAGGATTGGCCCTCGCTGCGAACAAGGACTTCTTCCATGGGGTTCTCCGCCGCGCAGGCTTCACCACGCGTACGTCCCACCCGAGCGAGTGGTACTGCGTGCTGGGTACGCGTCCTGCCTTCGTGGTGCTGCAATTGAAGGATGGCCGTCGATTGACCGGCTACCCCAAGGAGTGGCCGATCAGCCCCGCTGCGGGACAGTTCTACATGCAGATGCCGGCCTGGCTGGTGGATGCGGATCCACCCGATGAAGGTGCCGATCCAGCAGCGGATCCCGTGGCCAGCCCCGCCGTGGTCGAGCTTCCGCAGCTCGATGGCATACTGATTCACGCAGTGGATGTGCAGTGGGTCGAGATTCTCCAGGAGACAGACGATGGCTAAGTTGAGGAAGGGTTCCAACCCACCACTGGACCAGTTGGTCGTATCCATGGAGAACGCGAACCCCAAGCTCCCCGAGGGCAGGAAGCGTCCGCCGCCACCGCCCAGCCCGCCCCGGCCGCCAGCCGGAGCCGGGCCCAACCGGCGCTCGCAGCGCGGCTGACCGGGCGCATTCAGCCGCCCGGTGTAAACTATTGATCTCACTGGCAATGCCAGTCTCCACGATCAATGCCCCGATGACGTCCGCCACCGCCCGTTACGCCGATTCCCTGCGCCTGTCCGTTGCCCCGATGATGGACTGGACGGACCGCCATTGCCGCGTGTTCCATCGCGTGCTGGCGCCGGGCGCGCGCCTGTACACGGAAATGGTGCACGCCAACGCGGTCATCCACGGCGACCGCGAGCGCCTGCTCGGCTTCGACCGCAGCGAGCAGCCGCTGGCGCTGCAGCTGGGTGGCAGTGATCCGGTGCTGCTGGCGCAGGCCGCGCGCATCGCCGCCGAGTGGGGCTATGACGAGGTCAACCTCAACTGCGGCTGCCCGTCCGACCGCGTGCAGGCCGGGCGTTTTGGCGCCTGCCTGATGCGCGAGCCGGCGCTGGTGGCCGAATGCGTTGCGGCCATGGTCGATGCGGTTGATATCCCGGTGACGGTGAAGTGCCGCCTGGGCGTGGACGAGGACAACGACTACGACGTGTTTGCCAGCTTCGTCGACCGCCAGGTCGCCGCCGGTGCGGCGATGGTGGTGGTGCACGCGCGCAACGCGTGGCTGAAGGGCCTGTCGCCGAAGGAGAACCGCGAGGTTCCCCCGCTCAAATACGACTGGGCCTACCGCCTGAAGCAGGAGCGCCCGGCACTGCCGGTGGTGATCAACGGCGGCCTGGCCAGCATCGAGGCGGTGCAGGCGCAGGCCGCGCACGTCGATGGCGTGATGCTGGGCCGCGCGGCCTACCACGACCCCTACCTGCTGCATCAGCTGGAGGCGCTGCACACCGGCGCCCCGCTGCAGGCCCGTGGCGACCTGCTGCGCGCGATGCGCCCCTACATCGAGGCGCAGCTGGGCGAAGGCCTGGCGCTGAAGCACATCACCCGCCACCTGCTCGGCCTGTTCCACGGCCAACCCGGTGGGCGCGCATTCCGCCAGGTGCTGAGCGAGGGCGCACACCGCCCCGGCGCCGGCTGGAGCCTGATCGAACAGGCCTTGGCGGTCACCGACCGCGAAGCTGATCGCGCCGCAGCGTGACCGCAGTCACATTCCTGACTTGACAAGGGACGGCGATTCGTCCCGAATGTTCACTTAGCTGAACGACTCGGGCGCAGGGCCGGAAAAGTTCAGACCGGATTCACCGCTGTAAACCAAGAATTTGCAAAAGATTTGTAAAACGCTGGGTTTCGAACCCGGCGCCGGATTTACGACTTTTGAACGAATCGCCGTGCTCGGCTAGGATCGCATCGATGTCTTCCGCTCCCTTCCATCGCCGCATTGCCCTGGCCACCTGCGTGGTCCTGTCGGCTGTGCCGCTGTCTTCGGCGCTGGCGCAACAGCCGCCGCGCGGCGACCAGGGGCGGGCGGAGATGATGGAGCGGGGCGACCGCGGCAACCGTGGCGACGAGCGTTCGCTGTCCGATGCCGTGCGCCGCGTGCAGCGCACCACCGGCGGCCACATCCTCGGCGCCGAGCGCGTGCCGTTCGATGGTCGTGATATCAACCGGGTGAAGTACATGGACGATCGGGGCCGGGTCCGCTACATGGACGACCCCGCGCCGTCGCGTTCACAGCCGCGCACGCCGCGGTCGGATATGTCATCACTACGCGGCGATAACCCCTGAACAGGGATAGTTGTCGCTATCAACCCGTACCCCACAGGCCTCCGGGCCATACCCAGGACACTAGGGAGAGTTCATGCGTATCCTTCTGGTCGAAGACGAAGCCCCGCTGCGTGAGACCCTGGCAGCCCGGCTCAAGCGCGAAGGCTTTGCCGTCGATGCTGCGCAGGACGGCGAGGAAGGCCTCTACATGGGGCGCGAAGTCCCGTTCGATGTCGGCATCATCGACCTCGGCCTGCCCAAGATGTCGGGCATGGAGCTGATCAAGGCCCTGCGTGACGAAGGCAAGAAGTTCCCGGTGCTGATCCTGACCGCGCGTTCGAGCTGGCAGGACAAGGTCGAGGGCCTGAAGCAGGGCGCCGACGACTACCTGGTCAAGCCGTTCCACGTCGAAGAACTGCTGGCCCGCGTCAACGCGCTGCTGCGCCGCGCCGCTGGCTGGAGCAAGCCGACCCTGGAATGCGGCCCGGTTGCCCTGGACCTGGCTGCCCAGACCGTCAGCGTGGCTGGCAGCAATGTCGACCTCACCAGCTACGAGTACAAGGTGCTGGAGTACCTGATGATGCATGCCGGTGAACTGGTCTCCAAGGCCGACCTCACCGAGCACATCTACCAGCAGGACTTCGACCGCGACTCGAACGTGCTGGAAGTGTTCATCGGCCGCCTGCGCAAGAAGCTGGACCCGGATGGCGAACTGAAGCCGATCGAGACCGTGCGCGGTCGCGGCTACCGTTTCGCGATCCCGCGCAACGAGGGCTGAGCCGGCTCACCCTGGCGATAACACGATGTCCGGCCGTCTGTGGTTCTTCCGACGCTGGCGGCCGCGCTCACTGCAGGCGCGCCAGATGTTCGCCGCGTCCGTGGGTCTGGTCGCGTTCCTGGCGCTGGCCGGTTACGCGCTCGACGCCGCCTTCGCCGATACGGCGAAGGCGAACCTGCGTGAGCGCCTGAAGAACTACGCCACCGCCTATGCGGCCGGCATCGACTTCACCCGCGACCGCTCGCTGTACATCCGCGAGCAGCCGCCAGATTCGCGCTTCGACGTGCCCGGCAGCGGCCTGTACCTGCAGGTGGTGATGCCGCACGGCAAGGGCAATTCGATGTCCGCCGAAGGCCCGATGCTGCCCACCGTCGGCGGCGGCCTGCTGGCACCTCGCCAGGAAGTGTTCGAAGGCCCGCTGCCGATGATCCAGATCGACGGCAGCCAAGGCTCGGTGTACCGCTATGGCCTGGGCCTGGTGTGGGATGCCGACGCCGACCCCGCCACCGAATTCCCGTACACCATCTACGTGATGGAAGACTCGCGCGCGCTGGGTGCACAGCTGCGGGTGTTCCGCAGCCGGGTCTGGTTCTACCTCGGTGGCATCGGCCTGATCCTGCTGCTGCTGCAGACCGTCATCCTGCAGTGGAGCCTGCGGCCCCTGCGTCGCGTGATTACCGAGCTGACCAAGGTGCAGCGCGGCGAAACCGAGCGCATGAGCGAGCGCCACCCGCGCGAGCTGGAACCGCTGACCGACAGCATCAACGCCTTCATTGAAAGCGAGCGCGAGAACCTCGAGCGTCAGCGCAATACCTTGGCCGATCTGGCGCACAGCCTGAAGACACCGATCGCAGTGCTGCGCACGCAGATGGACAGCGGCGCGGGCGATGGCGCGCTGCGCGAGGAGCTGGACGTGCAGCTGCAGCGCATGAACAACCTGGTCTCCTACCAGCTGGCACGTGCTGCGTCGTCGGGCCACAAGCTGTTCTCCGCGCCGCTGCCGATCGAATCCAACGCCGAGGAAATCGTGCGTGGCCTGGAAAAGGTCTATGCCTCGAAGGGCGTGCTGTGCGAATTCGATATCGACCCGGCTGCGCGCTTCCACGGCGAACCGGGTGACCTGCAGGAACTGCTGGGCAACCTGCTGGAGAATGCCTTCAAGTGGGCCAACCGCCGCGTGCTGCTGACCGCACAGCCGCTGCCGGCACCGAACGCGCGCCGCGCGGGCCTGCTGCTTGCGGTGGACGACGATGGCCCCGGCATCGCCCCGGACGACATCGGCAAGGTGCTGCAGCGTGGCGTGCGTGGCGACGAGCGCGTGCAGGGCCACGGCATCGGCCTGTCGATCGTGCAGGACCTGATCAAGGATTATCGCGGTGAACTGGCTGTGGGCCGCTCTGAGGAGCTGGGCGGCGCCCGCTTCGAAGTGCGCCTGCCGCCGGGGCCGTAATCCGTGCGCTCCCGTCCGCCTGGCATCGCCTGGCGCAACAACGCGTGGTGTTCCGGTAGTGCCGGCCGCTGGCCGGCAACCTCATGAACTTCGGTGGCATTGCCAAGGTGCCGGCCAGCGGCCGGCACTACCGTGTTTCGATCGCCGGCGGCTCGCCATAGAACCGCCGCAGCTGCGCAGCGACGTCCGGCAACGCCTGCTGCAGCAGATCCGGCGCGGAGAAGTGGTACTCGCTGGTCACCGCGAAGAATTCTTCCGGTGCCTCGGCCGCATACGGATCGATCAGCGTTTCTTCGCCCGCATCGACCTGGGCACAGAAGGCGTCGTAGGCGCGCTGGAACGTGGCCGCCCACTCGCGCTGCCATGCGCGCGGCAGCGGCGGCGTGCCGTCCATCGCACCATCCAGTGCATCCAGCTTGTGCACCATCTCGTGCACCGCCACGCAGTAGCCCTCGTGCGGCGCCGCCAGGTCGGCCTGCACATCGGCCCAGGACAGGATCAACGGACCGCTGTCCCACGATTCGCCAATCAGTTCGTCATCCCACTCGTGCAGCACGCCGGCCGCATCCATGTGGCTGCGGTGCACGCGGAACGCATCCGGGTAGACGATCAGCTGCGACCAGCCTTCCAGTCCTACCTCGCCGAATTCCAGCAGCGGCAGGCAGCACAGCGCGGCCAGCAGCACACCATCGCCGGCCTGCAATTGCAGGTCACCAATCGGGGTAATGGTCTTCTCATGCAGGAAGCGCGTGGTCAGCACACGCAGGCGCGTGCGGCGTTCGTCGTCCAGTCCGTGCAGCCACGCCGCGCGGCGGCAGGCGTCATCCCAAAGTGCATCGTCGATCGGCCGCGGCGCAGGCCGCAGCCACTGCAGCAACGACTTGATCAGCGGAACATTCCCGGCAGGTAGCTATGCCACTTCGGCGCGCGGATGCGCGGCAGCATGTCGTCGTCGCTGCCACCGCCACCGGTGGTGGTGCTGGCCGCCGGGCGTACCGGTGCCGCCTTGGTGCTGGCGGCCGATGCGCTGGCGGTGGGCGCGCGCTGTGAGGCGGCATCACCATTGGAGGACACGCACGCCCCACGGCTGTCGTCCAGCGCTGCCGTCGCAGACGCCGCGAAGGGCATCGTCAGCAGGATCAGGCAATGGGCATAACGGCGCATTGACGACATCCACGTTAAGGGAGGGTGAGTTCCCGATTCTAGCCCGAACCCGGCGCCCCGTTGGAAGCCCCCGCGAAACCCCGCGTGGCGGGCGTCGCTGGCGGCTTTCCCGCATAATTCCTTCCTGACTTCGTGGAAGCTGCCGTGGACGATCGCCAATTGCTGGCCAAACTCGCTGCCGGTCGCCTGTCCGGCGACGCCCTGGCCCGTGAGCTGGGTCAGACCCGGGCGGCCATTTGGAAGCGTATTCAAGGACTTAGGGCCGCCGGTGTGGACATCGAGGGCCGTGCTGGCGAAGGCTATGGCGTGACCCGCCCGGTCGACTTGCTGGACCCGGATGCGATCCGCGCCGGCTTGCCTGCCGACGTCCAGGCCCTGCTGGACGACCTGCAGGTGGCGTGGACAGTGGACTCGACCAATGCCGAATTGCTGCGTTGCAGCGCGCCCCAGCGCGGGGTGAGCGTCCTGCTGGCCGAGCGCCAGACCGGCGGCCGCGGCCGTCGCGGCCGTACGTGGGCGTCGCCGCTGGCCGCGCATATCTACCTGTCGGTGCTGCGGCTGTTTTCCGGTGGCCTCGGTCGCTTGGCCGGGCTGAGCCTGGTGGCCGGCATCGCCGTGGCCGAAGCGCTGCACGACCTGGGCTACACCCAGGCGCAGCTGAAGTGGCCGAATGACCTGATCGTCGATGGCAAGCGCAAACTGGTCGGCCTGCTCGCAGAAGGCGGTGGCGAATACGCCGGCCCGGCACGCGCGGTGATCGGCATCGGCATCAACACGCACATGCCGCCGTCGTTCGCCGAACAGATCACCCAGCCGTGGGTGGACCTGGACACGCTGGCCGGCAAGCCGGTGGACCGCAACGTAGTGGTCGCCGCGGTCCTGACGCGCCTGCTGCCGGCGCTGGAAGAATTCGATCGCGAAGGACTGGCCCCGTTCCTGCCGCGCTACGCCGCGTTCGACATGCTGGCCGGCCGCGAAGTGCGCGTGGAACTGGACGGGCAGTGGCAGCACGGCACCGCACTTGGCCTGGCTGACGACGGCGCGCTGCGCGTGCGCATCGATGGCCAGGAACGCCTGCTGCACGCCGGCGAAGTCAGCGTGAGGGCGGCATGAGCGATTGGTTGTTCGACCTCGGCAACTCGCGCTTCAAGTTCGCGCCGTTGCAGGGTGACCGCGCCGGCGACGTACAGGCCTGGGCGCACGGCGCCGAAGGCATGGCCGGACAGCCGCCGCACAGCCTGCCCAGCGGCACCACCGCGTTCGTGGCCAGCGTGGCCGCACCGTCGCTGACCAGCGCCATGCTGGACCAGCTGCAGCGCCGCTTCGAACACGTGCATGTGGTGCGCACCAGCGCCGAATGCGCGGGCGTGTGCATTGCCTATGCCAAGCCGGAAAAGTTCGGTGTCGACCGCTTCCTGGCCCTGCTGGCTGCGGCCAAGGCGCAGCGCCCGGTGCTGGTGGTCGGCGTGGGCACCGCACTGACGATTGACCTGCTCGACGCCGATGGCCAGCACCACGGTGGCCGCATTTCCGCATCGCCTACCACCATGCGCGAAGCACTGCACGCGCGTGCCGTGCAGCTGCCGGCGACCGGCGGCGACTACAGCGAGTTCGCCAACGACACCGCCGACGCGCTGGCTTCCGGCTGCGATGGCGCTGCGGTGGCGCTGATTGAACGCAGCGCACAGCACGCGCACACGCTGCTGGGCGTGGCACCGTCGCTGCTGGTGCACGGTGGCGGCGCAGCGGCGCTGATGCCGTTGCTGCCCGCTGCCGATTACCACCCCTCGCTGGTGCTGGATGGCCTCGCCCGCTGGGCGGTGCACCAGCCCGCGCGCTAGTATCCGCGCATGCTGACCCGTGCCCTGATCGTCGTACTGGCCATTCTCAATCTCGGCGTCGCCTGCTGGTGGCTGCTGCGCGATGCGCCGCAGAAGCCTGCGCCTGCGCCGCAACCGGCTGGCGTCGCCGAGCTGCGCTGGGTGCCCGGTGGCGCGGATGCCAATGCCGCAGCCGAGGCCACCGCCGCCGCCCCGACCGCACCGCTGATGGAGCGCGAACCGGCCGCGAAGACCGCAGTGGCTGCGACGCCTGCACCCGCGCCGGCAAAGCCGGAGATCGCCAAGCCGCAGGTGGCTGAGGCTGCGCCGGTTGCTGCCGCTGCCAAGCCGGTAACACCGCCTGTACCCGTTCCGGCAGCGGAAAAGCCCGTAACCCCGCCCGAGGCCGCCGAGCCGCCGCGCTGCGTCGCGCTGGGCCCGTTCGCCGACCGCGCCGCCGCGAGCAGCGCGCAGGGCAAGGCCGGCACGCTGCTCAGCCAGGTGCGCCTGCGCGAACAGCCCGCTGCCAGCGGCAGTGCCCGTTACCGGGTGATGCTGCCGGCCGCGGCCAACCGCGACGAAGCGCAGGCCACGGTGAAGCGCATCGTCGCCGCCGGCCTGAGCGACTACTACATCATCAGCCAGGGCGAGGAAGCCAACGCCGTGGCGCTGGGCCAGTACCGCAACCGCGAAGGCGCCGAACGGCGCATGGCGGCGGTGCAGGCCGCCGGCTTCCAGCCGCGCCTGGTCGCCAGCGGCGACGCCGGCCAATGGTGGCTGGAAGGGCAGCTGGCGGCGGGCACGCAGCCGGCCCAGGCCCAGCAGCGCAGCGGGGCGGCACAGAGCCGGTCGCTGGAATGCACGCGGTTGCGCTAGAATCCCCGGACCGCGGCGCTGCCGCCGGTGCACCACCCATGCCGCTTTAGCTCAGTTGGTAGAGCAACTGTCTTGTAAACAGTAGGTCATCCGTTCGATTCGGATAAGCGGCACCATCTTCGATCCCTTGGCATCCGCACATGTCTACGGGGAACAATCAACCCGCTGCAATGGCGGGTTTTTTTGTGCGTTGCCGTTCTGGAAAGAATGTGGGTCTGCAGGCGTGTTCAACGCGACCTCGTAAGACCCCTTCTGAGTTGGTTGCAACGCTGGAGCATACGTTCGCCAGACTGTTCATTCATTCGAATGCGGCCATCGACGAGAAGGGGATAGGTCTCGAGACGGACACGATAGGCTGCTTGCGAAGACAGCTGCACTGCAGCGTCGTCCGTGCCGATGGCGGCTCCAGGCAGCGAATCCTCTCGAACAACGCCATTTACCTGAAGCTGTGCGCAGAGCCCGGCGTAGTAGGCGATGCGTTCATCAAGCGCCTGAGGGTGCCTTGTGGCATGACCCAGCGCATGGAATGTCTCGTGTGCGACCAGATCGACAAGGTTTGCAACTGTCCGTCCGCGGTCGTCATGTATCGAAGCCGCAAGTGCCAATGTCTTCCCACCCGAGAACGATCCCAAAGCACGCGACTGTATCGTCGCGGCGGTATCCGTTGGCGCGAGAAGAATCCGGTATCTGTTCGCCTTTGCTTCTATCCATGATTCGGAGAACTTCGCTGCTGCATCAATGCGCGTACAGGTATCGGCAACGTCAATCTGTGATCCTGCAGCCATCAAGAGCAGTATTCCGTGCTGGGTGTTGGTGCAGTGAAACGATTCCAGAGCGGGCAGGTCCTTGTGCCCTGGAACAATGGAGAGAGACCGGAAGTAGCGGAATGGCCCGAGAGGCGTGGACACCAGCTCGGTATAGCCATCCGGAGGGATGCCTTGTGGAAATCCAATCGTTGTGGCGCAGCCTGCCAGGATGGAGGCGGCGAATGCGGCGAGTACGACTCCTTTCATCGCTTCTCCCAAAGGTGCGGGTGCTCAAGGTGCACCCGCATCTCCTGTTGTTTACTACATCTCCATGCACAAGTGCGGCGACGGGTGGTTGACGCAATCCCGTCCTTCGAACTCCAGGTAGTAGCTCGCCTTGGTAATGCCTTCCTGTTTGGCTTGCCCAGCGATAACCTGCGGGCCATTTCCGTATGCCGAATGGAAGGGGAGCAGGTCGTAGCTCAAGGCATCGCCATTACCCACATTTGCGTATATCCAGGCATTCACCGCGTTAGGATCCGCAACTCGGATCACGGTGCCTGTCCTGACCCATGAAAACGTTTGGGACGCGCTGATTGCACCGGTAGCGACGTTCTTTACCCGGAGTACCGCATTGCCCGTGGCAGGATACGGTATGGTTGATCCGGATGTATCCAGCTCAAACGTGGCGGCATCTGGGAGTACGCTGAGAGACGAGAGCAGGGAGTTGTAGATGCTCCTCTTCCCACCACCGTCCCCTTCCCAGATAACTTCCATACCCGCCTTGCACTCTCCGCCACCTGCTTGTTTTCCACTGCACTCGCCATAAGCTCGAACACTCTTCAGGGTGCAACCTGTGAACAGAAGTGCGCTTCCCAATGCGATAGTGGAGGCGGCCAGTATGCTCTTGGAATTCATTCTCATGCTAGATCTCTCCTTGGTCTAGAAGGATGCGTGGTCCACCGTGGTTTCGAAACCACGCGGAGCAGTTGAAATGAGATCGACAGAGGTAGATGTGACTTCGGTCTTGGAATTGAGTATCCGTCGGTGTCGTCGAGTATCACTCTCGGAAATGAGGCGCGCGTGTGCGAGTGCAAGGAAGCATTCCACAGCGAAGTAGAATCCGGGCGTTTGTGCAGAAGCTCTCGCCAGCTACCTCCCACCCACCTGCAACGCCACATACTCCGCCAAACCACGGCAGGCCAATATCAGCCCCTCGCGCGCACCATCGCCGATATCGTCTTTCTCTTCCCCATCCACGCGCACGCGCTCAGCGGCGTGATACAGCTCCAGCAGCGACACCAGGCCAACCGCAGCGCGGTCCCGGCGTGCGGCGGCCACGGCCGGGCCGGGTGTGCTGGCGGGCCCCGTCCACGGCTGTCCGTCGGCGGCATCACCGGCGCGGATGCGCTGCAGGCAGCCGGGAAGATTGATCGGCGCGGGCGCTTCGTTCGCAGCGGCGAAGGCCGCTTCCAACGGCTGCGCCAGTTCCGGCGGCAGGCGCAGGGCAGCCTCGCCCAGGGTTGCGGTCAGGTAGGGGTGATGGGCGTTGGACATGCGGGCATCCTCGTCAGGAACAGAGGTGCCGCCACGATAGGGTGGCGGGCGATGCGTGGCTTCCAAGACCGGGTCAACGAATCGGCGGGCACGAGGCCCCCACGCACCGCCCGCCGTCGATCGGCTAACGGATTGCCAGCCGGCGCCGTACTTGGGAGGACGACGCCGGCTGGCAAGCGTATACATCGTTGACAACACGGGCTTGGAAGTCCCGGCCACCCTTGCAGGTGGCGATTCATCATGCGCACGTGAAATCACCGCCTGCCAGTCGTTTGTTTCGATGGCATCGGGTGATCTGAAAGGAAAAATGAATTATCGCGTTTGGCCCGTTTCGAGCATCGCAATGCCAGAAGCGACATTTCGCGCGGGGCTGCAACCAACGATGAATCCTGGTGCGTCATTGCGGTCGCACGGCCTTTCATGGCCCAGGAAATAAAGCTGGCTTAACTTCCCCGGCAGGGCTTCCAGAACACCCTACCAGACATGAATCCCCACGCGCGCTACCCGGAAATTGATATTCCTCACGGACAGCCCGCAGCGCTGCACCGCATACTGCCGCCACACGCCCATCCTGGGCCCCTTCGGGATCCGCACATGCGTCGCCATGCCCTGTCGCTTACCGTCGCACTGTTGTCCACCGCTTTCGTTACCCCGGCCATGGCCGCCGTGCCGTTCTTCAACGCCCGCTGCCCAGGCGGCATCGATGTGCACGCCGACGATGGCGGGCCGGTCTACGTGCAGGGCCGCGAGGCCACGCTGAAGCGCTTCAACGACCGCTACTTCGAAGCACGCGATGCCAACAGTGGCATCACGCTGTCGATCAGCAGCAACGAGGACGGCACGCCGCAGATCAGCTACACCGGCCGAGGCGGCGCCAATGGCATCTGCCAGGTCAGTGCCAGCGGAACGCCCGCACCGTCTGGACATCGTGACCACCGTCGCCACGATGACGACAACGACGCGGCGCTGCCGCGCGAAGTCACCTGCGAATCCACTGGCCAGCAGCAGGTGTCGTGCGACATGGATACCCGTGGCAACGTGGAAATCGTGCGCCAGCTCAGCCACACCCGCTGCGAACAAGGCCAGAACTGGGGCCCGTCGCGGCATTCGGTGTGGGTGAATGGTGGCTGCCGTGCGGTGTTCCGCAATGTGTCCAAGGCGGCCAACAGCGCGCCAGCGGGCGATACCGCGCTGGGCTCCTGCAATATGCGCAAGGGTGCGCAGGGCACGCTGGTGACCCAGATGCCGGTGGGCAGCGATTACCAGGAACTCATCATCGATTATCCCGATGGCCGCTTCCTGTGCATGATGCGCAACAACGGCCAGGTGCAGAGCGTGACGCCGGTTCGCCGCCGCGGCGGTTGAGTTCGTCGCAGGCTGGGACCTCCGTCAGCCGCCTGATGTTCGCAGCAACACCCATGCCAGCATCAGGGCGAACATGCTGGCGAACGTCAGGCCAAACCACAGCGCCGCCACCTTCACGTTGCCGATCAACGCTGCCAGCATCCGCTGCGGCTCGCTTTTCAGGATCGGATATTCGGCGTGTGCCTTGCGCAGACGCTGCCAGCCAAGCCCAAGGAACACCAGGATGGAGAACGGCACCACCAGCAGCGTCGCCTGCATCAGCCAGCCATTCGGCGACGCATCGATCGAGTTGCTCAAAAAAACTGCGAAAACGGCGATGGGCAGCGCCACGGTGAAAAAGCGTGGCCACGCGGTATTGATGAAGGGCGACATCGCAATCTTCCATGAGGGGCGGCTGGGTCCGCGCGGCATCATGCCATGCCAATGTCCTGCTGCACCGCCGCGAGTGGTGTCACATCCCTCTGGCTAGACTGTGCTTCTTTTTCCCCCGCAGGAGGCACCCATGGCCCATCCCATCTCCGTATCCCTGATTGGCGTTCCCACCGACGTGGGTGCGGGCCATCGTGGTGCCCGGCTTGGCCCGGAAGCGCTGCGCGTGGCGGGCCTGCCGGAGGCGCTGGAGGCGCGCGGCGTGGACGTGCGCGACCTGGGCAACCTGGATGGCCCGCGCAACCCGTGGACCGCCCCGGTCGAGGGTTACCGCCACCTGGATGAAGTGGTGGCGTGGAACCATGCACTGATGGAAGCCAGCTACGCCGAACTGCAGGCTGGCCGCATGCCGATCATGCTCGGCGGCGACCATTGCCTGGGCATCGGTTCGATCACCGCCGTGGCGCGCTGGTGCCGCGAACAGGGCAAGACCCTGCGCGTGCTGTGGCTGGATGCCCATTCGGATTTCAACACCAGCGATGTGACCCCGTCGGGCAACATCCATGGCATGCCGGTGGCCTGCCTGTGCGGCCTCGGTCCGGACGCGCTGACCCGCCTGGGCGGCACGTCGCCGGCGATCACCCCGGCGCAGATGCACCAGATCGGCATCCGTTCGGTGGACCCGGAAGAGAAGCGCCTGATCAAGACCCACAAGGTGGATGTCTACGACATGCGCTACATCGATGAGAACGGCATGAAGCGCGCGGTGGAAGCGGCGCTGGCCGGCATCGACGAGAACACCCACCTGCATGTCAGCTTCGATGTGGACTTCCTCGACCCGAGCATCGCGCCGGGCGTGGGCACCACCGTGCCGGGTGGAGTGAACTACCGCGAGGCGCAGCTGGTGATGGAAATGATTGCCGACACCGGACGCATGGGGTCGTTGGACATCGTCGAGCTCAACCCCTTGCTGGACAAGCAGAATGCCACCGCCGAACTGGCCGTGGACCTGGTCGAAAGCCTGTTCGGCAAGTCCACGCTGATGCGCGACTGAGCGCCGGGCCTGAACGGATCGTCGATCCGTTCACACCCGCTCCACGCCGCAGCCGCCAGATTGCACTTCACGCGGCGGCGGTGGGCGTTGGCCTTCTCCCGCCGAGCGATAGAACCCCATCCGCGAATGAAGCGGTGTAGCGGCGAACCCAAGGAGAAGCCCATGAAGCGCGTAGTTGCCCTGATGCTGTTGTCGATGTTCTCGGTGGCCCTGCTGGCCGGTTGCAACACCGTTGCCGGTGCCGGCAAGGACGTGCAGAAGGCCGGTGAAAAGGTTGAGGACGCCGCCAAGGGCAAGTGAGCCCGGCGCGGATTGGAAAGCGGAAAGGCCGGGAATCTTCCCGGCCTTTTTTGTGCGCGCTGTTTGCCGCATGGCTGTCGAAGCGGAGTGAACCATTCAAGCAGGTGAGCATGTATTTCATTGCCGGTTGACCGGTATTCAACGGGCGCCACGCCAAGCTGGAGCCACGGTAAGAACGCCGTTGCAACCAAGGACTCCCAGCAATGAACAAAGACATCATTTCCGGCAAGTGGTCGCAGCTGAAGGGCAAGGCCCAGGCCAAGTGGGGCGATCTGACCAACGACGACTTCGATGTGGCCGAAGGCAATGCCGAATACCTGGCCGGCCGCCTGCAGGAACGTTATGGCTGGGCCAAGGACCGCGCGGAGAAGGAAGTGCGCGAGTTCCAGGACGCCGTGAGCAAGGACTACCCGGACTACAAGTAAGCACTTCGGCTTCCCCCACAGCACGACGCCCGCACCGTAAGGTTGCGGGCGTTGTGTTGTCTGGGCGGGACGATCAGCGCGCCGGCGGGTCCGGCACGTAGCGGTTCGGGAAGGCCTGTGGTTCGCGCGGCAGGCGCGACGGCGAATCCACCAGGATGCCGCGTGCGCGCAGGTTGCGGGCGCTGTCGTAACGCAGCTGCAGTACCTGTGCGGGGCTGCGGCTGGCGCGTTCGAAGTCGGTATCGCGCACCGAAGACTGCTCGCGTGCACCGTGGCCGGTGCCCAGCGCTGGCGCCTGCGACTTGCTGGCGTAGCCCTCGATGCGGCTGCTGCTGGCGCTGGCATCGGCCGATGCTTCCGCCGCCGGGGCTGGCAGCGGCAGGCCACGGCGCAGGATCGGATCCGGACGCCAGCGGCGCGCTTCCTCGAACACCGCTACGCCCACCACGCCGATGTTGTCCGGGCGGCCGGTGCGGCTGGCATAACTGCCGCTGGGGCTGCTGAACACGAACTGCGCCACTTCGTCCTGGCTCTTGCGCCAGCCGGTGATGTCGGCGCGCTGGCCGGGATTGAGCACGTAGCCGGTCTGCGAAGGATCGGCATCTTCGCCGGAGATGGCGTTGACGCCGTCTACCGACAGCACCACCAGCACCCGGCGCGGGCTGTCGTTGTACAGGCGCACGGCGTAGCGGTGGCCGCGCTCGCCGGCCACCCAGCGCTGGCCCTCGGCGGGGTAGCTGCGCAGTTCGGTGCCGCGGTCGCGGTCGACCAGGGCCATGCGCACGGGGCCGCCGTCGTACACCGGCGGCGGCATCGGGGCCGGGCGGAAGCCGGCCAAGGGCAGGATCAGCAGCAGGGGCAGCAGGCGTTTCATCGGGCGTCTCCAGCGGGGTTGCGTGAATGAACGCGCCGCAGGCCCTGACGGGGTTGGTGGCGTGCAAGGTAAACTGGCCCCGTTCATCGAAGGTTACCCCACGCAGTCATGACGACCCGAGTCCTTACCGGCATCACCCCCTCCGGCACGCCCCACCTGGGCAACTACGTTGGCGCCATCCGTCCGGCCATCGCGGCCAGCCGCGCGCCGGGGATCGAGAGCTTCTTCTTCCTGGCCGACCTGCACAGCCTGATCAAGTCGCAGGACCCGCAGCGCACCCAGCGCGCGACCCTGGAGATCGCGGCCAGCTGGCTGGCCTGCGGCCTGGACCCGGAACACGTGTGGTTCTACCGCCAGAGCGACATCCGCGAGACCACCGAGCTGATGTGGTTCCTGACCGCCATCGCCAGCAAGGGCATCCTCAACCGCGCGCACGCCTACAAGGCGGCCGTGGACAAGAACCGCGAGGAAGGCGTGGACGAGGACGCAGGCGTCAGCGCCGGCCTGTTCATGTACCCGGTGCTGATGGCCGCCGACATCCTGATCTTCAAGGCCAACCAGGTGCCGGTGGGCCGCGACCAGATCCAGCATATCGAGATGGCGCGCGACTTCGCCCAGCGCTTCAACCATGTGTACGGCAAGGAGTACTTCCCGCTGCCGGACGTGGTGATCGACGAGCAGGTGGCGACGCTGGCGGGCCTGGATGGCCGCAAGATGAGCAAGAGCTACCACAACACCATTCCGCTGTTCGTGCCGCGCGAAGAGCTGAAGAAGCTGGTGTTCTCGATCCTGACCGACTCGCGCGCACCCGGCGAGCCGAAGGACACCGAGGGCTCGGCGCTGTTCCAGATGTACCAGGCGTTCGCCACCCCGGAACAGACCGCGGAATTCGCCAACGCGTTCGCTGCCGGCATCAGCTGGGGCGATGCCAAGCAGCAGCTGTTCGAGCGCATCGACAGCGAGCTCTCGCCGCTGCGCGAGCGCTACAACGCGCTGATGGCCGAGCCGGAGAAGATCGAGGCGCTGCTCAAGCGCCGTGGCCAGCAGCTGCGCGAGCAGCTGGCGGCACCGCTGCTGGACGAGCTGCGCCATGCGGTCGGCCTGCGTGATCTGTCCAGCGCGGGTGATATCGCCAGCGAGGATGCCGGCGTGGCCCGCGTGGCACCGCCGCTGTTCAAGCAGTACCGCGAGAAGGATGGCCGCTTCTACTTCAAGCTGACCGCTGGTGACGGCACCCTGCTGATCCAGAGCGAAGGTTTCGATTCGCCGCGCGATGCGGGGCAGTTGATTGCCGTGATCAAGCAGGCCGAGCAGGGTGACCAGTTGCAGAGCGAGCTGTTCAAGCTGGACGCCGAGGTGGACGCCGTGCTGGCTGCCCTGGCCATGCTGCGCGAAGCGTAAGGGGTAGTGCCGGCCGCTGGCCGGCAACTCCATGGAAAACGCCGGCCAGCGGCCGGCACTACCACGGCACTTGCATAGGGAATGCCGGCCAGCGGCCGGCACTACCCGTGAACGAAGGTCATGGCATGATGTCCGCGCGCCTCCGGCGCGATGACATGGAGTCTGCGATGGCCTGGTTGTCGCTGCTGCTGTTCCTGCCCTGGTTCCTGCTGCTGGGCAGCCTGTACTGGCTGTTCCCGCGCCAGCCGCGCACCGCGCGGCGGCGCCTGTTCGACAGCACCACCCTGGTGCTCGCATTCGCGCTGAGCATCGTGTCGATGCTGTGGGGCTACCGCATTGGCGTGGTGCAGCCGGGCGCGGGCCCGATCTGGCCGCAGGTGCTGGCGGTGCTGTACGCCTACGGCGCGTTCCTGGCGGTGCTGGTGTTGGCCCTGTTGCTGCGGCCGCGGTTCGCATTGCGCTCCGGCTGATCGGTAGTGCCGGCCGCTGGCCGGCACATGCATTCTCCTGGCTATCCCGAGGTTGCCGGCCAGCGGCCGGCACTACCCGACCAAAGCCGCATCGAACCCGGGCCGCCTGCGCGCCTACCATGGGGGTCTGTTCCCGATCCTGCCAGGTGCGTGCCGATGACCGCCGACCCCAGCATCCACACCATCGATACCGGTTTCCAGCGCCCGGATTTCGACGCGGCGTATCTGATCGTTGAAAACGGCCGTGCTGCGTTCGTCGACTGCGGCACCGGCCTGTCGGTGCCGGCGATGCTGCAGGCGCTGGCGGATGCCGGCCTGGGCGTGGAGGCGGTGGACTGGCTGCTGCTCACCCACGTGCATCTGGATCATGCAGGCGGTGCAGGCCTGCTGATGCAGCAGTTGCCGAATGCGAAGGCGGTGCTGCACCCGCGCGGTGCGCCGCACATGATCGATCCGACCCGCCTGATCGCGGGTGCCACGGCGGTGTATGGCGCCGAAGAGATCGCGCGCAGCTATGGTCGCATCGAGGCGATTCCGGAGCACCGTGTGGTGGCGGCCGAAGACGGCCACCGCATCGATCTGGCCGGCCGCGAGCTGGTGCTGCTACATACCCCGGGCCACGCGCTGCACCACTACTGCGTGTGGGATGCGCGCAGCCGCAGCTGGTTCACCGGCGATACGTTCGGCATCTCCTACCGCGAGCTGGATAGTGCGCAGGGTGCTTTCATCTTCCCCACCTCATCGCCGGTGCAGTTCGATCCGGAGGCGATGAAGGCCTCGATCCGGCGCATGCTCGATTACGCGCCGCAGGCGATGTACCTGACCCACTACGGTCGTGTGGAACAGGTGGAGAAACTGGCCGATGACCTGTTCGAGCAGATCGATGCGATGGCCGCCATCGGCCGCCAGTGCGATGGCCGACCGGACCGCCACCGCTGCCTGCTGGCCGCACTGCAGGCGCTGTACCTGGAACGTGCACAGCTGCATGGCTGTGCGCTGGACGATGCGGCGGTGACTGCGGTGCTGGCGATGGACATCGAACTCAACGCGCAGGGCCTGGCCTGCTGGCTGGACCGCATCAGCAGGTAGATCCACGTCATGCGTGGATGACGTGGACCCAGGCTGCGCCGTGATGTCACGACCACGTTACACTCTGGTGACTTCCAAGCTAGCCGTGGTACTGCCGTGAATCCGATGCGCGTGTTGCTGCTGTCGTCCTGCCTGTTTGTCGGTGGCCTGGCCCATGCGGCCAACGACCTGCCCGGCGGCGGTATCGATCCGCAGGCACTATCGCGCCACGTGCATGTGCTGGCATCGGATGAATTCGAGGGCCGCGCGCCGGCCACCGAGGGCGAAGAGCGCACGGTGCAGTACCTGATCGAGCAGTTCCGCAGCTACGGCCTGCAGCCGGGTGGCGTGGATGGCAGCTGGGTGCAGCCGGTGCCGCTGGTGCGCGCACAGCTGGAGGGCGCGGCCAAGGCCAGCCTGTCGCTGAAGCAGGGCAAGCGCGCGCTGGCCAACGGCGTGGACGTGACCCTGCAGAGCCTGCAGCCGCGTAAGCGCGTGCAGATCAAGGATGCGCCGCTGGTGTTCGTCGGCTACGGCATCGACGCGCCGGAACGCCAGTGGAACGACTACAAGGACGTGGACCTGCACGGCAAGATCGCCGTCGTGCTGATCAACGACGCCGATTTCGAAGCCGATGCGCCGGGCGCGTTCGACGGCAAGGCGGTGACCTACTACGGCCGCTGGACCTACAAGTTCGAGGAAGCCGCGCGCCGTGGCGCCGAGGGCGTGTTGATCGTGCACGAGACCGCACCGGCCGCCTATGGCTGGGCCACGGTGAAGAGCTCGGGCACTTCGCCGCTGTTCGACATCGAGCGCGGCCAGGCCGAGGCGATGGCCCAGCACACCCCGCTGCGTGGCTGGATGCAGCGCGAACTGGCCGAGGCGATCTTCGCCGACGCCGGCCTCGACTTCGATGCCGAGAAGCGCAAGTCGATGCGCGCCGACTTCCGTCCGGTGGCGCTGGACAACGCGAAGCTGAGCGTTGATTTCGCGCTCAAGCGCGAGCAGGTGGTGACCCGCAACGTGGTGGCCAAGCTGCCCGGTGGCGAGCATGCCGACGAGGCGGTGATCTTCTCGGCGCACTGGGATGCCTTTGGTATCGGCCAGGCCGACGCCAAGGGTGACCGCATCCGCCGCGGTGCGATCGACAACGCCACCGGTGTGGCCACCGTGCTGGAACTGGGCCGGGTGTTCGCCGCCGGCCCGCAGCCGCAGCGCACGCTGTACTTCGTGGCTCTCACCGCCGAAGAGAAGGGCCTGCTGGGTGCCAGCTACTACGCCGCGCACCCGCTGGCGCCACTGGACAAGACCGCCGCAGTACTGAACATCGAGATGTTCAGCCCGGATGGTGCGACCCGTGACATCGCGTCGTGGGGCAAGGGCCGGGTCTCGCTGGAAGGTGACCTGGAACGCGTGGCCAAGGCCCGCGGCCGCAGCTACAGCCCGGACCCGAATCTGGAAGCCGGCTTCTTCTACCGTGCCGACCACTTCGCCTTCGCCCGCCTGGGCGTGCCGGCGATCACCATCGGCCCGGGCCTGGACAAGCTGGACGGCGGCGTTGAAGCCGGCCGCGCGCTGCGCGAGAAGTACTTCGCCGACTGCTACCACCAGGCCTGCGATGCGTGGACCCCGAGCTGGGACCCGAGCGGCCATGCCGCCGACACCCTGCTGGTCTACGACCTGGGCGCCGAGCTGGCCAACAGCCGCCGCTGGCCGACGTGGGAAAAGGAATCGGAGTTCCGCGGCGCGCGCGACAAGAGCGAAGCGGCCCGCCGTTGAGGTAGTGCCGGCCGCTGGCCGGCAACTCCCTGCTCTTTCCGGAGGTTCATGAGGTTGCCGGCCAGCGGCCGGCACTACCGAAAGAGGTGGCGTTGCCGGCCAGCGGCCGGCACTACCTGCGCCGGCGCAGCAGCTTCCACGCGCCCCAGCCACTGGCGGCGAGCGCTGCCAGATAGCACGCCACCATCGTGCGCAGTCCAACCGGCGACCCTGCATTGATGCCGCGATGCAGGCGCAGTTGCAGCGAGCTGTGGCCGCTGCCCAGGTCCACCGCCAGCTGCAGCGCCAGCGCGGCGCAGAACACCAGCAGGGCAATCCCGAATCCGATGCGCGGCCACGCGGCCTGCGCGTTGGGGCGGCGCAGCAGCCAGGCCAATGCCGTGGCTGCGGCCAGCGTCGCCGCGATCCACATCAATGGCGTGGCGGGAGACGCAGCGGCCACCGGCAGTGCACCGGTGGCCGCGATCAGGGCAACGCGCTTACTTGCGGGTGCCGTCGAGCCAGTTCGGGCCCTTGTTGGTAAGGAAGAACACATAGACCACCAACGATACCGCGATCGTCGCGGTCACGTAGATGGCGAACCAGTCGACGTGGCCGGTCTTCAGCGCGCCCTGGTACAGCAGCGGGGCGGTGCCGCCGAACAGCGAGTTGGCCAGCGCATAGCCCAGGCCCACGCCCAGTGCACGCACGTGGGTGGGGAACAGCTCGGCCTTCACCACCGCGTTGATCGAGGTGTAGCCGGTGAGGATGACGAACGCCAGCGCCAGGGTCAGGAAGGCCAGGGTGGCGTCATGCTGGTGCGGCAGCTGGGTGATCAGGTACCAGCTGTACAGCACGCCGCCGACGCCGAAGAACACCAGCAGGGTCTTGCGGCCGATGATGTCCGACAGCCAGCCGCCGACCGGCTGCAGCACCATCAGGAACGCCAGCACGCCCAGGTTGATCAGCGTGCCGGTCATCGGATCGTTGCCGGCGAAGGCGCTCTGGATCATCTTCGGGCCGTTCACCGAGTAGGTGTAGAAGGCCACGGTGCCGCCAGCGGTGATCAGGAAGCAGAGCAGCAGCGGCCGCCACTGGTGCACGAACAACTCGTACATCGAACCGGACTTCTTTGCCTTGCCCTCGCGCGCGGCCTCGATGGACGACTCCGACAGCGACTCGTCCATGCCACGGCGCAGCCAGAACACCACCACCGCGGCGATGCCGCCGATGCCGAAGGCGATGCGCCAGCCCCACTCGGAGATCTCCGGCTTGCCCCAGAAGGTCAGCATCAGCAGCAGGGTCAGCTGGGCCAGCACGTGGCCGCCGACCAGGGTGACGTAGTGGAAGGAGGACAGGAAGCCGCGACGGCCGGGAATGGCGGCCTCGGACATGTAGGTGGCGCTGGCGCCGTACTCGCCGCCGGTGGCAAAGCCCTGCAGCAGGCGCGCGAACAGCAGGATGACTGCGGCCCAGATGCCGATGCTGGCGGCGGTGGGGGTGATGGCGATCAGGAACGAGCACAGCGCCATCAGCGTGACCGAGACGGTCAGTGCCAGGCGGCGGCCATGGCGGTCGGCGAAGCGGCCGAAGAACCAGGCACCGATCGGGCGCATCAGGAACGTGGCGGCGAAGATCGCCCACACGTACATCGTGGAGTTCTTGTCGTCCGGCGAGAAGAACTGCGATTCGAAGTACACGGCGAACACCGAGTACACGTAGACGTCATACCACTCCACCAGGTTGCCGGCGGAGCCTTTGAGGGTGTTGGAGATCGACCTGCGCAGGGCAGCGCGGTCGTTCGCGGGTACGGCAGGTTGGGACGTGGTGCTCATCTGGGTGGGAATCCTCGATGCGGCGCGTCCGTGCGCAGGGAAAACGGCGCACGGCCTTGGGGCGGCGCGGCCGGGCAGCCCTCTTGGTACTGCATCGGCCGTCAACACGGGGTAGCAGACCAGAGCAGGGTGCATGGATGGATGACAGCGTGCCACCGTATGGGGTCCCGGACCATACTCAAAACGTCCTAGAATCCGCCTTCCCCCGGCTCCCTGGTGTGTCATGTCGGCTCCCCCCTCTTCGTCTGCGGCTGCCCCCCGGGGTGGCCTTGTCGCGCTGGCTCTGCTGCTGGTCTACGTGGTCTGGGGCTCGACCTACCTGGGCATCGCCAAGGCCCTGCACGGCGGCGCGCTACCGCTGACGATGGTCTCCGGCAGCCGCTTCATCATTGCCGGTGGCCTGATGTTCCTGGCCTTGCGCCTGTTCTGGAAGATGCCGAACCCGACCCTGCGGCAGTGGCGCAACCTGGTCATCATGGGCGTGACCATGCTGGTGCTGGGCAACGGCATGGTGGTGCTGGCCGAGCGTGAGGTGTCCTCGGGCCTGGCCGCCACCGCAGTGGCCTCGGTGCCGCTGTGGATGGCGCTGTTCTCGGCGCTGCGCGGCCAGCACGCCAGCCGTGGCGAATGGCTGGGCATCGCCATCGGCTTCCTGGGCGTGGTCTGGCTCAACGCCGGCAGCAGCCTGACGGCCTCGCCGACCGGGCTGGTGCTGCTGCTGATCGCGCCGATCGGCTGGGCCTTCGGTTCGGTGTGGGCGCGTGGGCTGGACCTGCCGGGCCCGTTCATGACCGCTGCCGGGCAGATGCTCTGCGGCGGCGTGCTGCTGGTGCTGATCGGCCTGGCGGTAGGCGAGCGCCCGACCACGCTGCCCGATACCGGTGGCCTGCTGGCGATGGCCTACCTGTGCGTGTTCGGCTCCATCGTCGCGTTCACCGCCTACGTGTGGCTGCTGCAGAACGTGCGCCCCGCGCTGGCGGGCAGCTACGCGTACGTCAATCCGGTGATCGCGGTGCTGCTGGGCGCACTGCTCAACGGTGAGCGTTTCGGCTGGCGCGACCTGTTGGCGATGGTGGTGATTCTTCTGGGTGTGGTGGTGCTGACGATGGCAAGGACGAGAAAGAAATGAGCATGGATGAGAAAGAACAACGCCGGGGCCTGCTGGTCACCGCGTCCACCTTCGTGATCTGGGGCCTGGTGCCGGTGTACTGGCACCTGCTCAACGAGGTGCCCTCGTTCCAGATCATCGCCCACCGCATCATCTGGAGCACCGTGCTGGTGCTGGGCTGGCTGCTGATCAGCTCGCGCCTGGGCTGGTGGCAGAAGATCGCCGCGCAGCCGCGTGCGCTGCCGATCCTGCTGGTGTCGAGCCTGACCATCGCCTTCAACTGGGGCCTGTACATCTGGGCGGTCAACGCCGGCCATGTCATCGAGACCAGCCTGGGCTACTTCATCAACCCGCTGGTGAACGTGCTGCTGGGCGTGCTGGTGCTGAAGGAACGCCTGCGCCGCCTGCAGTGGGTGGCGGTGGCAATGGCGGCGGTGGGCGTGGCCTGGCTGACCATCGACGCCGGTACACCGCCGTGGATCGCGCTGGGCCTGGCCTGTTCGTTCGGCCTGTATGGCCTGTTGCGCAAGCTGGTTTCGGTCGACCCGGTGGCCGGCCTGGGCGTGGAAAGCATGTACCTGTTCCTGCCGGCGCTGGCCTTCGCGATCTGGGCCGAGAACGGCCATGGCGGCGCGTTCTTCCATGGCTGGGGCTGGCGCAACGACCTGCTGCTGATCTTCGGCGGCGCAGTCACCGCCGTGCCGCTGATCGGCTTCGCCTACGGCGTGAAGCGCATTCCGCTGTCGCTGGTCGGCATCCTGCAGTACATCGCGCCGAGCCTGCAGCTGCTGCTGGGTGTGTTCTTCTTCCACGAAGCGTTCGACACCGCCAAGGCGATCGGCTTTGCCGCGATCTGGGCCGGCCTGGTGCTGTTCGTCGGCGACAACATCCGCACGATGCGCGCCAAGCGCTAGCGCCGCGTCCGCTCGGCTGACACGTGTGCACAAAAAGAGCGGCGCCCCGAGGGGCGCCGCTCTGCTTCCATCCACAGCCAGGAGAGAGTTGGCTGTGACGGGAACGCGGTTGCAGGCTTAGAAGCGCTGCTGGTACTTCATGTACATGAAGCGGCCGATGTCGAAGCCACCGTAGTAGGTGAAGCTGCTGTTCGGCTGGCTGTACATGATCGGACCCTGGTGGTCGAAGACGTTGTTCACGCCCAGCGACACGGTGCCGTCCCACGGCAGGCTGTAGCGCACCTGCAGGTCGTGGAAGGTGTTGGAGCCCACCTTGTTGGTCGGCGATGCACTGGTGTACGACGAACTGAAGCCCGGCAGGTTGCACTCGTCCATGTACGAGCACTTCTCCTTCATGCTGGAGTAGTAGCGCGCGGTCCAGCCGATGCCGAGGTCGCCGTACTGCCAATCCAGGTTGAAGGTCGAGCGGACGCGGAAGTCGCCGCCCCAGCTGGTGCGCTGCTCCACCGGCGTGGTCGCGGCGTTGTCGTTGCGCTGCTTCAGGTAGTCGGTGTAGGTGGTGTTCCAGTTGACGGCGAACTGGCCGAACGTGGTTTCCGGCAGGCGGTAACGCACGTTGATGTCATAGCCGGCGGTTTCGCGGAAACCGGCATTGACCAGCGAGCGGTCCAGGCTGTTGACCTGGCCGTTGCTGCCACGGGTGAAGCGGCCACAGGCGGCGTCCGAACCCTGCACATAGCACTGCTCGAGAATGCTGTTGGTGGTCTCGGAGACGATGGCGTTGTTGATGCGGATCTTCCACCAGTCGAGGCTGACATCCAGGCCGGCCACGAAGTCCGGGCTGTACACCAGGCCCACGGTCCAGGTCTTGGCGGTTTCCGGCTTCAGCGCCGCGTTGGAACCCGAGTTGAAGTCGACGGTCGACTGCTGGCCCGGCTTGGTGGCAACGGTGCCATCGCTGTTGAGCTGGCGGAAGTTGGCCGGCACCTTCAGCGCCTGGCAACGGGCAGCAACGGTCGGGCTGGTGGCCGCGGTACCGAACGAGGTATCGCACGGATCGGTGAACGAATCGCGGGTACTGACGGTGCCACCGTACAGGTCATCCACGGTCGGTGCACGGAAGCCGGTGCCGTAGGTGGCGCGTACCAGCAGGCTGTCGATCGGCTTCCACTTCAGGCCGAACTTGCTGTTGGTGGTCGAGCCGAAGTTGTTGTAATCCGAGTAGCGACCGGCCACGTCCAGCGACAGTTCGCGCGCGAACGGCAGATCGGCCAGCAGTGGCACCTGCAGCTCCAGGTAGACCTCGTTGAGCGAGTAGTCGCCACGGGTCGGCTGGCCGGTGGTGCCGGTAATCTCACCCTTCTGCACCCGCATGTCCGGGGTGTAGCTGGCTTCTTCGCTGCGGTGCTCGAAGCCCATCGCGCCCATGATGTCGCCGGCCGGCAGGGTGAACAGCGAACCGGAGATGTTGGCGCTGGCCACCTTGGTGGTGCTCTTCATCTTGTCGACGAAGCGGGCGAACAGGTAGTCCTGTACGTCCTGGTTGCTCAGCGAGCCAGGGCCGGTATAACCCATCGGCGCAGCCGGGTTCCACGGCACGCAGCCGGCGATCACCGCACCCGGTGAGCCGCAGCGGGCCACGTTGCCATCCATGAAGGACGGGCCGACGGCCTGGTTGACGTGCGGCTGGTACATGCTGCCGGTACCGATGCGCTCGCCTTCATTGCGGTTGTACATGTAGCTGACGTTCCAGTCCCAGTACCGCGAACCGGTTTCGAAGCTGCCTTCCAGGCCGATGCTGGCGCGCTTGGTCTCCAGATTGTTCTCGGTGCCGCGCGGCAGCTCCTCGGAGCGGTGCGCGAACAGCACATCCTGGCCCCACAGGTTGAACGTGCTGTCCTTGGACAGGGCGGCACGGCTGCCGTTGCGCGCCTGGGCGGCGCTGACCGAGTACGGGTAGCCGGCCAGCTGCTTGGTCGATTCGCGCTTGCTGTACAGCGCGTCGGCGACGATGCGCAGGTCGTCGGTGATCGAGAAGCCGCCGTTGGCGAACACCGAGGTGCGCTCCAGGCCGGTCAGCAGGCTCATGTTGGTCTTGCTGTTGGCACCATCGGCCGGATCCGGCGCGTGGAAGTTGCCCTTCTGGCTCGGATCGCCGCCCGGGCCCACGGTCAGGTTCTTGCCACCGACGGTGACGTAGCCCCACGGGGTGTTGCCGTTCAGGTTGTCGGTCGGGTGGCGCGGGCCGTTGGGATAGCGGCTGAACTCGCGATCCTTGCCCAGCACTTCGTCTTCCTTGGTGCGCTCAGCACCCACGGTGAACCAGCCGCGGTCGAAGGTCTTGCCGAAGGTGGCGCTGTAGGAGCGCTTCTGGCCGTCACCCTGGCCGTACTGGCCGACATAGACGCTGGCTTGGCCACCGTCGAAGTTCTTGCGGGTGATGATGTTGACCACGCCGGCGATGGCGTCCGAGCCGTACAGCGCGGACGCGCCATCGGTCAGCACTTCCACGCGCTCGACGATGGCCGACGGAATCGAGGCCAGGTCGGAGTAGCCTCCGGCGCTGACGCCCATGCGGCGGCCGTCGATCAGCACCAGGCTGCGTTCCGGGCCGAGGTTGCGCAGGCTGACGTACATGCCGCCGAAGTCGCGCGAGGAGGTCAGCGAAGACGCGCGGCCCATGCTCGGCGAACCTGCGGCGGGAATGTCCTGCAGGATGTCGGCGACGTTGACGTAGCCCTTCTTCTCGATCTCGGCGCGGTTGAGCGCGATCACCGGCTGTGCGGTCTCGACACTGGCCTGGCGGATGCGCGAGCCGGTGATTTCGATGCGGTCGAGAGTGGTGGTGGCGTCGCCGGTGCTCTGTGCGAAGGCGGGGGTGGTGCAGCTGGCGGCCAGCGCGATGACGATCGCGTTGCGCAGCGGAGTGGTTTTCAGGGACATCCGTGAAATCTCGTGTTTCAGGAAAAACATGCGCCCGTTCTATGGGCGCGTGGGGTGCTGCAAACCAACGTGGGGGGCGCGATTCTAGAATGTTTCCATTCGTAACTGTTTGTCTCGACGCCGATAGAAGTGCGCGAAAATGAATCGCAACCAACAATCCACAGATGCGCTGTGCGCTGCGTCACGCGCGCTGCGTTTGCGATGGGCAGAGGCATCGATAGCGGCACAAACCCGGCATGCTTGAGCGGTTGCGACAACACGTCGCAGTGCACAACCATGCCCAGGCGCTCTTCAGTTGCGACGCGCCCACCTGCATGGAATGCTCGTCTCGTTGTCACCGAACGAAGGAGATGAAGGAGTGATTCATCTTGAAGAGGCACGCCGTCGCGTGGAGGCTGCACTTGTCGACGACGAAGAACCGGTTGTCATCACGAACGAGCATGAGGTGGTCGAAGGCTGGCTGTTCTGCTTCCAGTCGTTGCGCTACCTGCAATCCGGCGAGATCTCAGACGCGCTGGCCGGCAATGGGCCGATCTTCTTCGACAGGCAGACGGGCGAGCAGCACGCGCTGGGCACGGCATATGCGCCTGAAGAAGCCCTGCGTCAGCATCTGGCACTGCGCGCCCTGCCGTCTGATGCCGCGGCGGCGGATTTCTGAGTTCGGCAACGAAAAAGGGACGGAGCTTTCGCTCCGTCCCTCTGCAGGATGCGCAGTCTGTCGCTGCGTGATGCTCAGGTTTCGCGCAACGCCGTGGTGATCGGCAAACGCGCCGCGCGCAGCGCCGGGAACAGGCCGCCGACCAGGCCGATGCCCAGCGCCCATTTCAGGCCGGTCCACAGCAGTTCCGGCGACACATGGAACTTGAACACCACTGCGCTGAAGTTGCTGCCGATGGTGGACACGCTGTAGCCATTGAACAGCAGCCATGCCACCGCACACCCCAGCAGGCCGCCGAGCAGTGCCAGCAGCATCGTCTCCAGCATTACCGCCGTCACCACCGGCAGGCCGCGGAAGCCGATCGCGCGCATGGTGGCGATCTCGCGCGCACGCGTGGCGACCGCCGCGTACATGGTGTTGAGCGCGCCGAACACCGCACCGACCGCCATGATGGTGCCGATCACCTTGCCGAGGATGTCGATCAGCTTGGTCAGCCCGCCGCCCTGCTTGCTGTAGTAGACGCGGGTGGTTTCCACGTCCAGTTTCAGGCGCGGGTCGGCGGCGACGGCGGCCTTGAACTGCTCGAAGCCGGCCTTGCCATCGGTGCGCACGCTGATCGACTGCCACGCACTGCGCTGGTAGGTGGTGGCCAGCGTATCGGCGTCGGTCCACAGTTCCGAATCATGCGCATCGCCGGTGGCGAACACACCCACCACGGTCCAGGTCTGGTTGCCCAGCGTCAGCGTCTTGCCAACGTCCAGATCGCGGAACTGGCCCTTGGCGCCCTGGCCGACCACGATCTCGCGCAGGCCGGTGGCGAACGTGCGGCCTTCGACGATCTTGACCTTGTCATGCAACGCCCACGCCTGCGGGCCGACGCCGCGGAACTGCGCGTTGACGTCGGTGCCATCAGACTTCGATACCAGGTTGACCACCTGCGACAGCTCCGGTGACAGCAGCGGCCGGCCTTCGGCATCGCGGCTGATGCCGGGCAGGGTGGACAGCGTCGGCACCTGTTCGCGGGTGATGACCGAGTTGATTTCGGCCTGCGAGCCGCCGCGCAGCACGATGGCGGTGGTGTCATCGCCGGTGTTGTTGAGCGTGGCCTGGAAGCCTTCGCCCATCGCCAGCATCGCCACCAGCACGCCGACCACGCCAGCGATGCCGACCACGATCACCGAGGACGCGCCCCAGCGCTGCGGCAGGCTGGCCACGCCGATGCGGGTGGCGGCCAGTGCAAGTCGCCCACCGCGGGTCAGCAGCAGCCACAGTGCCACCAGCACGGCCACGGCCAGCACGCCGATCCACGGCAGGCTGATCCACAGCACCAGGCCGATCACCAGCAGCAGCACCGTCACGCCGTTGCCCAGCCACTTCTTGAGTTTGCTCTTGAACATGTCTGCGTTCTCCTCAGCGGCCGGCCAGTGCGTCGACGATCTTCAGGCGCTTGGCACGCAGCGCGGGCAGCAGGCCGACAATGGTGCCGATCAGCAGCACCAGGGCGACGCCCAGCAGCCAAGTATTCCACGGCACATGCGCGGGCAGCACGCCGCCGAAGTTCGCGGCCACCACCGGCAGCACCAGCGAGGCCAGCACCATGCCGAGCAGGCCGCCAAGGCCCACCAGCAGCACCGACTCGATCATCACCAGCGACAGCACGGTGCCATCCTTGAAGCCCAGCGTCTTCAGCGTGGCCAGTTCGGGCACGCGCTCGCGCACCGCCTGCGCCATGGTGTTGCCGGTCAACAGCAGCAGGGTGAAGAACACCGCACCCATGATCGACGTAACGATCATGCCGATGTCCGCGAACTGCTTGACGAAGGCCTGCTGGAACGCCGATTCGGTCTGTGTCTTGGTCTCGTGGTCGGAGTTGGCAGAAATCGCATCGATGGCCTGCGCCACCCGCGAGGACTGGTCAGGGTTGTCCAGGGTGATCGTGTAGTAGCTCACCTGGTTCTTGATGTAGTCGTTGGATTCATCGAAGTACTTCCAGTTCATCATCAACTGGCGTTCTTCGTTGCCCGCTTGTGTGCGGTCCTTCGAGCGGAAGATGCCCTTCAGTTCCAACGGCCAGTCATTGCTGCCGCCACGCGGGAAGATGGTTGCCTGCAGCGGGATGGTGTCGCCGATCTTCCAGCCGAACTGCTTGGCCAGCGTTTCGCCGACGATGGCGCCGGTGCGGGTCTGCTTCCAGTCTTCCAGCTGCGCCGGATCGATCTGCAGTTCACGGTAGACGTCGAAGTAGTTGGGTGACACCGAGAAGTTCGGGAAGAAGTTCTTCGGGTCCTGGTAGATGCCGCCGAACCACATGCCGTAGGCCACGTCGCGCACGCCGGCCACCTGCCGCACCTGCGCTTCCAGGCGGATCGGCAGCGATTGGGTGATCGACAGTCGTGAGGCCACCACCAGCCGATTGGCGCCCTCCACGCTGCCGCCGGAATTGAACGCCACGCGGACCGAATCGAGCATGCCGAACAGCAGAAAGGCGGCCACCACCGAAAGCAGGGTCAGCAATGTACGGGTGCGGCTGCGGAACAGCTGCGCCCACACCAACGAGAAGTATTTCATCGCCGTGGCCTCCGTCAGTGGGCCAGCGGCGCGTCGGCCAGCTCGCCCTTGTCCAGGTGCACCGTGTGCGTGGCGTACTCGGCGGCCTTCGGGTCATGGGTGACCATGATGATGGTCTTGCCATGCTCGCGGTTGAGCTGCTGCAGCAGGCCGAGGATCTCCTCGGCGGACTGGCGGTCGAGGTCGCCGGTGGGCTCGTCGCAGATCAGGAAGGTCGGGTCGGAGACGATCGCCCGCGCGATCGCCACGCGCTGCTGCTGGCCGCCGGACAGCTCATTCGGTCGGTGGTTGCGGCGGTCGGCCAGGCCGACCAGGGTCAGCGCGATCTCGGCATTGCGGCGGCGCTGCGCGGCATTGAGATGGGTCAGCAGCAGCGGCAGCTCCACGTTCTTCTGCGCGGTCAGCATCGGCATCAGGTTGTAGAACTGGAACACGAAGCCGACGTGGTGGCTGCGCCAGGTCGACAGCTGGCCGCCGCTCATCTGGTCGATGCGCTCGCCTTCGATGCTGATCTCGCCGCCGCTGGGGTTGTCCAGGCCGCCGATCAGGTTGAGCAGGGTGGTCTTGCCTGAGCCGGACGGACCCATCAGTGCGACGAAGTCGCCGCTGGCGATGTCCAGGTCGATGCCGTGCAGCACCTGCACCTTTTCGGGGCCGCGCTGGTAGGTCTTGGTGATGTTGCGCAATGAAACCAGGGTCGACATGGGTGGTTCTCCACGGAAGGCGGGAAACGGGGAAGCACCACGGCGGTGGCCGCAGGCATGCGTCGAGCGGTGTTGCCGGCGGCGCCCGCAGGCGCCAGGCCGTTACTGCGCTTGTTTCTGTTGCACCTTGGCGCCGTCGCGCAGGGTGTCCGGCGGGTTGACCACCACCGATTCACCCGCGCTCACGCCCTTGAGGATCTGGCGGTCTTTGCCCATCGCCTGGCCGGCCTCGACCGTGCGCTGCTGTACGCGGTTCTCATCACCCAGCACGAAGGCCACCGAGACGCTCTCGCGCTGCACCACGGCGCCCGCCGGCACGCGCACGCCCTGCGGCTTGGCGGCCGCCTGCGGCTGCGCCTGCTCCAGGAAGCTGACCCGCACGCCCATCTCCGGCACGATGCGCGGGTCCTTCACCTTCAGCGCCACGCGCACCTTCACCGTGGCCTTGCCGCGGTCGGCGGTGGGGATGATGGCGATGACCTCGCCGGGAATCTTCCATTCCGGGTAGGCATTGAGCGTGGCTTCCACCGGCATCTTCGGCTGCACGCGGCCGATGAAGGCTTCGCCGACCTCGACTTCGATCTCCAGCGAGTCCATGTCGACGATGGTGCCGATGCCGGTGCGGGTGAAGCCGCCGCCGGCCGACAGCGGCGAAACGATTTCGCCGGGCTGCGCAGCCTTGGCGGTGACCACGCCGGAGAACGGCGCGCGCACGATGTTGTTGTCCACGCCCAGGTCGGCGATGGCCAGCTGGTCGTTGGCCACCTTGACGTTGCGCTGTGCGGTGTCCAGCTGTGCCCGCAGGCTGTCGCGCTGGGCCACCGCCTGGTCGTACTGCGAGCGCGACACCAGCTGCTGGCCGACCAGTGCCTGCAGGCGGCTGGCTTCGGCGGCGGCCTGCTTCTGCTGTGCCTCCAGACCGGCCACCTGGCTGCGTGCGGCCTGCAGCTGCGAGGCATACAGGCTACGCTGCGCGTCGGCATCGATCGGGTCCAGCGTGGCCATGATCTGGCCCTGCTCCACGCGCATGCCTTCCTCGATCATCACCTCGCGCACCTTGCCGGTGATCTTGGCCGAGACCGTGGCCATGCGCCGGGCGACCACGTAGCCGCTGGCATCGAGCACCGAACTGCTGGCGCTGCCCTGCTGGATGGCCACGGCGGGTGCGGTTTCCACCTCCACCACCGGCGCACGCCCGAACAGGAAGGCGACGACGGCGGCGACCAGCAGCACGACCACGATGATCGCGATCCACAGCCAGCGGCGGCCACCACCACTGCCACTCCCTCCGGAGGCGGGCGGCGGGGACTTGCGGTCGATACGGAGTTCCTTCAACAGCTCGGCAGAAGCGTTCATTCGTTCCATCACAGACGTTCGGGCGGGTGTGGCCGGAAGAGCGGACGGCGGCGGTTCCGGCGGTGGAGCGTGCGGCACAGCATGAAGGCAGGCACAGCGATGACGGCAGTGACAGCTGTCACCCGATGACACTGACGGCGGCAACTGCGAAATGTGACCACGGCGGCACAGGATGGCAACGTCCCCGCTACCGGTACCGCCCATGGATCCGATCGCCCCGTCGCTGGCCCGCCTGCAGCAGGTACAGGTGCGTTACCGCGACCGTACCGCCCTGCATGGCATCGACCTGCAGGTACGCGCTGGCCAAGTGCTGGCGCTGCTGGGCCGCAACGGTGCCGGCAAGAGTACCGCGATCAGCGTGTTGTTGGGCCTGCGCCGCGCCGACGCCGGACAGGTCGAGCTGCTTGGCGCTGACCCGCAGCAGCGCGCCAGCCGTATCGGCCTGGGCGTGATGCTGCAGAGCACCAGCCTGCCGCCGATGCTGCAGGTGGACGAACTGGTGGCGCAGGCCAGCGCCTGCTATCCCGACCCGATGCCGTTGCAGGAGGTGCTGCAGCGTGCTGGCCTGCAGGCGCTCGCGCGCCGCCGCTACGGCCAGCTGTCAGGTGGCCAGCAGCGCGCCGTGCAGTTCGCCATCGCGCTGTGTGGCCGCCCGCGAGTGCTGTTCCTGGACGAGCCCACCACCGGCCTGGACATCCAGGCGCGGCAGGCGATGTGGCAGGCGATCCGGCAGCTGGTGGCCGAAGGCTGTGGTGTGCTGCTGACCACCCATTACCTGGAGGAAGCCGAAGCGCTGGCGCTGCAGGTGGTGGTGCTGGAGCAGGGCCGGGTGCTGGCCGACGCGCCGCTGAGCGAGCTGCGCCTGGCCGATCGGCCGCGCCGCATCCGCTGCCGCAGCGGGTTGCCCATTGCGGACGTGCAGCAGTGGCCGGGCGTGCAGGAGGTGCAGCGCGACGCCGAGCACCTGCAGCTGCTGGCGAGCCCGGCCGAGCCTGTGGTGGCGCGCCTGCTGGCCGCCGATGCGCAGCTGCGCGAACTGGAAGTACAGGGCGCGGCGCTGGCCGACGCCTTCCTCGATCTGACCCGGGAGGCCGCATGAACACCCTGATCCGTACCGCCAGCGCGCCAGCAGCCTCATGGCGCCGCGTACTGCGCCCCTACCGCGCCGAGCTGCAGGCCGAACTGCGCCGGGCCTGGCGCACGCCGGCGTTCGCGGTGCCCTCGCTGCTGTTCCCGGTGCTGTTCTATCTGCTGTTCGGCGTGCTGCTGGGGCGCGGTCATGCGCCGTTGTACCTGTTGGCCACCTACTGCGTGTTCGGCGCGATGGCCCCGGCCCTGTTCGGCTTCGGCGTGCAGTTGGCGCTGGATCGTGAAGGCGGCCTGCTGACTCTCAAGCGCGCGCTGCCGATGCCGGCGGCGGCACCGCTGCTGGCACGGCTGGCGATGGCGGTGATGTTCGCGCTGCTGGTGGCGTTGCTGCTGATCGGCGTCGCGCGCGTGCTCGGTGGCGTGCAGCTGCAGGCGTTGCAGATGGTGCAGCTGCTGGCGGTGGCGGGCCTGGCGGCGCTGCCGCTGGGGGCGATTGGCCTGCTGATCGGCAGCCATGTCAGTGCCAGCGCGGCACCGGCGATGGTCAACCTGGTCTACCTGCCGCTGGCCCTGCTGTCGGGCCTGTGGCTGCCGCTGTCGGCGCTGCCCACGCTGTTCTCGACGATGGCCCCACTGTGGCCGACCTGGCATCTGGCGCAGCTGGCGCTGCCGGTGGTCGGGCTGCCGGCAGTGGGCAGCGTGGCCGGCCACCTGCTGGTGCTGCTGGCGGTCACCGTGGTCGCGCTGCTGCTGGCGCGCCGCCGCCTGCGCCGGATCGGCTGAACTGGCATGATCGGCAGCGATCGTCCCCGCCTGGATTCTCTCGTGTCGTCGAGCTGGCTTGCGTCCCTGCTGCGCCCTGCGCCGGATTCGGCCGTGGCCGAACTGCTGCGACGTGGCAAGTCGCCCTGGAGCGGAGCGATCCACCTGCTGTGGTCGGTATGGATCTTCCTCACCCCGGTGCTGGGCAATGGCTTCACGCTGCGCTGGCTGCTGCTGACCCTGCTCAGCTATCCGTTGTTCCTGCTGCTCTATGCCAGGGTGATGCTGTCGCCACGGCACCATGGGTGGCGCTATGCGCTGGGCATGATCGTGCTGGCCCTGGTACTGCTGCCCTGGTACCCCTCGGGACTGAGCTACTTCGTGTTCGGCTGCGTGATGATCCGCATGAGCGGGCGCAGCAGCTGGTGGGCGTACCTGCTGCAGCTGACCGCGCTGAACCTGCTGTTCTGCGGCACCGCGCTGTACTTCGGCTATCCGTGGCAGGCCATGGTGTGGATGCCGGCGGTGTCGTTCATCGTCGGGCTGGTGGTGAACGTGGAGGCCCTGAGCCAGCAGCGCGACGTTGCCCTGCAGCTGTCCCAGGACGAGGTGCGGCGACTGGCCACCACCGCCGAGCGCGAGCGTATCGGCCGCGACCTGCACGACCTGCTGGGGCACACGCTGTCGCTGATCACGCTGAAGCTGGAGCTGGCACGCAAGCTCTACGATCGCGATGACGCGCGTGCACGGCAGGAGATCGGCGAGGCCGAGGACATTGCACGCGAAGCGCTGGCACAGGTGCGCAGTGCAGTGACCGGCATCCGCGCCAGCGACCTTGCTGGCGAGCTGGCATCGGCGCGCCTGCTGCTGGAATGCCAGCAGGTGCATCTGCAGTACACGACGCCACCTGCGATGCCGGTGGAGGTGGAGCGCGGGCTGGCGTTGGTGCTGCGCGAGGCGGCGACCAACATCGTGCGCCATGCGCAGGCGACCCGGGTGCAGGTGGATTTCATGCTTGAGGAACGACAGTTGGCGATGCAGATACGCGATGACGGCCGTGGCGGCGTGCAGGCCGAGGGCAATGGGTTGAGTGGCATGCGTGAGCGGGCCGCAGCACTGGGTGGCCAGTTGACGCTGCAGTCGCCGCGCGGGGCGGGCACCGTGCTGACGGTACGCGTGCCGTTGATGGCCGCGACCACGCCGCTGTCGCCCACGTCGTTGGCGCAGGACGGTGCCGCATGATCCGCATCCTGCTGGCCGAAGACCAGGCCATGGTGCGCGGCGCACTGTCGGCGCTGCTGGGCCTGGAGCCGGACATCGAAGTGCTGGGCAGTGCTGCCGATGGCGAGGCCGCCTGGCGGATGTTGCAGCAGCTGCAGCCGGACATCCTCGTGACCGACATCGAGATGCCCGGCTTGTCCGGTCTGGAACTGGCGCAGCGCATCGCCCGCCAGGAGCTGCCGATCAAGGTGGTGATCGTGACCACCTTCGCCCGTGCCGGCTTCCTGCGCCGTGCGCTGGAGGCGGGCGTGCTGGGCTACCTGCTGAAGGACGCACCGGCCGAGAACCTGGCCGATACCCTGCGCAAGGTGAAGCAGGGCATCCGCGCGATCGACCCGCAGCTGGCACTGGATGCGTGGTCGCAGGCCGACCCGCTGACCGACCGCGAACGCCGCGTGCTGCGGCTGGCGGGCGAGGGCCGCACCGCCAGTGAGATCGCCGAGCAGCTGGGGTTGTCGCACGGTACGGTGCGCAACTACCTGTCCGAGTGCATCGGCAAGCTGGGCGTGGCCAATCGGATCGAGGCGTATCGGCTGGCGCGGCAGAAGGGGTGGTTGTAGGGGCGGCCTGCTGTTCCCAATGATATCGTTTCCGCGACCGCGGGTGGGTGTCACTTTCTTTGCTCGTGCACCACGCTGCAGGAGCAGCGTGGAACGGCGTAGCCGGCCCGCAGGGTGGCGCACATGGATGTGCGCCATCAAGAAAGGAACCAAAGAAACGCTCCGCCGGCCGCGAGCCGGCGCGCTTCGCACGCCGGTGCCCTGCGCTCCTCGGTCCGTCGAGGGACGGTGCGGGAACTCGCTGCGCTCAGACACCCGCACCTCTTCGCCCTCGCCGGACCTGCGGTGCTCGGCTCGCTCAAGGCGGACTTGAAGGGCAAGATCAACAGCTAGAGCATCCACGCATGGCGTGGATCTACTGGGTGCAGCTGTGGCATTTGACCTTGGGTCCGCCTTGAGCGAGCCGAGCATCGCAGGGGAATCAGGGGCGAAGAGGCGCCGGTGTTTGAGCGCAGCGAGTTCGGCGCCGTCCCCTGATTCACCGAGAAGCACAGGGCACCGGTGCGCAGCACCGGCTCGCGCTCTGGCGGCGCGTTTCTTTTGGTTACTTTTCTTTTCGCGTGAAAAGAAAAGCGACACCCTCCGCGGTCGCGGAAACGATCCGCCGGGAACACCCGGCGAACCCTTTCAATCCTTCCCGCGCGCCATCGCCTGGAACACCCCATCACGCCGCACCCACAGGTGGAACAGCGCCGCACCCACATGCATCAGCACCGTGGCGAACAACACATACGCCAGCAGGCTGTGCGCATTGCGCAACGCGGCATACAGCGCCGGGGTATGCGGCACGATCGGCGGCAGGTGCAGGCCGCCCCACAGCACGATCGGGTAACCGCCGGCCGACAGCATCGCCCAGCCGATCAGTGGCATTGCCAGCATCAGTGCATACAGCATCCAGTGCGAGGCTTTGGCCGCCATCACCTGCCATACCGGCAGATCCGCCGGCAGCGGTGGCGGGCGATGGCGCAGCCGGTTGTACAGGCGCAGCAGCACCAGTACGCCGATGGCGATGCCCAACGGGCGATGCAGATCGATCAGCATCGGCCGCAGATGCAACGAAGCGACCATAGTCACGCCGATGAACAGCATGGCGATGATCATCAGTGCCATGGACCAGTGCAGCACGCGCGCGAGCAGGTTGAAGTGGCCGTTGCCGGTGCTCATCTTGCGGCCTCCTTCGGTTGCTCGACGTTGCCGGTGGCGCGCTCGCGTTCGCGGCGGTTGAAGGACTGCGAATACACCGCCGAGCGGGCGGCCAGGATCGGATCGTCACTGCCACGCACGCCACTGGGCAGGATCAGCGGATCGAAGTTGATCTGGCCGCAGGCGCCTTCTTCCTGCGACTGCAGGCGGTCCAGGCTGAGCACGCCGGCCACCACCTGATCACGCGATTCGGGCCACGGTACCGACGGATCATCGATGGCATCGCCGGGCTCGGCGGTGGTCACGACCAGGTTCCAGCGCACCGGGCCGCTGGCCAGGCGCTGCTGCAGTTCCTGGCTGAGGAAATCGACGCTGGCGTTCTTGCGCGTTTCCGCATCCATCTCGACCACCGGCGCCTGCGGCTGCCAGCGCCAGCGCACCGCGCGTTTCTGGCCCTGCGCGTTGGTGAACCAGAAGCTGTTGACGCTGTTGAAGGTGGTGTCAGCCCAGCTGCTGGTCCACGGCGCGGTCTTGGCCCACTGCTGGAACGCTTGTGCACTGGGGTATTTCGCCAGCACCGCGGCCATTTTCTGCGGGTCGGGCTTGCCGGTGGCCGGGTCCGGGATGGAGGCGCGCGTCTGCGCGTAGAACGCCTCGGCGTTGGGCACGGCGAAGAACGGGAAGCTGTTCATCGCCATGCGCCATTCCTGGCCATCATCGCTGACCATCTGCACCGCGAGGCTGCGTACGCGCGCGGTGTTGTCGGCGCCGTACGGGTCGCCGCCGCCGATCGACAGGCGACCCATCACCGGCACGCGGCGCTGCGAGAACACGCGGGCGCTGGACAGGGTGGGGGCCTGCGCACTGGGTTCGAACCAACCGCTTACACACACGCCCTTGCTGTGCGCACGGCGGAAGCCCGGATGGGCCGGGCCGGTGGCCTCGATGGTGTCGGTGAAGCGCTGCGCGGTCAGGCGGCCGCCAATCCAGCCGGCCAACCAGGCGAAGGCCAGCGCCACCGCACCCAGAATGAGTGCGATCAGTGCGATCCAGAGCAGTGGGGAATGCTTGCGCGGCGCGCCCGCTGTCTGGCCGGCGCGGGTGTAGCGGAAGAGCGACATGGTCGGAGTCCTGCCTTCACGGAGCGTGTGGGTGGTCGACCCACACATCCTCGCAGAACCCTTCCAGGCCCGGTATTCAATTTTTCGTCAAGTTTGCCGGGGACGGCGTGCCGACCAAGGTCGGCACCCACCCGATCAGCTGTAGCGCTGCTTCAGCATCGCCCACGCCGAGCGCAGCGCCAGCGCTTCGCCGCCAGCCGGCCGGCCCGGGCGTTCGCCGTCGTTCCAGGCATACACGTCCAGATGTGCCCAGCGCTGGCCGTCTTCCAGGAAGCGTTCCAGGTACAGCGCGGCGGTGACCGAGCCGGCCATGCGCGAACCGGCGTTGGCCAGGTCGGCGATGCCGCTGCTCAGGTAACGCAGGTAGGGGCGCCACAGCGGCATGCGCCAGACCGGGTCGCGGGTCGCGTCGCCGGCCTGCAGCCACTGCTGGGCCACGCTGTCGTCGTTGCTGAAGAGCGCCGGCAGGTCCGGGCCCAGCGCGATGCGCGCAGCGCCGGTAAGGGTGGCGAAGTCCAGCACCAGGTCCGGTTTCTGCTCGCTGGCGAAGGTCAGCGCATCGCACAGGATCACGCGGCCTTCGGCGTCGGTGTTGTCGATCTCCACGCTCAGGCCCTTGCGGGTGGCGATCACTTCGCCCGGGCGGAAGGCATCGGGGCCGATCGCGTTTTCCACCGCCGGCACCAGCAGGGTCAGGCGCACCGGCAGGCCGCGCGCCATCACCAGGCCGGCCAGGGCCAGTGCATGCGCGGCACCGCCCATGTCCTTCTTCATGTTGCGCATGCCGTCGGCCGGTTTGATGTCCAGGCCGCCGGTATCGAAGCACACGCCCTTGCCGACCAGCACCAGTGCCGGATCGGTGTCCTTGCCCCAGCGCAGCACGACCAGGCGCGGTGCGCGGTGCGAGGCGCGGCCGACGGCATGGATGGCCGGGAAGTTCTGCTTCAGCAGTTCATCGCCGGTGATCGCCTCGACCTGCGCACCGTGCGCATCGGCCAGCGCGCGCGCGGCGTCTTCCAGCTGCTGCGGACCCATGTCTTCGGTCGGGGTGTTGACCCAGTCGCGCACGCGCAGGCTGGCGGCGATCAGGTCGGCCACTTCGCCGGTCGGCTCAGCCACCAGGCGTGCCGGTGCACGGTGGCGCTTGCGGTAGCGATCGAAGCGGTAGCTGCCCAGGCCCCAGCCCAGCTGCAGCAGCGCCAGTTCGGCGGCCGGCAGTTCGCTGGCCAGCTGCCACACGCTGCCTTCCGGCAGGGCATGCGGGGCATGCGAGTAGCTGTAGGCATCGCCACGATCACCCACGCCGATCACCGCACCGGCCAGGCCATCGGCGCCGGGCAGCAACGCCGTGGTGAAGGCACCGGCGGTGAAGCCCTGCGACGCCAGCCATGCCTGGGTGGCGGCTGGCTGGCCGTCCTTCCAGGACGCGAACTGCTCGCGGTCCAGCACGTACAGCGGCAGTGCTGCGGCGGTGTCGGCAGTGAAACCAGTGATCTCGCTCATGCGTCAGGTACTCCGGGGTGCGGCAGCGTCGAGGTTGGCATCCAACCAGTCGGCCAGGCCGGTGAGGGTGTCGAACTGCAGGTCCGGCTGCAGCTGCGGATGGGTCCAGGTGGCTGCTTCGCGGTTGATCCAGCAGCCGCGAAGGCCGGCGGCGATCGCCCCGGCCACGTCCATTTCGGCGTGGTCGCCGACGTGCAGTACCTGCGCCGGCGCAACACCCAGGCGGGCGCAGGCGGCGTGGAAGATGCTCGCCTCCGGCTTGGCCGCGCCGTGTTCGCGCGCGCCCAGCTGGAAGGCGAAATGATGGGCCAGGCCGATCCGCTCCAGATCGGCATTGCCGTTGCTCAGCGCCGCCACCGGCACCCGCGCGGCAATCCGCGCCAGTGCGTCGATCGCATCGGGGTAGCACTCGACCTGGTTGCGCGCGGCGAAGAACACGTCATACGCCGGCTCCAGCAGATCCAGGCTGGCACCACTGGTGTGCAGCGCTTCGTGCAGGGTCAGCCGGCGCAGTGCGCTCAGGTCGTGATGGAGGTGCGGATGGGCGTGGTACAGGCGCTCGCGCAGTTCGCGCATCGCCGCCACCGGATACATCTCGGCCGTGGCGGGGCTGTGTTCACGCATCCACTCGTGCAGGACCAGGTCGATGCGGGCGCCGATCGGAGCGAACGGCCACAGCGTGTCGTCAAGGTCGAGGGTGATGGCTTGGACGGGGAAATTCACCCCGCCATTCTACCCCTGCCCGCGCGGGCTTTCATTCCAGCAGACGCGCCCAGCCCTGCATCCCGTCCAGCCGCGCCAGCACCAGCTTGATGCAGACCAGCAGCGGCACCGCCAGCAGCAGGCCGATCATGCCCCAGGCCCAGCCGAACACCATCAGCGCCAGGATCAGCACCAGTGGCGACAGTTTCATGCGACGGCCCAGCACGATCGGGGTCACCATCTGCCCTTCCAGGGTGTGCAGGCCCAGGTAGGCGGCGGCTGGCAGCAGGGCCTGCAGCGGGTCGCGGAATTCCACGAAGCCCATCAGCAGCATCAGCGCCACGCCGATCAACGGACCCACATACGGAGCGAAATTCAGCAGTGCGGCCACCGTGCCCCACAGCAACGCTTCCTGCAGGCCGATGCCGAGCAGCATCAGTACGCCGGCGAACACCAGCCCGACCAGGGTGTTGATCACGCTGATGGTCAGCACATAGCGCGACACCTCGCGCTCGATCGAACGCAGGATGTCACTGGTGAAGCGCTGCTGCTGACGGTTCGGGAACAGGGCGATCGCCGCGCGTTGCAGGCTCTGCCCGTAGATCATGAAGAACAGGGTCAGCAGCACCACCGCCAGCACCGAGGCGGCCAGCCGCGGCGCACGGGTCAACATGCGGTACGGGTCATCGAGCTGGGCGCGGATCACCTGCACCTTGCGGTTGCTGTCGCCACCGGCAACACGGGCGAAGTTCTCCGCAGCCTGGTTGGCCTGCTGCACCGGCTTGGTCAGGTCCTGCACCTGGCGGGCGATCTTGCGCAGCTGCTGCGGTGCTTCCTGTGCCCATTCCATTGCCGGGCCGATCAACTGCACCGCCAGCGAACCGGTCACGCCCAGGCCCGCGCCGAGGATCAGCAGAGCGGCCAGCGCACGCGGAATCCACAGCTTCTGCAGCAGGCGCAGGATCGGATTGCCGACCAGTGCGAAGAACATCGCCAGCAGCACCGGCAGGATGATGTCCTGTGCCGCCCACAGCGTGTAGCCCACCGCCAGGGTCGCCAGCACCACCAGCGACATCGGTCCGCGCGGACGCGACGGTGGCGGCAACGGGGCGTCGGGCTGTTCGGGGCCGGCCGGTGACGGGGACAGGAGGGACTCGCTCATCGACGCACCAACCGGGAAGGGGAGCGCATTATCCGCCGGCCGCGATCGGCGCGGCGGATTCCATGGATCAACGTTCGGACAGCTCGGTAGCCGCTTCGGCCGGACGCGGTCCGCGCAGGTCCGGTTCCGGTTCTGGCTCCGGCACGGAACGTGGAGCCGGTGCCGGCCGTGGCTCGGCAGCGGAGGCCGCCGCCTGTGCCTGTTCGCTGGCTTCGTCGGCTTCCTCAGCCGCGTCGTCGGCAGTGGCTGCGGCCTGCGCCGCCATCGCCGTGGCGAACGCCGCCTGTGCACTGGCGAACAGGTTCGAGACCGAACCCACCATTTGCAGCCAGCGGGCACCGTTGACCTTGCCCGGCACTTCCAGCTTGCCGGCGATGAAGCCACCGGCCAGGCCGACCACCACGATGCGCAGCGGCGACCAGCCCTTTCGCCAGACGTCGCTGAGCGTGGACCAGTGGTCCTGGGTTTCGCCCAGGCGCACGGTCACCACTTGTTCGCAGCGTTTCACACGCCGTTGCAGCGCGCCGAACTTCATGGCTTGCCCTCGGGCAGCTGCACTTCGGCATCGGGATCGTCTTCGCTGGGTTCGTCGAACAGGCCCAGGCGTGACAGCTGGCGCCGGGTAGCGTGCATGCCGGTGTGGTGGAAGAAGTAGGACACCCGCCAGATCGCATAACCGGTGACGGCCAGGCTCAGCAGCGAGGTGATCAGCAGCGCCTGCAGCCAGCTCAGGCCCCAGCTCTGCAGCAGGGCGATGAGGGTGGCGGCCATCAGCAGCCAGGCCGAGGCACCGAACACGATCGCCACGCCGGCCCAGGCCAGCGCGCGACCGAATGCACTACGCGCCAGCGCGAAGTCGGCCGAGGCCAACCGGCGCAGCGAGCGCAGCGTGTGCTTGGCAGAATCGGTAGCGGCACGACCGGCCGCGCCGACCTGGCGGATGCTCTCATCCAGCGGCGGGGTAGCCGCCGGATCAGGCGCTTGCGCGTTGTCTTCGCTCACGCCGCGGCTTACTTGTCGCTACTGCCGCGGGCCAGCTTGGCGATGATCCAGCCGGCAGCGAAGGCGACACCGAACGAGGCCAGCGGACGTTCACGGATCAGCTCAGCGGCGCTGTCGATCAGGTCCTTGCCCTTGTCCATCAGCGCGTCGACCTGTTCCTTGGCGGCTGCACCACCAAACTCGGCGGCGGCCAGGCCGGACAGCGCGCTGTCGGACAGTTCAGCCTTGACGTTGGCCTTGCCGATGCGCAGTTCGTCGCCGGCTGCGCCGGTTGCACCCTTGATTGCACCGCCGGCGGCCGACGCGGCCTGCTTCAGATGGGAACCGGCTTCACCCAGGTGTTCCTTCAGGTTCTCGGTATTGGTGGGGCTCATCGAATCACTCCTGTTGCGATGGGGGAACGGGAGTCGGCGGTGCCGACCTGGACTGACAGCAATAGCATTGCCGGGGTATAGGGGGTGTTACGGCAGGGCGATCAGCGCATCACGAGCTGGCCCTGCTGCTGGCCATTGTTGCGCAGCACGCGTATCACCAGGGTCGGCGGGCGCTGCTGGAAGTTGGCGCGCCAGCTGGCCAGGTCGGCGAATTCGCCCACGGTGGCATCGGTGATGATGTCGCCCTGCTGCAGGCCGTTGGTGGCCGCGCGGCTGCCGCGCTTGACCTCGCTGACCAGCACGCCACCGACACCGGACTGGCGCAGCGACTCGGGCAGGTCGACGAAGGTGGCCCCGGTCAGGCGCGGGTCCAGGCTCTCGCCGGTGACCGCGCGCGCCTGTTCCTTCAAGGTTGCCTTGATCTGCAGCGGCTTGCCCTCGCGGCGCACGTCCAGCGTCAGCGTGCTGCCGACCGCCGCCAGGCCTTCCACGTTGTGCAGGGCTTCTGCGCTGTCCACGCGCTGGCCGTTGGCCGAGACCACCACGTCGCCCGGCTTCAGGCCGGCGGTCGCAGCGGCCGAACCGGCCAGCACGCGGGTGATCAGCGCACCCCGCGTTTCGCCCAGGCCCAACCCCTGCGCGATCTGCGCGGTCAGGTTCTGGCTCTCCACGCCCAGCGTGCCGCGCACCACTACGCCGTGCTTTACCAGCTGGTCGACCACGCTGCGCGCCAGGTTGGAGGGGATCGCCAGGCCCAGGCCGATGTTGCCGGCCATGCTGCCCTGCGGGTTGAAGCTGGCGGTATTGATGCCGACCAGCTGGCCCTGCAGGTCGACCAGCGCGCCACCGGAGTTGCCCGGGTTGATCGACGCATCGGTCTGGATGAAGTTCTGGTAGCCCAGCCCGCGGATGCCGCTGCGGCCCACCGCCGAGACGATGCCGGAGGTGACCGTCTGGCTGAAGCCGAACGGGTTGCCGATGGCCACCACGAAGTCACCGACCCGAAGCTGGTCGCTGTTGCCGAGCTTGATGTCGGTCAGGTTCTGCGCCGGGATGCGGATCAGCGCGATGTCGGTATCGCGGTCCGAACCGAGGAACTCGGCCTTGACCGTGCGCCCGTCGGCCAGTGTCACCTGCACGTCATCGGCGTTGTCGATGACGTGGTGGTTGGTCAGCACCAGGCCCTCCTTGGCGTCGATGATCACGCCCGAGCCCAGCGATTCGTTGATGCGTTCCTGCGGGATGTCCGGGAACAGGCGGCGGAAGAACGGGTCGTTGAAGAAGGGGTTGCGCACGCGCACCACCTGCTTGGTGTTGACGCTGACCACGGCCGGCATCGCCTTCTCCAGCATCGGTGCCAGCGACGGCACCGCCTGTCCGGCCACCGAGGCCGGCAATGCCGCCGTGGTCGGCAGTACCGCAGGCAGCGGCGCGGCGTCGGCGCGGTTGTCCAGGTGGGCATTGATGCCGGTGGCAACGAAGCCACCGAAGGCGGCGGCGATTGCGAGCGTGAGCAGGGTGGGAAGCGGTCGCATGGGAGTCGGTTCGCTGGCGTGGGTGGGGGCGGTTCGGCCCTACGGTAAAACAAGCTGAATGAGTGTGTCGCGATCTGGATAAATGCGCCATGAAAACCGGGCGCCCGGAACGCGGGTCGGCGTCGCCATCTGTGGGGCGGTGGCGACAACGTCGGGCGTGCTTCGCAATGTGCCGACGTCTGCCGAAGCGCGTGTGGATACAGGCCGATACTTGCGCAGTTCTGCGCATCCTGGTGCCGCGATGCGCCATATCGCATGCCTTTCGCAGCACTCTGGCAGGTGCGCGCAGGCAGCACCTGCCGCTACCCGCACCGTGCGGCGCAGCACTGAAAAAAAGGGGTTTCCTGTCAACCCACTGTGCTCGAGAGGGTGCTGGGCTACACCATTACCGTCGCAGCAGATGCGATTGCGGGCGCATGCCCCGTTCCACGATCGTCAATGTCGGTATAGCATCGCCCCGTTTTGATACTTAAGGCCCGCAGGAGGGCAACATGAGCAACGGTAATGGTGTGTCGGTCGTGACCGACGCCGTCGAGAACGTCAAAGAAACCGCCACCAACGTTGGCGAGACCATCGCCCACGCTGCCGAAGACGCAGTGAAGTCGGTCAAGAAGACCGTCAAGCGCGCCACCAAGGCTGCCGGCACCCGCGTTGCCAAGGCCAAGAAGGCCGTGGCGAAGGTCGAGAAGACCGTTGCCAAGAAGGCCGAGAAGGCTGCCAAGTCGGTCGGCAAGACTGTTGCCAACGCCAAGAAGAAGCTGGAAGCCGCCAAGAAGAACGCCAAGGCCGAAGCCGCTGCCCTGAAGAAGGAAGTGGCCAAGAAGAAGGCGGCTGCAGGCAAGGCCGTGACCAAGAAGGCCGCCGCTGCCAAGAAGACCACCAAGGCTGCCACCAAGGCTGCTGGCAAGAAGGTCGCTACCGTGAAGAAGGCTGCCACCAAGAAGGCCGCCGTCGCGAAGAAGACCGTTGCCAAGAAGACCGCGGCCGCCAAGAAGGTTGTCGGCAAGAAGGTCGCCACCGCCAAGAAGGCCGTGGCCAAGAAGACCGTCGCCGCCAAGAAGGTCGCTGGCAAGAAGGCCGTGGCTGCCAAGAAGGTTGTCGGCAAGAAGGTTGCCGCTACCAAGAAGGTCGCCACCAGGAAGACCGCGGCCGCCAAGAAGGTTGTCGGCAAGAAGGCTGCTGTCTCCAAGAAGGCCGTCGGCAAGAAGACCGCTGCTGCCAAGAAGGTTGTCGGCAAGAAGACCGCCGTTGCCAAGAAGGCGGTGGGCAAGAAGGTTGCCGCCACCCGCAAGACGGTCGCCAAGAAGGCTGCGCCGCTGAAGAAGGTCGCCGCCAAGAAGGCTCCGGCCAAGAAGGCCGTGCGCAAGGTCGCCAAGCGCAAGTAATCGCGCCGTGACCGAAGGCCCTGCCACCCAACGGGTGGTGGGGCCTTTCGCGTTTCTGGGGCACGGTCTGGGGCAAGATGCAGGTTCTTCCTGCAGGAGCCCCGGGCATGCGTGGTATCGACTTCAGTTCCTGGCAGGGCGTGCTGTCCACGTTGGCCGGCCTGGTCCTGATCACCCTGCTGGGCGTGGGCATCCGCCTGCTGGTGATGCAGACCCTGCAACAGCGCCGCGAGCGCGAGAACCGGCAGATCAACGAACGGCTGCGCACGCTGATGGCGGCCTACAAGACCCTGGGCGGGTCGTTCACTGGCGAACTGGGTGTGGATCCCAGCCATCGCCGCGACCTGCGCCAGCGCGAAAATGCCGAAGGCATCGCCGAACCCCGCTCGGATCGCGCGCGCCGCATCCGCGATGCGGTTGAAGCGGCACTGTCGGACATCCTGTTGCTGGGCACCGACGAGCAGGTGCGGCTGGCCGCGCGTGCGGCCAACGAACTGGCACAGGGGCGGCCGGTGCACCTCCACGAACTGGTGGTCTCGCTGCGCGACTTCGTGCGCGAAGCGCTGGATCTGGCCCCCATCCCGACCGACCTGCAGATTCCACCGCAGGGCCCGACCCGGCCCGCTGCCAGTGGCGGTGGCAAGGGCCGCAACGATGGCGATGCCAAGGGCGGTCGTGCGGGTGGTGGCGGTGGCGGCGGCGGTGGCGGAATGGGGGCCGGAATGGGCGGCATGGGCCTCGGCGCCGGCGCCGCACTGGGCGCCGGCCATGCCTCCGCCAGCGATGAGACGGACGCGCGCTGAGCACGTCCGCCCGGTTCAGCGCGTCAGCTCGTAGAGCGGCACGAACCCACCGTAGATCATCCGCGCGCCGTCGAACGGCATCGGATTCGTCGCCGGATCAAACCGCGGGTCTTCCATCATCTTCTTCATGCCGGCGTCGCGGGTCGGCTTGTCTGGCCATTCGATCCAGGAAAACACGACCGTCTCATCCGGCGTGGCTTTCACCGCGCCGAAGAAGTCGGTGGTTTTGCCGTGCGGTACGTCGTCACCCCAGCACTCGACCACGCGCAGCGCGCCGTACTCGATGAAAACGGGATCCCCTGTGCGTGCATGGGCGAGGAACTTCTCTTTGTTGGCGGTGGGCACCGCCAGGACGAAACCATCGATGTAGCTCATTGCCTGCCTCCGGATGGACCGTGCCGCATGCACGGCCTTCAAGTACCCGACGAACCAGGGCGCCGTGGATCGACATCCTGTGTGCGCCTGTTCAGCCCGGCCCACCGGGCAGCGGCGCCAGCACCGTCTCCGGTGGCTGCTGGCCGGCCAGGTGGCGCACGAAGTAGTCCCACATGCGGTGCGTGTAGGTGGCGTCGTTGCGGAACAGTTCGTGGTCCTGCCGGGCCAGGTACAGCAGGTCGTAGCTGCGCTGGGCCTTGTTCAGGGCGGCGGCCAGTTGCAGGGTCAGCGCCGGCGGCGCGTTCTCGTCCAGTTCGCCATAGACCAGCATCAGATGCCCACGCAGGTTGCCGGCCAACGCTGCATTGTCGAGTCCGGCAAAGGGCGCCGGCACGCCATCGGCCAGGGGTGTTGGCGGCAGCACGCCACCGAACAGCCGGTCCATGCCGTGCAATGCACCGCCGTACATGCCCTGGAAATTGTGGCTGCCGGCCGAGGCCACGCCCACCTTGTAGAACGCCGGATAGCGCAGCAGGGCGCGCGCTGCACTGTAACCACCGAACGAATGCCCGTAGATGCCGACCCGCTGCAGGTCGATGCCCCGGTAGCGTTCGCCCAGCTGGCGCAGCGCAGCCACATGGTCATCCAGCTGCACATCTGCCCCGTGCAGGAAGCTGCTGTCATGGAACGCCTTGTCGCGGCCACCGGTGCCGCGCGCGTCGATGCTGACCACCACGAAGCCCAGTTCGGTCAGGCTGGCGCGTGACACCGGATTCAAGGCGGACACCGCCTCGGCGTAGGTCACCGGCGCATTGCTGACGAAGGAGCCACCGTACATCGCGTCGATCACCGGAAAGCGGCCGTCATCGCGATAGTCGCGGGGCAGGTAGACGGTGGCGAAGATCGGCGTTCGCCCATCGGCGGCCAGCAGCCGCTCGCGCCGTGGGGGGCGCCAGCCGGCAGCAACGATCGCGCTGTTATCGGCTGTTTCCAGCACCATCACTTCACGGCCGTCATCGCTGGCCCGCAGCACGGTGCGTGGTGGCTGGTCGAGACGGGAAACGGTATCCACCAGATAGCCACCGCCAGGCGACAGCGCCTGGGGGGCGCGCCCGCCGAACAACGCGCCGGTGCCAGCATCGGCCAGATGGTCGTTGCCATCGGCGGCCAGGCGCTGGACCGGTCCCCCCTGCAGCGATACACGGTACAGGCCGCGTACGTAGGGGTCGCCACCGTCGACGCCGCCGGCGCTGAAGTATGCCCAGCCACCCGCAGCGTCCACGCCCAGCAGGTCGCGCACCGCCCATTGGCCGCGGGTGAGCTGGCGCAGCACCTTGCCGTCGGACAGGCGGACCCGGTATAGATGGCCCCAGCCATCGCGCTGCGAGAACCACACCGCCGTGTCCTGGCCGGGCAGGATGGCCACCGCTGGCCGGTTGTAGGAATACACGTTGAGCTGCAGGCGGGTGTCGCTGGCTTCTTCCAGAACCGTGCGCAACGCACCGTTGTTGGCATCGATCTCCAGCAGACGCAGCCTGCGCGGTGCGCCGAAGTGCGCGATCACGGCATACAACCGGTCGCCGTCCCAGCCGAGTACGCCGGCTTCGCTGAGGGTGTTCCAGCCTTCCGGCAAGGCGATGTCATGCTGCTGGCCATTGCGGGTGTCGACCACATACACGCTGTCGCGCACCTGCCGGGTGTCACCCAGCACCCCCAGCTTCACCGTATGCACGCGCGGCCGCGCGCTGTTGGCCGGGCTGCTTTCCAGATAGGGGTAGTCCTGCAGCGCGCGTTCGTCGTAGCGGATGCCGGCCACGTAGCGACCGTCCGGTGACCAGCCGACCGCGAACGGCCGCGTCGGCATCCGGCCCTGACGGCGGGGAATGCCGCGCAGGGTGAAGTCCGGCAGCACGCCATAGCCATGATTGGATTCACCGCCGCTGGTCAGCGCTCGTGCTGCCGTTCCGGGCGAGTGCAGCCACAGGTTGTGATCGCGTACCTGCAGCCAGGCATCACCGCCGGGCGATGGCAGTGCATCGGCCGCTGGCGCTGCATCCTGCGAAGGCACGCACTGCAGGCGTGGCCATTGACAGCTGATCGCCGCCTCGCCGTTGAACTGCAGGCGCAGGCCTCCATCCAGTACCTGCACGTTGTTCAAGCGCAGGCGTGGTCCGCTGGCGCCGAGAGGTGCAACCGCAGCGTCCAGCGCATCGGGTTCGAACAGGATCTGGCGTGTGGCCTGGACTGGATCGACCAGTACCGCCTGGCGCCGGCCCTGCGTGGTTTCGCGTTCGTACCAGAAGCGCCCATCGGCCAGCCAGTGGGGCAGCACCGAAGCATTGCGCAGCGCACCGCGAAGGTGACTGTCATGCACGCGTTCGGCGCGCTGGTAGTCAGCGGCCTGCAGTGCGTGCGCAGCGTGGATCGGAAACAGGGCAGCGCATGCCAGGAGCGCGGCGCGAACAGGCACCAGCGGCGGATCGGAAACGTACAAGGCAACCTCCTGTTGCAATCGACGACGAATCACAAATGCACGCGCGCCGCGCGCGTATGCCAGAGACAGCCTGAATCAAGGCAAAAAATTCAGCAATGCGAAGACCGCTGTTTTCAGGGAGCGTTGTGGCGAATAACGGAGAATTTACATTCCCGATGCGATGGCGCCCTGGCGCTGCTGCACACCATAAGAAAGTAAAGGTGTACCCCCATGAAGAATTCGCTGATTGCTCTGGCCCTGGCCGCTGCCCTGCCGTTCACCGCCTCGGCTGCTGAGAACCTGTCGTACAACTACGCCGAAGCCGACTACGCCAAGACCGACATCGACGCGTTCAAGGCCGACGGCTGGGGCGTGAAGGGTTCGTACGGCTTCCTGCCGAACTTCCACGCTTTCGGTGAGTACAGCCGCCAGGAAATCGACCACACCAACATCAAGCTGGACCAGTGGAAGATCGGCGCCGGCTACAACGTTGAAATCGCTCCGACCACCGACTTCGTTGCCCGCGTTGCCTACCAGAAGCGCGACCAGAAGCACGGCCTGGACTTCAACGGTTACAGCGCTGAAGCCGGTATCCGTACCGCCTTCGGTGCCCACGCCGAAGTCTACGGCATGGTCGGCTACGAAGATTTCTCGAAGAAGCACGGCATCAATCCGGAAGGCCAGTGGTACGGCCGCCTGGGTGGTCAGGTCAAGCTGAACCAGAACTGGGGCCTGAACGGCGAGCTGAAGATGAACCGCGACGGCGACAAGGAATACACCGTCGGCCCGCGCTTCAGCTGGTAATTGCTTCCTCGGCGCGCCTGCGCGCCGAAGATGCCTCGACAGGCCCGGCCCATGCCGGGCCTGTTGCGTTTCCGGCTGGGCAAACGCTACCTGACCGTGGCGCGGCGGAAGGGCGGCATTGCAACGAATTGGATTCCGCAGGCGTCGGCTGCGCCCTAGGGTGAGTGGCCTGTTCTGCAGGAATGCAACCATGCCCACGTTTCCGTCGCCCCGAGATTCTCCCTGCCGCCTGTTGCTGCTGGATCCGCACCCGCTGTTGCGGCATGGCGTGCAGGAAGTCCTGGCCCGGCAGGCGGACCTGCAGGTCGATGGAAGCTACGGTCGCAGCGGTGATCTGCTGCAGCGCCTGCAGCAGCAGGCGGCCGCGATCGATCTGCTGCTGGTCGACGCCTTGCCGATCGGTGACAGCGGGGAAGGTCTGGAACTGCTGCGGCACCTATCACGCCATTGGCCGGCAGTGCCGATCCTGGTGTTGTCCGCGCACTGCAACGCGGGTGTCGTGTCCTTGGCCCTGCAGGCCGGTGCGCGCGGATTCCTGTCCAAGGCCTGCGCGCCGCAGACGCTGCTGCGGGCAGTGAGCGTGGTCGCCCGTGGCGGACGCTTCGTGCCGCCGGAACTGCGTGCACAGTTGAACCAGTCCCGCCGGCAACGCCAGCAGCCCGTGCGTCCACCACGGTTGAGTACGCGCGAGCGCACCGTCCTGCAGTGGGTGCTGCGCGGCTGCAGCACCGGCGAGATGGCACGCCGCAGTGGGCGTACAGCCAGCACCATCAGCACGCAGAAGCGAGCGGCTTACCGCAAGCTGGGCATCCGCAACGATGGCGAGCTGTTCCGTTTCCGCCATCTGATCGACGCTGATCGAGGCGGCGTTACTCGCCCTGGTACTGCTTTTCTTCCACCAGCGCCGAACCGGCCACGCGGTTGATCTCGTTCTTCACCTGCACGCGCTCGCCATTGGTGCCATAGACACCACGCGCCAGCTGGATGAACGCATCGTCGAACACCTGGGCTGCTTCCTTGTCGCGCAGCTGGTCCTGGATATCCCACATGCGCTCGTTGATCGTCTTCAGCTGCTGCTTCAGCACGGCCAGTGCCGGCTGTGCCTGCAGCTGCTGCTGCAGCAAGGGCAGCAGGCCGTCCAGCTCGGTGCGGACGTTGGCCAGCTTGGCCACATCGTCGATGCGCTCGGCCTTGATCTCGAGAATGGTGATCTTGTCGATCAGCTCGCCGATCGATACCGGGGTCAGGATGGCGTCCACGCGGTTGGTTCCTGGAAACAAGGCGCCATGATACCGCGCCGCTGGCACGCGGCCCCCGGTCCACGGGATTTACGCCGAATTTGCGCCACGGGCCCGGCAGCACCCTCGATCCGTTACGGCCACCACCTCGACACTGCGTTCCCGGCGGCGCAACCGCCTTCAACGAGGAACACAGTGCAGTGAACAGCAAGGGGATGATGGCGGCAGTGGTGGCCGCCCTGGCAGGGCTGCTCGGCATCGGCAGCGCCCAGGCACAGGTGCAGGTCAGCGGCAGTGCCGCACTGACCAGCGACTACGTGTGGCGTGGCAGCTCGCAGAGCGATGGCGACCCGGCGGTGCAGGCGGGCGCGAAGATCTCGGTCGCATCGGGTTGGTATGCCAGCGTGTGGGGCTCCAACGTTTCGTTCAAACCGGACAATGGCGCGCGCAGCGAGTTCGACCTGGTGGCAGGCTGGTCCGGCGCGCTGGCACCGGACTGGACACTGGATGCCAACCTGACCCGCTATGTGTATCCAGGTACCGGCCGCGCGCTGGACTGGACCGAACTCAATACCACCCTGAACTGGAAGCAGCGCGCCTGGTTGCAGATCGCGCATTCCAACGACGCGTTGGCCGGTGGCCATCGCGGCACCTATGCCCAGCTGGGTGTGCGGGTGCCGCTGCACGAGCGGTTCCGCCTCGAAGCGGCGGTAGGCCAGTACTGGCTGGCCACCGCACAGGGGCGTGATTACCTGCATGGCCAGCTCAGTGCCATCGCCTCGCTGACCCCGGCATGGGAACTGCGCGCCACCGTGCATGACACCGACAACGCAGCGAAGCGGCTGTTTCCGGACAATGCCGGCGGACGCTGGGAGCTGGTGCTGCAGGGCAGCTTCTAGTCAGTCACCGAAGCCTGGCGCGCGCGCAGCGCGCCGGGCAGCCACAGCAGCAGGGCCAGCATGGCCACCGCAGCACCGGCCACGCAGACGCCGGTCCAGCCGAAGCGCTGGTAGACCTGCGCCGACAGCAGCGAACCCAGCGAACCGCCGATGAAGTAGCCGGTCATGTAGCCGGCATTGAGGCGGTTGCGCGCTGCCGGTTGCAGTGCGTAGATCAGGCTCTGGTTACTCACGTGCAGCAGCTGCGCGGCCAGGTCCAGCACCACCACGCCGACCAGCAGCGCCAGCAGCGAGTGTGCCGACAGCCCCAACGGCAGCCATGACAGCAGCAACAGCACCAGCGCGATGGCGGTGGCGCGTCCGGTCTGGCCGCGGTCGGACATGCGCCCGGCCAGGCCCGCAGCCAGCGTGCCGGCGGCACCGACCAGCCCGAACAGGCCGATGGTAGCGTCGCTGTAGGCGTAAGGTGGCTGCGCCAGCAGGAACGCGAGCGGGGTCCAGAAGATCGCGAACATGGCGAAGCTGCAGGCGCCCAGCAGGGTGCGCTGGCGCAGCACCGGCTCCTGCACGAACAGCACGCCGATCGAGCGCAGCAATGCGAAATAACCGAGGCCGGCGCTGTGGTGGAATCGCGGCAGGCCGCGCTGCAGCGCCAGCGCGGCCAGCACCAGGGTGCCGGCGGCGATGGCATACACCAGGCGCCAGTCGCCCAGGCTGGAAAGCAGTCCGGCCACGGTGCGGGCCAGCAGGATGCCCAGCAGCAAGCCACTCATCAATGTGCCGACCACGCGGCCACGATGTTCCGGTGCGGCCAGCGTGGCCGCGAACGGCACCAGTACCTGTGCCACCACCGAGAACAGGCCGGTGATCGCGGTACCCACCAGCAGCCAGGCCAGCGACGGCGCACAGGCACTGATCACCAGCCCGCCGGCGGACAGCAGGCTCATCACCACGATCAGGCGGCGGCGTTCGAACAGGTCACCCAGCGGCACCAGCAGGATCAGTCCGGCGGCATAGCTCAGCTGTGCGGCGGTGACCACCATGCCGACCTGGCCGAACGGCACACCGAAGGCATCGGCGATGGTGTGCAGCAGCGGCTGCGCATAGTAGTTGCTGGCCACGGCCACGCCGGTAGCCACCGACATCAGCAGCACCTGCCAGCGGTGCAGAGGGGGAAGGGACGGACTCACGCGGTGTTCGAGGAAGCGGGGGAGCACAGTGTCCGCCTGCTGCAGTCATGATGGAAATGAATCATCATCATCTCTGTCATCTGAAAATGAGATGGTTGCGTGAATCTCAAGCAGCTCGAGTTCGCCGTCGCCCTGGCCGAGGAGGGCAACTTCACCCGCGCCGCCGAGCGCTGCCACGTGGTGCAGTCCGCGCTCAGTCACCAGATCGCCCATCTTGAGCAGGAACTGGGCACAACGCTGTTCGAGCGCCTGCCGCGCCAGGTGCGGGCCACCGCCGCCGGCGAGGCGCTGCTGGTGCATGCACGCCAGGTGCTGGCCAGCCTGCGCCACCTGCGCGCCGACGTGGCCGCCGTCACTGGCGAGGTGCGTGGCCTGCTGGCGATCGGGCAGATCTCCTCGCTGACCGACATCGATGTGGTGGCGATGCTGGCGGCCTTCCAGCAGGCGCACCCGCAGGTGGAGTTCCAGCTGCGGGTCGACAAGAGCGAGGACCTGATCGCGCAGGTGCAGTCGCGAGAGCTGGACGTGGCGCTGGTCGGATTGGCGCCGTCGGCAGGGCTGGACGGGGTCTGCCACCAGATGCTGCAGGAAGAAGACCTGGTGGCGGTGCTGGCGCCGTCGCACCGCTTGGCCCGCCGCAAGCGGCTGCCATTGACCGAACTGCAGGACGAGGCGCTGGTCGACTTTCCGCGCGGCACCGGTGCGCGGCGGCAGACCGACGATGCCTTCGCTGCCGCTGGCCTGCCGCACACGGTGCGCTTCGAGGTCAATCTGATGGAACTGATCGAGCGCTTCGTCCGCCATGGGCTGGCGGTTGGCATCGTGCCAGCGTTGATCGCCGACGGGTTCCAGGGGGTGGTACAGATTCCGCTGCAGCCGACCCCGACCCGCCGCGTGCACCTGGTCTGGCAGCGACTGCCGACACCGGCGGCGCGGGCGTTCGTCGAGGCCGTGCTCAGCCGCGCAGGCGCAGGCTCAGGCCCTTGAGGAAATTGCGCAGCATCTGGTCCAGGCAGCGCCGGTAGTTAGTGTGCCCGGGCTGGCGGAACAAGGCGCCCACTTCCGACTTGGAGACGTTGAAGCCGGCGCTGGCGAAGATCTCCATCAGATCGACGTCGCGCAGCTGGAAGGCGACGCGCAGCTTCTTCAGCACCAGGTTGTTGTCGATGCGGGTTTCCACCGCACGCTGAGGCTGGCTCTCATCGCGACCGCGCAGGTGCACGATCAGGCCGTCGAGGAAGTGCGCCAGCGCGCTGTCGCTCATCGCTTCGAAACCGGCTTCGTCCTCGCGGCGCAGCCAGGCTTTCACCTGTTCCGGATCCACGGCGAAGGCCGGGTCGGCCATCTGGCACAGGGTCACCACGTGGTGGTCGCCCAGGTCCAGGGAGTAGCGCACGCTGCGCAGGACATCGTTGTTGATCATGGGCCCAATTGTACCGGTCACCCCGACAGGTGGGGCCGGATCTGGCCGATCAGGCAACGCAACCCCCGGCCGACGGTGCCAGAATGGGGGTCTGGTTTTTCCCCCTGGAGTTGCCTGATGACCCGCACTGTCCTGATTACCGGCGCCACGTCCGGCTTCGGCGCCGCCGCCGTCCACCGCTTCGCCCAGGCGGGCTGGAAGGTGATCGCCACCGGCCGCCGCGGCGAACGCCTGCAGCCGCTGGTCGAGCGCTACGGCAAGGACGTGGTGCATGCCGCCGCCTTCGACATCCGCGATCCGGTGGCGATGGAAGCGGCGCTGCTGGCACTGCCGCCGGCCTTCGGCGAGATCGATCTGCTGGTCAACAACGCCGGCCTGGCGCAGGGCACTGCGCCGGCACAGAGCGCCAAGTTGTCGGACTGGACCACGATGATCGACACCAACATCACCGCGCTGGTGACCCTGACCCACCGCCTGCTGCCGCAGCTGGTGGAGCGCAAGGGCGCAATCATCAACATTTCGTCGGTGGCCGGCGTCTACCCGTACCCGGGCGGCAATGCCTACGGTGGCACCAAGGCCTTCGTCAGCCAGTTCTCGCTCGGCCTGCGTTCGGACCTGCACGGCACCGGCGTGCGCGTGACCACGATCGAGCCGGGCATGGCCGAAACCGAGTTCACCGTGGTGCGTACCCATGGCGACCAGGCGGCGTCGGACAAGCTCTATACCGGCGCCAACCCGATGACCGCCGAAGACATCGCCGAACAGATCTTCTGGGTGGCCAGCCTGCCGCCGCACCTGAACATCAATCGCCTGGAACTGATGCCGGTCAGCCAGTCCTTCGCCGGTTTCCAGGTCGCCCGCGAAGGCTGACGGTCATTTGTAGAGTCGAGCCATGCTCGACTGCTCTTCGCCCTTTGTAGAGTCGAGCTTGCTCGACTGCTTTGAACGGCAGTCGAGCAAGCTTGTATGTTCCTCCCGGCTCCTACGCGGTATGTAGGAGCCAGGGTGGAGGGACCGTCAAGCATGCATCTGCGGATACTAGCCGACAGACGAGTCGAGCGATCCCCATCCCGCACACGAACGTCGATAAAGGATCGTACGGCCCCCAAAGGGGATCGTCGATGTAGGCAAGCTAACGTCGGTGCGGTACCACCCCAGCCCCTTAAAGATAGCTGGGAGCCGTACAAATGTCTGATTCTCTCGATATTGGCGTGGACGTGGACTCCAAGGAGTTCGTACCGGCAGTGGCCGACCGCAAGGCCGGCGACAGGATCGCCAACACCCGGGCCGGCATAGCCCAGTGGCTCAACACCTTGCCCCAGCGATGCCGGATTGGCATGGAGGCGACGGGGCGGTACTACGAGTTGTTGGCTCGGATGGCTGGCCAGGCAGGCCACGTTGTCTATGTGATCAATCCACGTCTGATCAAGCACTACGGCCGGGCGACGGGCTCGCGTGGCAAGACGGACGCCATGGACGCCGAAGCGATCGCCCGGTACGTGAAGAAGGAGAACGATCGCCTGCGTGAATACGTACCGCGTACCGATGAGCAGCAGCAGATGCACGATTTGCTGCGCAAGCGGCAGACGCTGGTAAAGACACGCGCGCGCCTGGAGCAATCCTTCGGGGTAAGCAAAAGTGCCCCCGGGGAGCTGTCAGATCTGTTCTGCGCTCTGGCTGGGACGCTGTCCGAGCTGGAAAGCGAACTGCAGCGCTTGGGTCGCGATGGAGAGCATGGCACGCTCTACAAGCGCCTGTTGACCATCCCTGGTATCGGCCCCGCCGTCGCCGCTCACCTGATTTACTACATGACGCGCTGGCCGTTGGCCAACGCCAACGCGTGGATCGCCTGCACCGGCCTGGATCCCCGGCCTAACGAGTCTGGCGGCAGAACGGGACGGCGTCGGCTGTCCAAACAGGGCGCGCCAGTGCTGCGCCAGATGCTCTACATGGCCGCCATGGGGCTCAAGCGGTGTCGTCGGGGGCAACCGCTCTACGACGAGCTGTCAAAACGCGGTCACCCCAGCACCGCCGTCTTCAACATCCTGGCCAGAAAGCTGGCCAGGATCGCCTGGGGTGTCTTCAAAAGCGGCCGGGACTTCGATCCGGCCATGCTGAAGGTGGGTCAAGCCTGCTTCCAGCAGGCTTGACCACGAACATAGGATCTCGACTCTACACAGACAAAAAAAAGCCGGGCTGTGCCCGGCTTTTCATTCACTTCGGCAGACTCACTGTGCCTTGATCGCCATCGCCTGCAGGCCGGTGCCATCCAGCTTCTGCTTGGCTTCAGACAGTTCACCTGCACTGCCATACGGCCCCATGCGCACGCGGTACACGGTCTTGCCGTTGATCTGCGCCGATTCCACGCGTGCCGCCAGGCCCATCATCGCCAGCTTGGCCTTGGTCGCTTCGGCATCGCCGGAGGCACCGAACGCACCCGCCTGCAGGATGTAGCGGGCATTGTCAGCGGCAGCCGGTGCCGCAGCGCCTGCGGTAGTGGCCGCGGTCGGCGCGGTTTCCGCACGCGCTGCCGGAGTGGCGGCGGCGGTGCTGGTCGACGCCGTCGGCGTGCTGGCCGGAGGCGTTGCCGCAGCCGGTCGTTCGCTCAGCGGTGCCGGCAGCGGACGGCTGGTGGCGGTCACCGGTGCGGTGCTGGCCACGCTGGCGGTTGCCGTCGGTGCGGGCGCGGTAGCCGCTGGCGGCGGAACCGGCTTGCCTTCCAGTGCCGCCTGCGCGCGCTGCGCTTCGGCCTTGGCCCGGCGCTGGTCCTCGGCACGCGCGCTGGCGGCCAGTTCGGCGTCGGACATTTCAACTTCCTTGCCCGGCAGCAGGGTGTAGAAGTCGTACTGGGTGGCGGCCGGCTTTTCCGGTTCGGCCGGCTTCGGCGTGGCCGGCTGCGCGGCCGGCTGGGTGCCGACATCGCTGTCGGCATCAGCGACCGGGGCAGGCTGCGCGTTCGGGTTCGGCTGCGGACCGGCGCGAAGGAAGCCATCGCCTTCGCCCTTGAACAGGTTCGGCGCCGCCAGGAACACCACGGCCGCAATCGCCACGCCAGCGACCAGCCACACCCATCCGGGTGTGCCCTGGCTGCTGCTGTTGCGTCGTGCCTGGTTTTTGCCGCGTCGTGCTGCCATGTGTACTGCGTCTCCTGATGCTTACATTTTTTCCGGGGCGCTGACGCCCAGGAGTTCGAGGCCGTTGGCCAGCACCTGGCGCGCGGCGCAGGCCAGGGTCAGCTTGGCGTTGCGATCCGCAGCGTCTTCCACCAGTACCGGCGTCCCGTGATACCACGTGTGGAACGCGTGCGCCAATTCACGCAGGTACTGCGCCACCAGATGCGGTTCCAGCGCCACGCCGGCCGCCTCCACCACTTCCGGGTACCGCGAGATCTCGTTCATCAGCAGCAGCGAGGCGTCGTCGGCCAGGCGGCCGAGGTTGGCCAGGCCATTGCCCTGTTCGTACACCAGGCCCTTCTCCTGTGCCTGGCGCAGCAGGCTGCAGACGCGGGCGTGCGCGTACTGCACGTAGAAGACCGGGTTGTCGTTGCTCTGCTGGCGGGCCAGGTCGATGTCGAAGGTCAGCTGCGAATCGGGCTTGCGCGCGATCAGGAACCAACGGGTGGCATCGCGGCCGGCCTCCTCGATCAGGTCGCGCAGGGTGAAGTAGCTGCCGGCACGCTTGGACAGCTTCACTTCCTCGCCGCCACGCATGACGGTGACCATCTGGTGCAGCACGTACTCCGGCCAGCCCTGCGGGATGCCCACTTCCATCGCCTGCAGGCCGGCGCGCACGCGTGCCAGCGAACCATGGTGATCGGCGCCGAGCTCGGTGATCGCGCGCTCGTAGCCGCGCTGCCACTTGGACAGGTGGTAGGCCACGTCCGGCACGAAGTAGGTGAAGGTGCCGTCGGACTTGCGCATCACGCGGTCCTTGTCGTCACCGAAGTCGGTGCTGCGCAGCCACAGCGCGCCACCTTCTTCATAGGTATGACCCGAGGCCTGCAGCTTGGCGACCGCTTCGGCGACTTTGCCGTCGGCGTACAGCGAGCTTTCCAGGAAATAGATGTCGAAGTCGACGCCGAACGCGGCCAGGTCCAGATTCTGCTCGTTGCGCAGGTAGGCCACGGCGAAGCGACGGATCGCCTGCATGTCGTCCGGGTCCTTGGCGCCGACCACGGTGCTGCCTTCCAGATCGACGCTGGCGCCGGCCATGTAGGCGCGGGCGACGTCGGCGATGTATTCACCGCGGTAGCCGCCTTCCGGCCAGCCGTCCTGGTCCGGCGCGATGCCCTTGATCCGCGCCTGGGTGGACAGCGCCAGGTTCTCGATCTGCACGCCGGCGTCGTTGTAGTAGAACTCACGCTTGGCGTTCCAGCCGTTGGCGTCGAGCACACGCGCCACGCAGTCGCCGATCGCCGCCGCGCGGCCATGGCCGACATGCAGCGGGCCGGTCGGGTTGGCCGACACGTACTCCACGCCCACCGTGCGGCCATTGCCGGACAGGTTGCGGCCGTAGTCGTGGGCTTCCTTGATGACCGACGCGGCTTCACGCTGGTACGCGGCCGGCGCCAGGTGGAAATTGATGAAGCCGGGGCCGGCGATCTCGACCTTGCTGACGTCCTCGCTGCGCGGCAGTGCCTCGACCAGCGCCTGTGCCAGTGCGCGCGGATTGCTGCGCGCGGCCTTGGCCAGCAGCATCGCGGCATTGGTGGCGAAGTCGCCGTGGTCACGGGTCTTCGGGCGCTCGACCACGAAGTCCGGCGGCAGGGAGTCGGCGGGCAGGGTGCCATTGGCGCGCAAGGCTTCGATGCCTTGGCTGATCAGGGCGCGGAGGAGATTTTTCACGAGGCCTGCTGTGAGAATGAGCGGCGGAATCGCCCATTTTAGCGCAGATACCAGCGGCCACGCTGACCGAAACCTGCCTGTGGGGGCGACCGATGGCGCCCGGAGGGCGGGCGCTCAGCCGAACAGGCGGGGCTGGGGCGGCGACAGCAGGCCTCGTTCAGCAAACGAAACGGGGCGGCCCTCACCGACCACGAAGTGGTCCAGCAGGCGCACGTCCACCATCGCCAGTGCCTGCTGCAGTTCGTCGGTGATGCGGGTATCGGCGCTGGAGGGTTCCGGGTCGCCGGAAGGGTGGTTGTGGCTGAGGATCACCGCCGCCGCGTTGTGCAGCAGGGCGCGCCGCACCACTTCGCGGGGGTAGACCGGTGCGGCGTTGATGGTGCCGTGGAACAGCTCCTCGCAGGCGATCAGGCGGTGCCGGTTGTCCAGGAACAGGGCCATGAAGATCTCCCGGGCCTGCCCGCGCAGGCGGTGCTGCAGATAGCGGCCGACCGCGGCCGGGTTGTTGCCGACCGCTTCGCCGTGTTCCAGCTCGGCAGCCAGGTAGCGGTGGGCCAGTTCCAGCCCGGCAGCCAGCGTACAGCTGCGCGCCGGGCCGAGCCCGGGCAGGCGGGCCAGGTCACGCGCGGGGCGGTCCAGCAGCACCCGCAACGGGCCGTGCGCCTGCAGCAGGTCGCGCGCGGTCTGCACGGCATCGCGGCCACCGAACCCGGAGCCGAGAAACAGGGCCAGCAGTTCGGCGTCGGAAAGTGCCGTGGGCCCGCGCGCGATCAGCTTCTCGCGGGGGCGTTCCTGTTCGGGCCAGTCATGGATGGGCATGCCTGCATCATCGCCAGCCTGCGTGACGGCTCCCATCGGTGCATACCGCAGCACCGGGTCGGACGATGCCTCACCCGCGTCGGGTCTGCAGATAGTCGAACAGTTCCTGGTTGTTCTGCAGGCCCAGCTTGCGCTTGGCTTCGGCCTTCTGCCGGCTGATGGTCTTCGGGCTGCGCCCGCAGCGTTCGGCGACGGCATTCACGCTGAGCCCGGTCGCCAGCAGATCCAGCACTTCCTGTTCCCGCGCCGACAGCGGCGACGGTTCGCGTGGAAACAGCAGGTCGCGCGCCTGCAGGTGGTGGCGCAGCTGCTGGGAGACGAAGACCTGCCCGGCCAGTGCGGCGTTCAGTGCCTGCGGCAGTTCGGCGAAATCGGCGCATTTGTCGACCAGCCCACTGATGCCCTCGCGCAGCAGTCCGTCCAGCAGCCCGGGATGGCGGGCGCCGGTCAGCACCACCACCGGCAGCCTGGGGTGACGCACGCGCAGCGCGTCGATCAGCTCTGGACCGTCCGGGCCGTCACCCGGCATCGACAGGTCGGTCAGCACCGCATCGCAGTCGTGGTGGTCCACCAGCTCCAGCAGCTGGGCGCCGTCACGTGCACTGCCGACGATGTCCATCAGGTGGGTCTGCAGCACGATACGGATGCCATGCAGGACCACGGGATGGTCGTCGGCAATGATGATGCGTGGATGCACGAGGCTCCTCGAAGGTCGAACAGGCCACGGCAGACGGCAGCCAATGCCTGATTCTGCAAAAGCGCAGACCCGCAGAGGTATAGGAAAGGTCCGAAACCGATGCCCGGCTAACCCAGGGTCAGGCGCAGCGCGCTCCATCTACTGATAGCTGTCCGCTATGTGCACCCTGCACCGGGACATTACCGACCATCGGGTAAGCTAGCGCCCTCGTTTGCACAGGAATTCCAGGTGGCTGACTCCCCCAACGCTTCCCCCGCGCAGGCCCGCGCGCTGGAAGGTCAGAAACTGCTGTTGTGCGTCGGAGGCGGGATCGCGGCCTACAAGGCCCTGGAACTGGTGCGTCGCCTGCGCGACGCCGGTGCCCAGGTGCAGGTGGCGATGACCGCCGGTGCCCAGCAGTTCGTCACTCCGCTCAGTTTCCAGGCCCTGTCCGGGCAGCCCACCCGCACCACGCTGTGGGACAGCGCCGCCGAACAGGCCATGGGCCACATCGAGCTGGCGCGCTGGGCCGACCGCATCGTGGTTGCCCCGGGAACCGCCGATCTGCTGGCCCGGCTGGCCCAGGGCCACGCCGATGATCTGGTCAGCACCCTGTGCCTGGCCAGTACCGCGCCGCTGACGATCTGCCCGGCGATGAACCACCGCATGTGGCTGCATCCGGCCACCCAGGCCAACATCGCCCTGCTGCGCCAGCGCGGCGCGCAGGTGATCGGCCCGGTCGACGGTCCGCTGGCCGAAGGCGAATCCGGTCCCGGCCGTCTGGCCGAACCGGGCGACATCGTTGCCGCGCTGGCTGCCAATGGCGGTGCTGCAGCGGCGGTTGTCGCACCGGAAACCCGCGCGCTGCAGGGCCTTCGCCTGCTGATCAGCGCTGGCCCGACCTATGAAGACATCGATCCGGTGCGCTACGTCGGCAACCGCAGCAGCGGCAAGATGGGCTTTGCCCTGGCCGCGGCCGCCGCGACGATGGGCGCCCAGGTGGTGCTGGTCAGCGGCCCGGTACAGCTGCCGACGCCGCCCGGCGTGCAGCGCGTCGACGTGCGCTCGGCTGCGCAGATGCGCGATGCCGTGCTGAAGTCGCTGCCGGCCGACATCTATATTGGTGCCGCAGCGGTGTCCGACTACACACCGCGCCAGGTGGCCCAGCAGAAGCTGAAGAAGACCGCCGACAGCCAGTCGCTGGTGATCGAGCTGGTGCGCACGCCGGACATCCTTGCCGAAGTCGCCGCGCAGACCCAGTCGCTGAAGCTGGTGGTCGGCTTCGCCGCCGAGACCCACGACGTGGAGAAATACGCGCGTGGCAAGCTGGTCGACAAGCGCCTCGACCTGGTGATCGCCAACCAGGTCGGCATCAGCGGTGGCGGTTTCGAGAGCGACAACAATGCCGCCACGGCCTTCTGGCAGGACGGTGAACAGGTATTCCCGGCCACCTCCAAGCGTGAGCTGGCCGAACAACTGCTGGCGCTGATCGCGCGGAGACTCCAGGCATGACCCAGGCTTTCACTTCCCTACCGCTGCAGGTCAAGCTGCTCGACCCGCGTTTCGGCGACAGCTGGCCACTGCCGGCCTACGCAACCGAGGCCAGCGCCGGCATGGACCTGCGCGCGGCGCTGGATACCGCGCTGACCCTGCAGCCGGGCGACACCGCGCTGGTGCCCAGCGGCCTGGCCATCCACATCGCCGATCCGCACCTGTGCGCGGTGATCCTGCCGCGCTCGGGGCTGGGCCATCGCCACGGCATCGTGCTCGGCAACGGCACCGGCCTGATCGATGCCGATTACCAGGGCCCGCTGCTGATCAGCGTCTGGAACCGTGGCCGCGAGGCCTTCACCATCGAGCCGGGCGATCGCATCGCGCAGCTGGTGATCGTGCCGATTGCCCGCGTCAGCCTGCAGGTGGTGGATACTTTCACCGACAGCGTGCGGGGAACGGGTGGATTCGGCCATACCGGGGTGCGTTGACAGGGGACATCGATGAGCGGCATCGGGGAAGGACAGCGGGGACGGTCGTTGGGACGCAGTGCGCCACTACTGGGGGTGCTGCTGATCCTGCTGGCCGGCTGGTTCGGATGGAGCGCAGTGCAGCAATGGCGCCAGGAGGCCAACGGCCAGGCGCTGGAAGCTGCACGTGACCAGGCCGTGCAGGGCCTGCAGGAGGCCGCTGCCGGCCAGCTGAAGCAGCTGCAGCAGCAGCTGAAGAACGAGCGCGTGCAGCAGGCGCTGCAGGCCGGTGATGCCGCTGCGGCGGCACTCGCGGTCCGCGAGAGCTGGACCGGCGTCGAGCACGCCGAGGTACTGACGGCCGATCTGGCCAACGCCTACGCCGACCCGGCCGCCTTTGGCTATGCCCGATTGGCGCTGCTGGAAGCGGCATTGGCCGAAGGCAAGCCCAGCCTGCGCGTGGTCCGCGATGGCGGTGGCAATCGCCTGGGCCTGGCAGCGCCGGTTCAACTGGGCAGTCTCGGCCCGGCGGTGCTCTACGTGCGCCAGCCATTGCTGCGGCTGACCTCACCGCTGGACCAGGTGAGTGCGCCATCGGCCGGTTTCCTTGGCCTGCGCCAGGGCGCGCATGACCTCGTCGCCCAGGGCGATGCCGGCCTGGCCGAAAGCGCCGAGGCATTGGCGCGGCCGATTCCGGGGACGCCGTTGCGGCTGGTGGCCGCGGTACCCAATGTCGAACCTGGTCCGCTGGGCCTGGGTTCGCTGGCCAGCGCCATCGTTGCGCTGCTGCTGGCGTTCATCGCCGTGCTGCTGGTGGTGGGGCGCGGCCGCCTGCCGAAGTCGCTGCCGCTGCCGCGCCGGGCGACCGTGGCGGAAGCCGATCATGGCCCGACCCTGAGCGAGAGCCTGCAGATGGCGCCGCCGCCGGTGGCCGAGGCCAGCACAACTGAAAGTGCACCGCCGCCCCCGCCACCGGTTCCGGCCGAGGAACTGGCGGCCGGTATCTTCCGCGCCTACGACATCCGCGGCGTGGTTGGCAGTGAACTGACGCCGAAAACGGCGGCGCTGATCGGCCAGGCCATCGGCACCGTGGCCCTGGAGCAGGGCCTGCGTGAGGTGGTGATCGGCCGCGACGGCCGCCTGTCCGGCCCGGAACTGGCCGCAGGGTTGGCCGAGGGCCTGAGGCGCGCCGGTTGCGCGGTGATCGACATCGGCCTGGCACCGACCCCGGTCGTGTACTACGCCGCCTTCCATCTGCGTACCGGCACCTGCGTGGCGGTCACCGGCAGCCACAACCCGCCCGAGTACAACGGTTTCAAGGTGGTCATCGGCGGCGAGACGCTGTCCGGCGATGCCATCACCGATCTCTACCAGCGCATCATTGAAGGCCGGTTGGTACAGGCCGCCGAGCCGGGCGATTACCAGCAGCGCGATGTCAGCGCCGACTACATCCAGCGCATTGCCGACGACGTGCAGCTGGACCGCCCATTGAAGGTCGTGGCCGATGCCGGCAACGGCGTGGCCGGCGCGCTCGCGCCGCAGCTGCTGGAAGCGATCGGTGCGGAAGTCATCCCGCTGTACTGCGATGTCGACGGTACCTTCCCCAACCATCATCCCGACCCCAGCGAGCCGGCCAACCTGGAAGACCTGGTGCAGACGGTGAAGCGCTTCGGTGCCGATCTCGGCGTCGCCTTCGATGGCGACGGTGACCGCCTGGGCGTGGTCACCGGCGAAGGAAAGATCATCTATGCCGACCGCCTGCTGATGCTGTTCGCCGCCGACGTGCTGATGCGCAATCCGGGCGCGATGGTGATCTACGACGTGAAGTGCACCGGCAAGCTGTCCGACCACGTGCTGCGCAATGGTGGCAGCCCGCTGATGTGGAAGACCGGGCATTCGCTGATGAAGTCGAAGATGCGCGAGACCGATGCCGAGCTGGCTGGCGAGATGAGCGGCCACTTCTTCTTCAAGGAGCGCTGGTTCGGTTTCGACGATGGCCTGTATGCGACTGCGCGCCTGCTGGAGATCCTGGCCCAGCGCGAGGAGACTCCGGACGAGGTACTGGCAGAGCTGCCGGAGATGGTGGCCACGCCGGAGCTGAAGGTGCCGGTGGCCGAAGGCACGCCGCATGCGCTGGTGGCGATGCTGGTGGCGGCGGCGCAGTCGCCGGACAACCCGTATGTGGGCGGTCGGTTGTCGACCATCGACGGCCTGCGCGTGGACTTCCCCGATGGCTGGGGCCTGGTGCGCGCCTCCAACACCACGCCGGTGCTGGTGCTGCGTTTCGAAGGCAATGACGAGGCGGCACTGGAACGCATCCAGGCGCTGTTCCGCAGCCAGTTGCAACCGGTGCTGGGCGACACCCCGCTGGGGTTCTGATTGATCGGGATTGGATCGATCGGGTAGTGCCGGCCGCTGGCCGGCAACCACAGGATGGTTCTGGGGTTCAGGAGGTTGCCGGCCAGCGGCCGGCACTACCCCTTGAACCGCAAGCCCACGCCCGGTTCGGTGAACAGGTAGCGCGAATCCAGCGCTGAATCACCCAGCTTGTGCCGCAGCTTGCCGACCAGGATGCGCAGGTAATGGGTGTCGTGCTGGTGGGTCGGGCCCCAGATCTCCTGCAGGATCTGGGGCTGGGTCACCACCCGCCCGGCGTTGCGTAGCAGCAGCGACAGCAGCGCGTACTCCTTGCGGGTCAACGCTACCGGCTCGCCATCCAGCGCCACTTCACGGCGGACCAGGTCCACATGCAGGTGGCCGTCGTCGAATACCGGCGGCGTGCCATCACTGGGCACGCTGCGCGTGCGCAGCAGCGCCCGCACCCGCGCCATCAGCTCCTGCGTGCCGAACGGCTTGGTCACGTAGTCATTCGCGCCGGTATCCAGCGCACGCACCTTCTCCGCCTCGCCGGCACGCACGGTCAGCATGATCACCGGCACCTGGCTCCACTGCCGCAGTTGTTCCAGCACCTCGTGGCCTTCCATGTCCGGCAGGCCGATATCCAGGATCACCAGATCCATGTCCTCGCTGGCGGCCAGCTGCAGGCCTTCCTGGCCGGTGGCGGCCTGCCGCACCTGGTAGCCCTGCGCGCGCAGGCTGATGTCCAGGAACCGGCGGATCTGGGTTTCATCATCGATCACCAGCACGCGCGCGGCCGGCACGCTGGCATCAATCGGGGTCGGGCTCATCGTGGGAGGCTGGCTTGAGCAGGGGCAGGGTGATGCGGATCAGGGTACCGCGACCGTCGCGTCCGGGCAGCGCCTGCACGCTGCCGCCATGTGCGCCGATCATGCCCTGGCAGATGGTCAGGCCCAGGCCGGTGCCATGGCGGCCACGGTCACCGCGCTCCACGCTGTAGAACATGTCGAAGATGCGCGCACGCTCGTCGTCGGGAATGCCGGGGCCGGCATCGATCACGTCGATGCGCAGCTGGCCGTCCAGTTCGCGCGCCTGCACCTGCACGGCCGCATCCGGCGGTGAGAACTTGGCCGCGTTTTCCATCACGTTGAACACCGCCTGTTCGACCAGCGCCGGGTGTACCCAGATCGGCGCCAGCGTGGCCGGAATGTCCAGCTCCAGCCGCACCTTCGGCTGGTAGCGCTGCAGGCGCCGTGCGGCCGAGCCGATCAGTTCGTCCACGCCGATCCAGTCGCGGTTGATCTTCAATCCCTCGTGGCCGAGGCGGGTCATGTCCAGCAGGTTCTGGATGTAGCGGTCCAGCCGTTCGCCCTCGACCAGGATGGTGTCGAGCAGGGCACGGCGATCGGCCGTATCCATTGCCGCACCATAGCTGGCCAGGCTGTCGGCCGAGCCGATCATCGCCGCCAGTGGCGAGCGCAGGTCGTGCGACACCGAAGAGAGCAGCGCCGAGCGCAGTCGCTCGGTCTCGTTGCTGACGTGCGCCTGCTCCAGTTCGGCCACCAGCCGCGTGCGCAGCGCGGCCTGCGCGATGTCATCGACCATTGCTTCGGCCAGCTGCCGTTGTTCGGGCAGCAGGCGCGCCTGTGCGCCGGGCAGGTACAGGCCGGCCACGCCGATCGCGCGGTCCTCGCCATCCAGCAACGGCAGGAACCACCACTGCGCGCCGGCCAGGGTGTCGGTGAAGCGGCCACTGGGCTGGCCATGGCGCAGCGCCCAGTCGGCGGCGGCCAGGTCGGTGTCGCCGGGCTGGCTGCGGCCACCGGTTGCGGTATCGGCGCCGATCCGCAGCCACGCCGGCACGTCCATGGCCTGTTCCAGTGCATGCCGACCCGCCTGCGCCACCTCGCCGTTGCCGGCGGCACTGGCCAGTTGGCGGCCCAGCTGCTGGCGCGCACGCGCATGGCGATTGGCCGCGCGCAGCGCGATCACCTGCATGCGCAGGCGCGAGGCCAGGCGCCCGGCCACCAGTGCCGCGGCCAGGAACAGGAACACGGTGATCACGCCCTGGCGTGCACCGATGGCGAAGGTGAAGCGCGGCGCGATGAACAGGAAGTTGTAGGCGAGGAAGCACAGGATCGCCGCCATCACCGCCACGCTGGCGCGCGTGCGCGCAGCGACCAGCACCACCGCCACGATGAACACCATCGACAGATCGGCCATGCCCACCCAGCGTTCGGCCAGCCATGCCACCGCACAGGCCAACGCGGTGGCGATCAGTGCCTGCGCCGGTTCGTAGCTGATGCCGCGCACCGGCGGCAGCAGGCCCTCGCGGCGCGAGCGCGCACGTGCCTGCGGCGTGCTGATGATGGTGATCTCGTAATGCGCGCCGCGCTGGATCAGCTGCTGGGTCAACGTTCGGTTGAACATCCGCGCCAGCGGGCGCTCGCGGGTCCGCCCCAGCACCAGGGTGGACACGCCGTTGTGCGCGGCGTGGTCGAGCAGGGCGTCGGCGATGCTCGATCCGTGCAACAGCTCGGCGTCGCCGCCCAGCCGCCGTGCCAGGGCGAAGGCCGCATCGATCTCGCGCTGGGTCGCCTCGTCCTGGCGTCGTCCCTGCACGGTCACCACGGTCCATGGTGCGTCGCGGCGTTCGGCGATGCGTCGCGCCACGCGCACCAGGTATTCACTCTGGCCGCCGCCGTCGATCGCCACCAGCACGCCGCGGCGCAGCGGCAGGTTGCTCTCGCCACGGGCAGCGCGTGCCTCACGCAGGCTGCTGTCGACGCGATCGGCGGCCTCCTGCATTGCAAGTTCGCGCAGTGCGGTCAGGTTGGCCGGCGAGAAGAACGCCTGCAGCGCCTGCGCGGCCTGTTCGGGCACATAGACCTTGCCCTGCTGCAGGCGCGCGATCAGTTCGCGTGGCGGCAGGTCGACCAGCACGATGTCATGCAGGCGGTCGAGCACGCCGTCCGGCACGGTCTCGCTCACGCGTACGCCGGTGATCCGCATCACCACGTCGTTGAGGCTTTCCAGGTGCTGGATGTTGACCGTGGTCCAGACGTCGATGCCGGCGTCCAGCAGCTCCATCACATCCTGCCAGCGCCGCTCATGGCGGCTGCCCGGCGCATTGCGGTGGGCCAGTTCGTCCACCAGTACCAGCGCCGGATGCCGTGCGAGCACGGCATCCAGATCCATCTCCTGCAGGATGTGGCCGTGATAGGCCACTGCCTTCAGCGGCAGCTGTGGCAGGCCCTCCAGCAGCGCCTGGGTATCGGCGCGGCCGTGGGTTTCCACCAGGCCCACCACCAGGTCGACACCGCGGCGCAGCTGTTCCTGTGCGCGGGTCAGCATGGTGTAGGTCTTGCCCACGCCCGGCGCCGCACCGAGGAACACAGTCAGCTTGCCGCCGGCTTCGCGTTGCAGGCCTTCGACCAGGGCATCGGCCTGGCGGGTACGCGCATCAGTCATGGGTGCCGCTGTCATGGCCGCCATTGTGCGCGCAGCCGGTGCAGGTCGGTATCACGGTGCCTTGGCCGCGTGGTCCAGCGCGAAGTTCAGCGTCACCACGTTCACCCGCGGCTGGCCGAACAGGCCCCACTGGCGACCTTCGGTATGCGCCTGCACCAGCGCCTGCACGCGTTCCACCGGCAGGCCACGGGCACGTGCCACGCGTGCCACCTGCAGGCGCGCCGCCGCCGGCGACAGCTGCGGATCCAGGCCGCCGGCGGACTGGGTGACCAGGTCCGCTGGCACCTGCGCCGGGGCGACACCTTCGCGCGCGGCCACTGTAGCCGTGCTGGCGGCAACACGCTCGGCCAGGGCCGGGTTGCTGCGCGCCATGTTGGAACCGGCCGCGGCCATGGGGTCGTAGTTGGCTGCCGACGGACGTGCCTGGAAGTAGCCGTCACCGGTGAACGGCTGCGACAACCATGCCGAGCCGCGTACCTGGCCGTTGCCATCGCGCAGCAGGCTGCCCTCGGCCTGGGTCGGGTAGGCCAGGCCGGCAAAACCGGTGGCGATACCGGCGTAGACCGCACCGGCCAGCAGCAGGGTGGCCAGGCCCAGGCCGATCGCCGGGCGCCAGCTGGCGCCGTCCTGCAGGCTGGCCACGCGGGCCTCGGCCTTTTGTTCGCGCGGAAGGGAAGATGAAGTGGAAGCAGTACGGTTCATGCGCCGAATACCAGGACAAGAAGAAGGTCGATCGCCTTGATCGCTGCGAACGGCAGCAGCACGCCGCCGAGGCCGTACACCAGCATGTTCCGGCGCAGCAGTGCGGTTGCAGTGGCCGGGCGGAAGCGCACGCCACGCAGGGCGAGCGGGATCAGGGCGGGAATCACCAGAGCGTTGAAGATCAGCGCTGCCAGCACCGCGTTGCGCGGGCTCGACAGCTGCATCACGTTCAAGGCGGCCATGGTCGGAACGGCCGCGGCGAACAGCGCCGGCAGGATCGCGAAGTACTTGGAGACGTCGTTGGCCAGCGAGAAGGTGGTCAGCGCGCCGCGGGTGATCAGCTGCTGCTTGCCCACTTCCACCACCGCCAGCAGCTTGGCCGGGTCCGAATCGAGGTCGACCATGTTGCCGGCCTCCTTCGCCGCCTGCGTACCGGAGTTCATCGCCAGACCGATGTCGGCCTGCGCCAGCGCTGGCGCGTCATTGGTGCCATCGCCGACCATCGCCACCAGGCGGCCACCGGCCTGCTCCTGGCGGATGCGTGCCAGCTTGTCTTCCGGGCGCGCCTCGGCGATGTAGTCATCGACGCCGGCCTCGGCAGCGATCGCGGCGGCGGTCAGCGGGTTGTCGCCGGTGATCATCACCGTGCGGATGCCCATCGCCCGCAGCTGCGCGAACTTCTCGCGCATGCCGTGCTTGACCACGTCCGACAGCTCGATCACGCCCAGCACGTGGCGGCCCTCGGCCACCACCAGCGGGGTGGCACCGTTGCGTGCGACCTGTTCGACGCGACCGGCCAGTTCCGCCGGCACGTTGCCGCCCAGCGCCTGCACGTGGGTGCGGATCGCATCGGCGGCGCCCTTGCGGATCTGCCGCCCATGTTCCAGATCCACGCCGGACATGCGGGTCTGCGCACTGAACGCCAGGTACTCGGCGTGGTCCGGTTCGGCGGTGGCACAGCCCTGTTCGCGCGCCAGGCGCACGATCGATTTGCCTTCCGGGGTCGGGTCGGCCAGCGAGGACAGCAGTGCCGCCTCGCGCAGCTGGCTGGCGTCGATGCCGGCCAACGGATGGAAGTGGCTGGCCTGGCGGTCGCCGTAGGTGATGGTGCCGGTCTTGTCCAGCAGCAGCACGTCGACGTCGCCGGCCACTTCCACCGCCTTGCCCGACTTGGCCAGCACGTTGGCGGCCAGCGCACGGTTCATGCCGGCGATGCCGATGGCCGGCAGCAGGCCGCCGATGGTGGTCGGGATCAGGCACACCAGCAGCGCGATCAGCAGCAGCGGATCGACCTTGACGCCGACGGCGGCACCAATGGCCGGCAACGTGGCCACCACCACCAGGAAGGTCAGCGTCATCGCCGCCAGCAGCAGGGTCAGCGCGATCTCGTTCGGGGTCTTCTGGCGGTTGGCGCCTTCCACCAGCGCGATCATCCGGTCCAGGAAGCTGTGGCCCGGCTCGGCGGTCACCCGCACGATGATCTGGTCGGACAGCACCTTGGTGCCACCGATCACACCGGAACGGTCGGTACCGGCCTCGCGCAGCACCGGTGCCGATTCGCCGGTCACCGCCGCTTCGTTGATGGTGGCCAGGCCCTGCACGATCTCGCCATCGGCCGGCACCAGTTCACCGGCGCTGACGATCACATGGTCGCCCGGGCGCAGTTCGGCGGCCGGCACCTGGGTTTCGGCGGCGCCCGGCTGCGGCGCCGCCAGCCGGCGTGCCACCAGGTCCTGGCGGGCACGCCGCAGCGAGGCGGCCTGGCCACGGCCACGCGCTTCGGCCACCGCTTCGGCGAAGTTGCCGAACAGCACGGTCACCAGCAGGATCACGGTCACTGCCAGGCCGAAGCCCAGCGGCGCATTGCCGGTCAGAGTGACGATCGCGGCGACGATTGTGCCGGCCATCACCACCGCCATCACCGGGCTGCGCACCAGATGCATCGGCGACAGCTTGCGCACCGCTTCGACCAGCGCACGGCGCAGGCCGGCGCCATCCAGCAGGGCAGGGCGCGCTGCATGGGTATTACGGGTTGAGCTTGCTTGGGTACTCATCAGGGTGTCCTTAGTGCAGTCCCAGGCTCAGGTGGTCGGCGATCGGGCCGAGTACCAGCGCCGGCATGAACTGCAGCACGGTCAGGATGACGATCACCGAGACCAGGGTCAGGGCGAAGGTCGGGGTTTCGATCTGCAGGCTGCCGGCAGACTCCGGGGCCTGGCGCTTGGCAGCCAGCTGTGCGGCCACCACCAGCGGAATGATCAGCAGCGGGAAGCGGCCCAGCAGCAGTACCAGCGAGCAGCTCAGGTTCCACCACAGCGTGGCGTCACCCAGCCCTTCGAAGCCCGAGCCGTTGTTGGCGTAGGCCGAGACGTACTCGTAGAAGACCTGGCTGATGCCATGGAAGCCGGGGTTGGAGGTGCCCGCCAGGCCGGGTACGGCCAGGGTGATCGCAGTGAACACCAGCAGGGTGATCGGCTGCAGCAGCACCAGCAGGGCCAGCAGGCGCACCTGTGGCGTCTCCAGCTTGCGGCCGAACAGTTCCGGCGTGCGCCCGGTCATCAACCCGGCCAGGAACACACCCAGCAGCAGGTACACGATGAACTGCTGCAGGCCACAGCCGATGCCGCCCCAGATCGCGCTGACCAGCATGTTGACCATCGCGATGCCGCCACTCAGCGGTGCCAGCGAATCGTGCATGCCGTTCACCGAGCCGTTGGAGACCTGGGTGGTCACCGCCGCCCACAGCGCGGTGCCATCGGCGCCGAAGCGCACTTCCTTGCCTTCCATCAGCAGCGGCGTGGCGGCGCTGGCGCTATGTCCTTCGCTCCACATCATCGCGCCGGTGGAAAGCAGCGACATGCCCAGCATGCAGCTGAACACCAGGGCGCCGAAGCGACGTCGGCCGGTGAACGCACCGATCATGAAGATCACCGCCATCGGCACCAGCAGGATGCCGACGATTTCCAGCGCATTCGACAGCGGGGTCGGGTTCTCCAGCGGGAAGCTGCTGTTCGGCCCGTACCAGCCGCCACCGTTGGCGCCCAGCTGCTTGGCTGCGACCATCGCCGCGACCGGGCCCAGCGGCAGCTTCTGTTCGGCCATGCCGGCGCTGGCGTCGATCGGCGTGGCCTGCGGCCCACCGGTCATCGTCGACGGCACGCCCTGGCTGGTCAGCACCAGCGTCCACACCAGGCACAGCGGCAGCAGGAAGCGCACGCACAGGCGCACCACGTCCACGTAGTAGTTGCCCACCGCCACCTGGCGGTCATCGCCGGTACCCGTCGCCACCGCAGCCTGCGGCGCACGCGAGAACAACGCCCGCAGCGTCGCCACTGCCAGCGCCAGGCCCATCATCGGCGTCACCACCTGCAGGCCGGTGATGCCGGTCATCTGCGAGAGATAGGACAGCTGCGCCTGGCCAGAATAGTGCTGCTGGTTGGTGTTGGTCAGGAACGAGATCATCGTGTGCAGCGCGGTGTCCCAGCGCATGTTCGGGATCTGGTCCGGATTCAGCGGCAGCCAGGCCTGGGTCATGAACACCGCCTGGGTCAGTACCGCGACCACCACGTTGCTCAGCACGAAGGCCAGCACGTAGCCGCGCCAGGACATCGAGCGCGACGGATCGACCCCGAACACCCTGTACAGCGGCTTCTCGATCCAGTGGAACAGCACGTCGACCTTCATCGGAGTGCCACGCATCACGCGGGCCAGGTACAGGCCCAGCGGCCACGCCAGCAGCAGGCTGGCGGCAATAATCACAAGCATCTCAGTCATGGCCGGCTCCGCTCAGAACGACTCGGGCCGCAGCACGACATAAAGGAGATAGGCGGCGGCGACCAGCACCAGCACGCCACACAACAACGACAGCCAGGGGGACATTGCAATAGCGTCCTGGTGGAACCCCTCCACCTCAGGCCGTCATCGTCGTCCTGCCGCCCATAAACGCACTACGCGCCGGACCGGGCCGACGCGTAAAGAGTGCATAAATTCCGTGGTCCAATCCGTAACCAGGCCCTGGGTAGCGCCGGGCCATGCCCGGCGGCGGGAGCGTGGTCAGCCCGCCGGAGCCTGGCTCGCCGACACCAGCCCCTTCAGCTCGCGATAGCGCTGCAGGGTGCTGTCGATCTCGGCCTTCAACGCCTGCTGCTGCTGCAGGAACCCGGCTTGCAGCCGTTGCTGCGACTGCAGTTGCACGTGCCGCTGGCGGATCGCCTCGGCCTGCTTGTCGGCCACCTTGCCACCGACCAGTTCGCGGTCACCTGCGGCCGCCAGCAGCGCCACCAGCGACTCACGCAGGCTGGTGACGTTGTACTCGGCGGTCTTCAGGTTGTTGTCCAGCACTTCCTGGCGCTCGGCGAACACCCGGCGCAGGTCGTCCTCGCTGCCATAGGTGGTCAGCATCGCCTGCTCGGTGCGCTGGCGGGTCTGCGCGGCCATCAGGTCCAGCTGCTGCTGCGCCGCCTCCGTGCTGGCGGCGGCGCGCTCTTCGTCGGTCAACGCGCGCTGGACCTGCGCATTGCGCAGGCCGCTCCTCGCGTTGAACTCCTCGCGGGCATGGTTGACCGCGTCGGCCGGCAGCGAATCACTGCAGATCCGCTCCTTGCCCTCGTTCCAGCAGTACAGCTTCTTTTCCGTCTTGCCGCTGTCGCGCGACTGCGCCGGTACGGTGAACGGCACGGCCAGCAGCAGGCCGGCAAAGAGCACAGCAGGAACTCGGGACATGACCTTTCCCCTGGGTCGGTCAGCGGATCGAACGGACGCCGTACTGGGCCCGGTAGGCTTCCAGCGGCTGCCGGTAACCCACAAGTTCCGGGTTGCCGGAGGCGAAATCAAGCAGGTCGGCCAGCGACGCCACGGCGATCACCGGAATGCCGGCCTCTTCGGCCACCGACTGTGCCGCCGAACGGCGATCGGTTTCCGAAGCGATCTCCTGGCGGTCCAGTGCCACCACGATGCCGGCCGGGGTGCCACCGGCGGCGCGGATGATGCCCAGCGCTTCGCGGATCGCGGTACCCGCAGTGATCACGTCGTCGACGATCAGCACGCGCTTGCCGTTCATGTCGGCGCCGATCAGCTGGCCGCCTTCACCGTGGTCCTTGGCTTCCTTGCGGTTGAACGACAGCGGCAGGTCACGGCCACGCTGGGCCAGCTCGCAGGCCATCGCGGTGGCCAGCGGAATGCCCTTGTAGGCGGGGCCGAACACCACGTCGTACTTGATCCCGGTGGCATCGATGGCATCGGCGTAGCAGGCGCCGAGCTGCGACAGCAGCGAACCGGAGTCGAAACGACCGGCGTTGAAGAAATAGGGGCTCAGCCGGCCGGACTTGAGGGTGAACTGGCCGAAGCGCAGGGCGTCGGCGGTCAGGGCCAGCTGCAGGAAACGGTGGCGGTGGTCGCTCATCAAAACTCGATTCATCTTCATTTGGAGCACAAATCCTAATCCAGCTGGGCGTTTCGCGCTCGTCCGGGGCCCTGTGAAGGGTGTCGCGGCCCGGCCTGGCGGACTGCGCAGCCCCGCAGGCAACCGGTATGCTTGCCCGGTTTCCCGCCGCAGGTCCCCCGCATGCGCATCATCAGTTTCAACGCCAATGGCATCCGCTCCGCCGCAACCAAGGGCTTCCTCGACTGGTTCCGGTCCCAGGACGCCGACGTCCTGTGCATCCAGGAGACCAAGGCCCAGGAAGACCAGCTGACCGACCCGATGTTCCGCCCGGACGGCCACCACTGCTTCTACCGCGACGCCATCACCAAGAAGGGCTACAGCGGCGTGGCGATCTACAGCAAGCGCGAGCCGGACCAGGTGATCACCTCGCTCGGCTGGGCCCCGTTCGACGACGAAGGCCGCTACATCGAGGCGCGCTACGGCAACCTCAGCGTGGTCTCCTTCTATATCCCGTCGGGCAGCTCGGGCGACCTGCGCCAGGGCTTCAAGTTCGAAGTGATGGAATGGCTGCGGCCGATCCTCGAGGAATGGGCGCGCAGCGGCCGCGACTACGTGCTGTGCGGCGACTGGAACATCGTGCGTTCGGCGCTGGACATCAAGAACTGGAAGTCCAACCAGAAGAACTCCGGCTGCCTGCCGGAAGAGCGCGACTGGCTCAATGCCCTGTGCGCCGACCATGGCCAGGCCACCGATGTCGCCGCCGGCCGTGGCTGGGCTGACGCCTACCGCCTGCTCAACCCCACCGGCGAGGACTACACCTGGTGGAGCAACCGCGGCGCTGCCCGCGCCAACAACGTCGGTTGGCGCATCGACTACCAGTTCATCACCCCGGGCCTGCGTGACCGCCTGCGCAGCTGCTCGATCTACCGCGACGAGCGCTTCTCCGACCACGCGCCGTTCATCGTGGACTACGACCTGTGACCGAGGCTGCCAAGCCGCGTCGGCCGTGGCAGCAGGTGGTGTCCAACCTGAGCCAGCGCAAGGTGCTGGCGATGCTGCTGCTCGGCTTCAGTTCCGGCCTGCCGATCTATCTGGTGGGCAACACGCTCGGCTTCTGGATGCGCAAGGAAGGCATCGAGCTGAGCACGATCGGTTTCCTGTCATGGGTCGGGCTGGCCTACACCATGAAGTTCCTGTGGGCGCCGATCGTCGATAAGACCGACGTGCCTCTGTTCGGTCGCTTTGGCCGCCGCCGTGGCTGGATGCTGCTGTCGCAGCTGGTCGTGGTGGTGGGCCTGGTCGGCATGGCGCTGGTCCAGCCCAAGGGGGGCCAGATCCAGTTCCTGGGTATCGCCTGGCAGCACATCGTCGTGTTCGGCGTGATGGCCGTGATCGTGGCGTTTGCTTCGGCCACCCAGGACATCGTCATCGATGCCTGGCGCATTGAAAGTGCTGACAACAGCGAGCAGCTGGGCCTGCTGACCTCATCCTCGGCGCTGGGCTATCGCACCGCATTGCTGGTCACCGATGCGCTGATCCTGATCATCGCGGCCCGTGTCGGCTGGCAGGTCTCGTACGAGATCATGGCCGTCCTCATGGCGCTTGGCGTGGTGGCCGTGATCATGGCCCGTGAGCCCGCGCGGGAAGTGGCTGCCGTGCAGGCTCAGGCGACCTCGCTGTGGACGCCGCGGGGCCTGTTCGACGCCGTGGCGGGGCCGTTCATCGCCTTCGTCCGCGAGCATCGTAGTGGTGCGATCCTGATCCTGGTGGCCATCAGCGTCTATCGCATGGCCGACTTCGTCATGGGGCCGATGGCCAACCCGTTCTACGTCGATCTCGGCCTGGACGAGGACACCGTTGGCGCTGTACGTGGCTCGGTGGGCCTGGTCGCGACCTTCGTCGGCATTGCTGCGGCGGGCCTGGTCTCGGTTCGCTGGGGAGTGCTGGCGGCGCTGATGGTGGGCGCCGTGCTGGGTCCGGCCTCCAACCTGGCGTTTGCCTGGCTGGCCTATTCGGGCCCGGACACCACCCATTTCGCGGTGGCCATGGCAATCGACAACTTCGCCAGCGGTTTCGCCGGTACGGCGCTGATCGCCTATATGTCGAGCCTGACCAGCATCGGATACACCGCAACCCAGTACGCGCTGCTGAGTTCGTTCTACGCGATGCCCGGCAAGGCGCTCAAGGGGCTCTCGGGGTGGTCGGTACAGACGCTCGCGCAGGGCCGGACGCTGCTGGAAGGCTACGCGCTGTTCTTCGTCGGTACCGCGCTGGTGGCGATCCCGGTGGTGATCCTCTGCGCTCTGTTGATCGTGCAGCAGCGCCGTCGCCAGGCCGCAAGCGCCGCCTGATTGCCTGCCCGCCCGGTCTGCGGGATCATCGCCCCCGACGCGCCGAGGGGGCGGTGCCTTGCGAACGGGGAAGTGAGCATGGCCGACGTTGTGCTGCGGGACCTGGACCCGCTGCTGCTGGAACGTATCCGACGTGTCGCGGTTGCCCGCGGCTGGACCCACGAACAGACCTGCGCCGCTTTGCTGGAGCAGGGCCTGTTCAGCAGTGAACTGGAGGTCCGCTCCGGCTTCGGCGATCCCGAAGTGGACGCGCTCTCCGACGCCATCGCCGCCCTGCAGGCCCTGCCCGCAGGGCAGGGCTTCGATTAGTGCCCATGTAGCGTCGAGCCACGCTCGACCGCCGTTCCCGGTAGATCCACGCCATGCGTGGATGATCACCTCACGCCAGGTGGATCGCCCCCAGGATCCGCGGCCCCGTCGCCCCGGTCACGCTCGGCAGGTTGCCGGCCAGCCCGTCCATCGTCCGCTGCGCCAGCCAGGCGAAGCCCATCGCTTCCACGTACTCCGGGTCCAGCCCATGCACCGCGCTGCACTCCACCTGCACCCCCGGCAGCCGTGCAGCCAGCCGCTTCATCAGGTGCCGGTTGCGCACCCCGCCGCCGCAGACCAGCAGGCGCCGGGTCTGCGGCTGCTGCGCCAGCAGCGCATCGGCCACCGTTGCCACGGTCAGCTCCAGCAGGGTGGCCTGCACATCGGCGGCAGCGTACTGGCCTTCGCCCATGTGGGCCTCGGCCCAAGCCAGGTGGAACTGTTCGCGGCCGGTGCTCTTCGGCGGCGGCAGCGCGAACCACGGCTCCGAACGCCAACCCGCCAGCAGGCTCTCGTCCACCGCGCCACTGGCGGCATACGCGCCGTCGGCATCAAAGGTGCGGCCGGTGTGGCGCTGGCACCAGGCATCCATCAGCGCGTTGGCCGGGCCGGTATCGAAGCCACGCACCGCGCCTTCGCGTGGGATCAGGGTCAGGTTGGCGATCCCGCCCAGGTTGAGCACGGCACGGTCTTCATCAGCCGTGCCCAGCATGCCGAGGTGGAAGGCCGGCATCAGCGGCGCACCATGGCCTCCGGCTGCCACGTCGCGGCGGCGGAAATCACACACCGTGGTGATCCCGGTCAGCTCGGCGATGCGGTTGCCGTCGCCCAGCTGTACGGTGAAGGCCGGATTGGCCAGCGGACGATGGCGCACGGTCTGGCCGTGCGAGCCGATCGCGCGGACCTGGCTGCGGTCCACACCGGCCTCGGCCAGCAGTTGATTGGCGGCTTCAGCGAAGCTGATCGCGATCCGCGCGTCCAGTTCGCCCAGCTCCTCCAGCGAGTCCAGCGGGCCCCCTTCGCCCAGTGCCACCAGCCGCGCCCGCAGCACCGGCTCCCAGCGGGCGGTCAGCCCATGCACGAAGCGGCAGCCACCAATGGCGGGGAACTGCACCAGCGCGGCATCGATGCCATCGGCGCTGGTGCCCGACATCAGGCCAAGGTACAGGGGGGCGTCAGCGTCGGCAGTCGTGTTCATGGCAGGCATAAAAAAAGGACGCGGCAAGCTTGGGCTGCCGCGTCCTTCTTCGTCAACGCAGGGGCTCAGCCGCGCTTGCGGCCGGTTGCCTGCTTGTCCTTGGCGCTGGCCACCTCGGGGGCGGCCTCGTCGCGGCTGGTCGGTGCCGGGCTGGCGTCGGCGTAGATCAGCTTCTCCATGCCCTGGATGCGCGCCATCGCCGGTGCGGTCTGCGCGCGGAAGGCGACCAGCTCGGCGCCCTTCAGCGGCTCCGGCGGCGGCATGGTCACGGTCAGCGGGTTGCGGTGCTCGCCGTTGACGCGGAATTCGTAGTGCAGGTGCGGGCCGGTCGCCAGGCCGGTCGAGCCGACATAGCCGATCACCGTGCCCTGGGCCACGCGCTGGCCGGTCTTGATGTTCGCAAAGCGCGACATGTGGCCGTACAGGGTGGTGTGGCCGCGGCCGTGGTCGAGGATCACCACGTTGCCGTAGCCGCGCTGCACCCCGGCGAACTGCACGCGGGCGTCGCCGGCGGCCATGATCGGGGTACCGGTGCGCGCGGCGTAGTCCACGCCCTTGTGCATGCGCATCTTGCCCAGCACCGGGTGCTTGCGCGCGCCAAAGGTCGAGCTCAGCCGCGCGAACGGGATCGGCATGCGGATGAAGCTCTTCTTCAGCGAACGGCCGTTGATGTCGTAGTACTCGGACTTGCCGTTGCGGTCGAAGCGGAAGCCGGAATAGGTCTTGCCACCGGTGGTGAAGGTCGCCGCCAGGATCTTGCTGGTGTCCACCTTCTCGCCTTCGCGCCAGGTTTCATCCATCACCACGCTGAAGCGGTCGCCCGGCTGCAGGTCCTTCGAGAAGTCGATGTCATACTTGAAGATGTCGTCGGTCATCGTCGCGATCGCCGACGGCGACAGCCCGGCGCGCCGGGCCGCGGCATACAGCGAGCTGGTGATCTCGCCGCTGGTGACCACCGTGCGCGTGGAGGTCTCGCGTTTGGTCACCTTCTCCTTGATGTCATCGCCGGCCAGGCTCAGTTCCACCCGGTTGTCGGCATCGCGATCGAAGCGGATGCTGCGCAGGTCACCGGACAGCGGCATGTCGAAGGCGATCTCGGCACCCGGGCGCAGCTTGGTCAGCGCCTCACGCGCACCTGGGTGGTCCAGTACCCGGTGCAGGGTGGTGGCCGGAATGCCGGCCTTGTCGAACAGGTCGCTCAGGGTCTGGCCGCGCTGCACCCGCAGCACCTGCCAGCTGTCTCCGGGCACCTGCTGCTGGCGGGCCATGGTCAGCGGCGGCAACGGCAGCGCCAGGCTGGTGTGGCTGTCGGCGAAGGGCGCGTCGATGGTGTGCGAGAAGCCGGGGACGATGGTCGCCACCAGGGCGCCGATGGTCGCGAACAGGCTGGCATGCATCCAATGACGGCGGGTCCAGCGCTCATTGAAGGCGGCGGGAAGATGTTGCCTGAGCTTCCGATGCAGGGCGTTGTCGTGCAGGACGTGGAGGCGTTCCTGGAAGCGCTGCTTGCGTGCGCGCCCTTGTTCGGAATTGTGCATCGGCGGTTTTTTCCTGGCAGCCCGGGAGCGCGGGCCTGATCGCCGGTTACCATAGACACCTGAGAAAACCGCGTCAAACCCTTGTGCCCATTGGCTTTTGTGAAGCCAATCGGGTTAACTTTGCTTTAACACCCCACACAAGAATCGGCGTTGCCGGGAGTAGTCACGTGTCCTCGATTGAAGAAGCCCTTGCCCTGATCGGCCGTGGTGCCGACGAGATCCTCAAGCTCGAGGATCTGCGTGCGCGCCTGCAGGAAGGCCGTCCGCTGCGGATCAAGGCCGGCTTCGACCCCACCGCACCGGACCTGCACCTGGGCCATACGGTGCTGCTGAACAAGATGCGCCAGTTCCAGGACCTCGGCCACCAGGTCATTTTCCTGATCGGCGACTTCACCGGCATGATCGGCGACCCGTCAGGCAAGAGCCTGACCCGCAAGCCGCTCAGCAAGGACGACGTGCTGGCCAATGCCCGTACCTATGAAGAGCAGGTGTTCAAGGT